>DASTOH010000136.1:0-19982 GCA_035720235.1 Anaerolineales bacterium | reverse complement strand
CCGGACCGCGACGCGTGGACGAAGCCCGTTTTCGCCTGCATCGCTTTAGCAAGTTGCTGATCCGCTCCATCGAGAAACTCTATGGTACCATTGCTGCCATTCCAACTCACATATCACCTCAATCTGTGATTTACTGAATTTCCTTGAAAAAGGTGTACCAAATATGTCGGCGAACTCAACTCCACACATTCAATTACTTGGCATAATCGAGGAAAACAATGAGTCATCTGTCGATTGTCAGAAAACCTGAAAACTTCAGAAACGCCTTTTTCACTAATGTGCAAAACCGTTCTCTAGACGAATCCTACGAAGGTGTTATTAGCGTTCTGTTATATTACATTTGGAGGGGGTTATATAATTCCGTTACCAAAGTAATTAAGGGAGATGGAAATCCAGATTTAGTACTTACATGCATCTCAACCTATAAAGCTTTTTTGCCATTAATACATCTGATAAGAATGGGTTACACCGGCGACACACTTATATTGCTTCGCTCTTTAATGGAAAGAATCGCATTACTTGGGTATCTAAACGAAAACCCAGACACTCTTGGAAAATACAAGGCAGGCAAACTAAAACTTCCAGATGAAGCTCTAAACTGGGCAAAACAGAGAAATTTACCAAACTGGATGAGGCTATATAGTCTGCTTTCAAATCTTGCTCATCAAAAGCAGGAGAGTGTTGCAGGAAGCATTTTTGATGAAAATAGTGTTGGTGATGCCATACGGTACATGTTACCATCTTCAAAACCTACCCCTTCATTAACTGATGAAACATTAGCGCTTTTATGGTTTGGTGTAGCATCGACCGATGCAATAGCAGAACATGTTCTCTCTTCAACAAATTTCCCTGAGTATTCTAAAGATGAAGATCTCAGAAAGCATGTTAGCAAAGATGATATACAAAACTTTGAGATATTTCTAGCAAAGATAATTATCAAATATCAATAAAGGGTAGATAAATATCTTCCGGTATAATCCGCAGGCTCTCACCACAAAGCCCAAAGGATTAACCATGACTTCCCTCACCGAACGCCGTAAGGCGATCCTCTTTCTCATCCTTGCTGCCCTGCTCTGGAGCACCGCCGGGGTCTTCGTCAAGGCGCTCGATTGGCAACCTGTGTCCATTCTGGCGGGGCGTGGACTGTTCACGAGCCTGGTGTTTCTGCTCTACATGCGCCGCCTCCCCACAAAGATCACACGCTGGACGTTGCTGGCGGCAGGTGGTTCGATTGCGACCCAATTTCTGTTCATCACCTCCACCAAGCTGACCACCGCCGCCAACTCCATCTTCCTGCAATACACCGCTCCCACTTACGTGGTCTTGCTTGCGTACTGGTTCCTGCACGAAAAGCCATCCCGCACCGATTGGATTGCGATGGGTATTATCTTTCTCGGCTTGCTCCTGTTCTTCGGCGACCAACTCAGCCCGGAAGGCTTGTCTGGCAATATCCTCGCCGCACTCAGCGGCGTGACATCCGCCGTGATGATGGTCTCGTTCCGCGCGCAAAAGGATGGATCGCCGGAAGACAGCATCCTCATCGCCAGTCTGGTCATAGCCATCTTCGGGTTTCCGTCCATTTTGAAAGAATCATGGACGGTTACTGACTGGTTGAGCATCGCCTATCTTGGTGTCATTCAAATCGGGCTGGCATTTATTCTTTTCACCAAAGCCATCAAACACATCCCCGCCCTTGAAGCGAATCTGATCGGCACGCTGGAACCCATCTTGAATCCGGTGTGGGTGTTTTTATTCCTTGGCGAACGAATGGGAAAATCTGCCCTGCTGGGTGGTTTGGTGGTGCTGGGAGGAGTCATCGTCAACGCGATCGGTTCGGCACAAGCAGAGAAAGAATTGCAATAGCATTTTGTCTCATTTCATAGAATCAAAAAAGAGTCTCGGTTACCCAAGACTCTTTTGACTTACTTGCTATTTTGATCTTCGTCGTGCGCCATCATATCGATGGCAATCGCCACCGCCAGGATGAGGATATCATTCTGCCCTGAGTCAATCTCCACGCCATAGGTATCCGTCAGGCTGAACCATTTCTTGGACACTTCGGCAACCTTCCTGCGTCCTTCCGTGATCGAATATTCATGGTCGAGGATATTGCCCTGCACATCCAGGTCTGGTCCATTTTTGACGTTGACATCCCAGCGGTCACCGAGCGGGGCGATGAGCGCTTTTTTGATAACAGCCATATCCCTTCCATCTGGATCTTCAACCACCATCGTATCCTTGATAGCGAGCAGACGCTCTTGAATCTGACAAAGCTTTTTACCATTCAAATCTTCAAGAACAAGTGTCTTGCGGATGCGCAGCACCTTGCCATCCACTTTGTAGACTTTTCTGCCTTCCTGGTTTTCAATCCAGAAATCATCTCCGATTGAGAATAGCTTTTGGCGTATTTTGTAACGAGTTGACATGAGATTTCCTTTTCGTGGTAGACGGATCAATTTTCGTCACCAGCAAGTATAACGCAATGGGATTTTCCACAAGAATGATCCACACTCACTGGCTCCTCGGGCGTCCGCCGCCACCGAAAACAATAAGTCCCCTCTGCTATAATTGCTCCAATCAACGAACAAAAGGATTTTCTACATGGCTGAACACATCAGCGTTTCACAGATCTCGAAATACGTTGGTCAGGAAGTGACCGTCAAAGGCTGGGTCTACAACCGCACCGACAAGGGTAAGCTGTGCTTTTTGCTGGTCCGTGATGGCTCTGGCTTTGTCCAGTGTGTGGCCTTTAAGGGCGACCTGGAACCCGAAGTCTTCGACCGCCTCATCCGTCTTCCGCAAGAGTCGGCGGTGATCATTACGGGTTCGGTACGTGAAGATAAGCGCGCGCCCGGCATCCCCGGCGGGTACGAACTCGGCGTGAAGCAAATCGAGATCATGCAGGAAGCGGCGCCCGATTATCCCATGTCGCTCAAGGATCACGGCGTGGACTTCGCCCTCGACAACCGCCACCTGTGGATCCGTATGCAAAGCCAGTGGGCCATCCTGCGAGTGCGCGTGCGGGTTATGTCCGCGGTGCGCGAATATTTGGATAGCCACGGCTTCTTCAACCTCGATACCCCCATCCTGACCCCTGCCGCCGCCGAAGGGACCACTACCCTGTTCGAGACGCCCTACTTCGACGAAGGCTTTGCCTATCTCGCCCAGACCGGACAACTCTACAACGAAGCCAACATCTTCGCCTTTGGCAAAGTCTATTGCTTTGGCCCCACCTTCCGTGCCGAGAAATCGAAGACGCGCCGCCACCTCACCGAGTTCTGGATGCTCGAACCCGAGATCGCGTTCTGCGATCTGGATGGCTTGATGGTGGTCGAAGAGGAGCTGATCACATCCATCGTTCAATCCGTGTTGAAGGATTGCGCGGCGGAGCTGAAATTCCTGAATCGCGATGTTTCCAAGTTGCAGAATATTTCCACACCCTTCCCGCGCATGTCCTATGATGATGCCGCAAACTATCTCATTGACCTTTACGAAAAAGAGACGGACCCCGAAAAGAAGGAACTTCTCAAATTCGAATGGGGCATGGACTTTGGCGCGCCGCACGAAGTTGAACTCACGAAACTCAATGAAAAGCCGCTATTCGTATATGGCTACCCCAGCGCAGTGAAAGCCTTTTACATGGAACCCTGGCCCGGACGTCCGGAAGTATGCAAATCGGTGGATTTGCTGGCGCCCGAAGGTTACGGCGAAATCTGCGGCGGTTCTGAGCGTATGTCCGATTATGATGCGCTGCTGGCGCGAATCCGTAAGGAAGGGCTGCCCGAAGAGGCTTTCAAATGGTATCTGGAATTGCGCAAGTATGGCTCCGTCCCTCATTCAGGCTTCGGCATGGGCGTGGAGAGAGTCACGGCGTGGTTGTGCGGCATCGAGCATATCCGCGAAGCGATCCCCTTCCCGAGGACGATCAAGAGGGTCTATCCGTAATGCAGGTAAACAAGTAGACACGTAAACAGGTAAACAAGTGAAAAGACTCTGGGCATAGGCTCAGAGTCTTTTTCTGCGCAGATCTTAGAGCTGCAATCAGCCTATGTGCCGTTCATCAAAACGATATAAACCAGCCTTTTGCGCGTCGGCGATGGCGTCGGCATATTCCTGTCGTGTAATGCGGCGATTGATTTCTGGGTACTTCTCATTTGACACTCTTCCAGCAGCATAATACTGCGCCATCACGTTGACATACGTATGCGGCGAGACTTCGCGCGCCAGAAATTTCATGATCTCGCGCGTTCCAGCTACTGCGCCCGGCATGAGGAGATGCCGCACGAGAACACCACGTTTGGCAAGGCCGCGCTCGTCCATCTTCAGTTCGCCCACCTGTCGGTGCATTTCCTTTATGGCGCGCCCCGCGGCTTCGGGATAATCCCTGGCAAGCAGGTACTTGAGCGCCATACGCGCGTCCCAGATTTTGAAGTCAGGCATGTAGATGTCCACTACGCCATCCATCTGGCGCAGGCTGTCCATTGAGTCGTAGGATGAAGTGTTGTATACAATGGGAAGTCGTAATCCGCCCTCGACCGCAGACACCAGCGCTTCGAGAATTTGCGGCACGACGTGTTCCGGAGTAACAAAGTTGATGTTGTGACAGCCCCGGGCCTGAAGTTCCAGCATCATCTCGGCCAATCGTTCGGGACGAGTCTCCTCGCCATGGCCGACCTGGCTGATATCGAAGTTCTGGCAGAACTGGCAGCGCAGGTTGCACCACGAGAAGAAAATTGTGCCGCTGCCGTTCCAGCCGCGCAGGCAATCCTCCTCCCCAACGTGTGGGAAGTAACTGCTGACGCGCGCGTATCGACCTGTTTTGCAGGCCGCCGTCTTGTCCGCCAGCCGATCCACGCCGCAGTCGCGCGGACAGACGTGACAGGAGGCGAGAGTTTCGATTGCCTCGCGCGCCCGCTTCTGTAATTCACCTGTACGATACAGACGCAGGTAGGCAGGCTCAAAGGCTTGCGAGGAAAGGAGGAAATTCGTTTGGGTTTGCACGTCCACCAGCCTTCCTACAGCAGCGGATTGGATTTGCTGAAGCCTTTCAGATCCTTATTGTACAACCTCCGGCAGAGTTTTGTACTATTTCGGAGTAACAACGATAGTTTTCGCAGCCGGAAAAATCAACGAGAAGGCTTCTGAATAAAATCAACCGCCTCATATGCATGAGGCGAAAAGGAACATTTGGTGTTTGTCTGTAATATAATTTCCGTATCGAAATTGATTCGTATCCTGTTCATTAAGTGCAGCCTAACAGGGCAGGAAAAATCTCCGATTTAACCGAGGCAAATCCGTGACTAGTCTTTTCATCTCCTATTCCCGCAAAGACATCGATGCGGCCCGTAAACTGACTGAGGCTTTCAAGAGCCAGGGGCTGGATTTTTGGATCGACTGGGAGGGTATTCCGCCGACGGTGGATTGGTGGAAGGAAATCGAGAAGGGCATCGAAGAGGCGGATATCTTCCTGTTTCTGATCAGCCCGGATTCTGCCAAATCCAAAGTCTGTAAACAGGAAATCGAATCGGCGGTCAAGAACGGCAAACGGTTGATTCCGCTCGTCGTGCGGGATATTAAAGGTGACGAAGCACCAACTGAACTCAGCCATTTGAACTGGATCTTTGTACGCGAGCAGGATGATTTCAACGCAGCGTTTGAAAAATTGCTTACCGGCATCCGGACGGATTACGACTGGGTACAGACCCATCGTCGTTTGCAGGTGAAGGCTTTGGAATGGGAGCGCCGGGGTTTTGAGCACAGCCTGTTGTTACGTGGTAAGGATTTGCAGGAGGCTGAAACTCAACTTACCATCAATGCCACCAAACACCCAAATCCCACTGAGATCCAACAGAAATATATCCTGAGCAGTCGTGAGGCAGCTGACCGCCAGCGCAGAATGGTCACGGCCATTTCGATTGTCGCGGCAATTATCATGGCGGCCCTGGCTGTGTTCGGGCTGCTACAGGCAAACAACGCCACCAACCAGAGAAATATTGCGCAGACAGCTCAGGTGGACGCAGAACATAGCGCCTATGCAGCTCAAACTGCCCAGGCGGATGCGGAAGAGCAGACACGTATCGCGCGTGTCCGGGAGCTTGCGGCACAGACCGTCGCCCTCCGGGAAAAACAAGCGCTGCTCTCGCTGTTGATCGGGGTGGAGGCATTCAATGCGGAGGATAATCCGAGCACTCGGGCTGGCCTGCTCGATAATCTCAACGCCAATCCGCAGATCATTCAGTATTTGAACGGACATTCAGATGTCATCGTAAGCGTCGCATTTAGCCCGGATGGCAAGATGCTCGCTTCAGGTGGCTACGATCGTACGGTCATCCTGTGGGATGTTCAAAACCGCCAACCGGTCGGCGAGCCGCTGCGGGGCCATAGAAGCTATGTGCAAACCGTCGCCTTTAGCCCGGATAGTAAGACAGTCGCATCGGGTGGTGATGATATGTCCATCATCCTGTGGGATGTGGAGAGTCACGAGATGATCAATCAGCTCAAAGGCCACTCGAATACCATCAGAAGCCTGGCGTTCAGTCCGGATGGAAAAATTCTGGCATCTGGAAGCTTTGATAACACGATCGTCCTGTGGGACACAAAAACATATCAACCACTGGGCGAACCCCTGACCGCTCATAAAGATGGCGTGTATAGCCTGGCATTCAGCCCTGACGGTACCCTGCTGGCTTCTGGCAGCGAAGATAAGACCGTCATCCTGTGGGATATGGTTTCGCGCCAACCCATTGGTGAACCCCTCACCGGGCATTCAGACCTGGTCAAAGTCGTCGCCTTCAGTCCAGACGGCAAGATTCTAGCTTCCGGCAGTCAGGACACAAACATCATCTTGTGGGATGCGCAGACTCATCAGCCACTGGGAGCGCCACTCACGGGACATTTGGACACCGTGCGGGGTCTTGCTTTCAGTACTGACGGAAGTATCCTCGCCTCCGGCAGCTATGACCATACGATAATTCTCTGGGATATGGAAACCCGCCAACGCATCGGACAGCCGCTGATCGGGCACTCGAATTTGGTGCATGGCATTGCCTTTAGTCCGGATGGCAGGACGCTTGCATCAGGAAGCGATGACACGGCCATCATTCTGTGGGCTATAGAACCGCGCTTGCCAGTCGGCCAATACCTGAGAGGATATTCGGGGCCCGTTCAAACTGTGGCCTTTAGCCCAAATAACCAGATTCTTGCCTCCGCCGGGAACGACAATTCGATCCTCCTTTGGGATACTCAGACACTTAAGCAGTCTGGAGAGTCTTTGACCGAGTATGCAAAGGCAATCTACAGCATCGCCTTCAGTCCTGATGGAAAGATACTTGCCGCTGGCTATGCCGATGGCGCCATTATGCTCTGGGATCCCAAAACCCAAAAGCCCGTCTCTCAACCCCTCCTACGTCACGAACTCGCCGTAACCAGCCTGGCGTTCAGCCCCGATGGCAGTCTGCTGGCGTCAGGCAGCGCCGACAGTACGATCGGCTTATGGGATGTTGCCAGCCGCGAACCCATCGGAGATCTTTTCGTTGGACATTCAGAATCCGTAGAGAGTTTAGGTTTTAGCCCGGATGGAAAAATACTGGCATCAGGCAGTTTTGACCGCACCATCCGCCTCTGGGATTTGGCCACACATCATGCGCTCGGAGACCCACTGATCGGTCATACAGGCCAAGTGAGCAGCATCGCTTTCAGTCCTGATGGAAACAGACTGGCCTCGGCAAGTTATGACAACAACATTATTTTGTGGGATATGAAAAGCCAGAACCCCATTGGCGGGCCTTTGATCCGGCACACGGACAAAGTTCTAAGCGTGGCCTTCAGTCCCGATGGCAAAACACTGGCATCTGGCAGCTTCGATAAAACCATTGTCCTTTGGGATGTACAGTCGCGTCAGCCTATCGGTGACCCGCTTAAAGGACACTCGCTCTTTGTGACGAGCGTGGCCTTTAGCCCCGATGGCAAGCTGTTAGCCTCAGGCAGTGTAGACGGAAGCCTTATCCTGTGGGACATGGACCCACAGGTCTGGATCCAAAAAATATGCCAGCGCGCAGCACGCAACTTCACACCTTCTGAATGGTCTCAATACTTTGCCCGAGAGGAGTATCACGCCACCTGCCAGCAGTAGCCCACACGGCAATGATCTGTGCAATCAGCGTGAGGATGATCACCTGCACAAGCAGGGTGGAAGGATACATGAACCGAAAATCTGAGGCGGTTAGCGCGATGAGGTAGGAACCGTAGTACGTGGCGGGGATAAATAGAATGAGGCACAAAATCTTCAGCTGTTCTGATTTCGGTTTGTACAGGAAGCAGAAAAGGATGCCAATCAGATTGATAATTAGCCAGGGCAGATGGACAAAGGAAAAGAATTTAAGAATTGGATGTTCGTAGACTTCATGGAGCAGGACAAACACCTTATTGCGAACAATGTCAAAACGCGGGTTAAAGACAAAACCCAGATTGTTGGGATGCATGAACGACTGATAGTAATACCGGTCACGCGGGCGGATGTAATCCATGAAATTGAGCACTTTCACTTCCGCATAGGTGACTGGATAATGTTTGACAGCGCCCCACATATCCTGAAATAGAAATGAACTGAAGGCTAGTTCCACGAACGCGGGCTCCATGGTGCCCAATCCCTGATTCAGTGTGTGATCGATGGCACCATTACCGGCTACAAATTCGGGTGAGAGCCTGCCCTGTATGATATCGCAGCTTCGTAACGATAGGGTCTGACAAATGGATGGGTCGTATGTCAACATGCTGGCAAGGTCAAGAGCAAGGACAATTCGTTCCTGATGTGCACGTTTCACACCGATGATTTCATGTTGCATGAGAACGAAGGGCAGATAGAACAGCAACGGGCTAAGAGCCAGGGCAAGAAGCGCTTTGCGCGAAATCGACTTTTTCCACAAAACACTTAATAGCCCGAGCGTCAGAGTTGGATGCAGGATCGGGGAATTCAACCGCGTAAGCATGACGAATATCATCAGCATGATCAACAGGAAGATCTTCACCCGGTTTTTTCCAGAGACAACCGTGGAAGTGTCGTTTGCCAGTTCCAGCAATAGGGCTGCTACCCACAACAAGAAGATAGCCAGCCAGGTGTCCAGCCAGAAGGTCGCAAAGTAGACCGGCATCGGTGTTAAGGGCAACGTCAGAACGACGATCACAAAGCAGGCGATCCATTCCTGCCTCGCCCTTTCGATGGAAAACAATTCTGTGATCGCGAGGGCCAGGCGGCGGAACCCGAAGAAACCCAGAAGGCATTGCAGGAGTGTCAGTAAACCAAGCGTGCCCCCTGCCTGGAGAAACAAGGAGAGCAGGATTGTGATGAACGGCGAGCGAATATCTGAGAAATCGCCAAGACGGGCTTCACGGATTATGGAGAGCGAGTCGACAGACAGGATGCCCGGATAAAAAATCACCCACGTGATGAGAGCGAAAATGAAGCTCAAGATACGAGATGAGAACAGGTCTAATCTCAATCTCGCAGCAAAATGAAAGTTTTTAGGCAAGCAGCTAAAATGCAAAACCTTGGTCATCTTGCCAGTGTTGCAGGGCACAAAAAGATGCTGTTTCCCAAATAAACTTATCCAGCCGGGCCAGCAAAGTTGTGTTACCCATAGCAGATTTCCAGAAAAACACAGCAATTTCGCCCCGGATCCCAGTCCCCGATTGCGCAAGATGGAACTGTAGGGGCCGGTGAGGTCGAACTACCCTCTTCGCCTCCGCCTCCGCCTCCTCCACCTCCGCTATTATTGCCACTGTTGGCCGCGATGCACGAAGCCACTGCGATCAAATCGACTTCTGCGGAGACAGAAACAATCTCCTTCACCGGGTAGGCAAGGCATGCGTCTTCGCTATTGGAATAGAAAGTACCCGCCGGACATATATGCGAAATTGAAGCCAACTCTGTTGAGTTTTGAATGGTACAACACTGTTGAGCGGAGTCGTAATTCCCGATCAAACATTGACCGGCACTGCCATTGGCCACACACTGGTTATCCTGTTGGGTATATCCACCTGGACAAGCAGGATTTCCAGTCAGACTCAATTGACAACTCGCCGTAATGGAAACAATGGTCTCCGGTGACTGGCATGTAACCAGATTGGAGTTGCCGGATGGCGTGCAATTGGCATAGTCGATGCTGGCATCTGGTGGCCCACTGAAAGTTATATTGGTCAGTGGCAAATCACCTGAACAGTACGGCGCCTGCGTAATATTGAGCGCCGGACAGGTTTCGGCTGGTTGCGCGGCGGCATTGGCATCCGGTCTATACACGAGTGGCGACTCACAGAATGCGGCAAAGTAGGTTGGGTCTTCGACGATGCAACGGAAGCCAAGGTCCGCGCGATGATTTTGAGGATCCTCCGTCTCTCGATTGGTCACAGATAGCTGCTCGGCGTTGGAGGCATAACTGCTGGAACGTATGGTACGAGTCGTTCCACTTTCAGGTCCCTGGGGATTCTCGCCTGGGGAATTGGAATAATAATCCGCGGCATACCAGTCAGCAACCCATTCGAAGGTGTTTCCCACCACATCGAGCACACCATAAAAACTTGCCCCGGTTTGGTAATTGATCACGTTGGTTGTACCACCCACACATTCCTTGAAGTTAGCCAGATCGCACGACGGAGCCGTATCACCCCAGGGGTAGGGACTTCCATCCGGGTTACGAGACGCTTTCTCCCATTCCGCTTCCGTTGGCAAACGTCCCTGCACAAAGCTGCAATACGCCACTGCCTGGTCATACGTGACCCCAACGACCGGGTCATTTGCACGAGTGGTATCCTGATAATTGGGATTATCCTCCAGATCGGGCGCCGCACATTCCCCCAGTTCCTCACACAAAGCATACTGTCGATTCGTGACCTTGGTGGAGTAAATCCAATAATCCCCGAGAGTCACAGTATGTTCAGGGTTATCCTGCCCATCTGCCCCCATCAGGAATTCACCGGATGGCACGGCCACAAGAGTCGTGCCATCCACATAATAATATGTTAAGCCAACTTCCATGGTTGGACTAGTTGTTGCAACGAGCGTGGGCACTTCCGTATTTGGAGGCGAATCTGTCTCAGTCGATTCAACGCGAGTCGGTGGTGGCTGAGTTGCTGCTTCAGTTTCAGGTGCAGCGGGTGTGCAGCCTGCTACTATCATGACTATGCAAAGAATCAAAACTGAAGTCACGCGCTGTAGTTTCATGAAGTCCTCCTTAAATACGCGAATCATCATAAACACTGTCCGATTATAGAGAGTTTTGGAGAAAAAGCAAGGATGTTTTCAGGGAGCGGTCTTCTATAATTTCCATAGGAACAAGTTCGCTAGAAAGAAAGACGCACTGTTGAAGCGCGTTCTTCTTTTCACATAAGTTGAGAGATCAGTTAGAGTCCGTTCAATTGTACTTGAAGCGAGTCCTGCGGCTTGAGTGTCACCGCTTCCAAACTCAACGTGCGCGTGGCAGGATCATATTGACCGGGCAACGAAGCCGAGACATTTTCATCCACACCGCGCAGCTGGATGCGATACGTGCGCTGCGCCGGGATGAGACTCTTGTCACCGTTCGCAGGTTGAATGGTGAAAGTATTCTTCTCCAATGTAAACGCTGTAATCGCATACTTGCCACGTTGGTAATCTGTCGTCTCGCCGTCATCTTCATAGAGATCGAAGCGATTGTCCGCGCCTGGGAAGACATAAACATCGAGTTCACTCGGATTCTCGATTCCGCCCCAGCTTACTTGGGGCGCGAGAGGGACGATGGCTCCCGCCCTGGCATAGACAGGGATATCTTCGAGTCTGGCTTTGACTGTGAGGGTCTTTCCACCTGTGAGTTGTTCGCCTGTGAAGAAATCGAACCAGGTCCCAGCCGGGAACCAGACCTTTTGCGTAGCAAGCCCCGTCTTCGTGCTGACCGGTTTCAGCACTGGCGCAACCAGTAATTCCGACCCGAAGAAATATTGGTCTTCAGCCTCAAAGGCCTCAGCTGAATCCATATTCCCATAATACATTGGCGTGACCAGACTGATTCCGGTTTGATGCGCACGCCAGGCCATACTGTACAGGTATGGAATAAGCGCGTGCCGCAACTGCATGGCCTCACGCGCCGCGTGATAGATCGGTTCAGGTTTCATCCACGGGCGGCGTTCGAGACCGGGCAGCTTGGTGCTGTGCAAACGGAAGATGGGACTAAAAACGCCGAACTGCACCCAACGGAGATACAGCTCGGGTGTGCCATCCTTGAAGAAGTGGCCCCCAATATCATGACTCCACCAGCCATACGCGACATTGGCGGCCGTGGCTGTAAAGTATGGCTGGAATGCCAGCGAGCGCCACATGATGATCGTATCGCCGCTGAAGCCGATAGGATAACGATGATTGCCCAGCCCGCCCCAGCGTGAGAACACGAACGGTCTTTTCCTTCCATCACGGCCCAGGTCCTGAAAGTGGAGATGGTTCAACCCCCACAGCGGATCCAGGCCCGCCAGGCGTGAACGCTTGCCTTGCTGCCAATCCATCCACCAGAAGTCCAGACCCATCTTTTCAAAGGGATGATGCAGGATCTCAAAATAGCCTTCCATGAAACGCGGGTCGGAGATATCGAACCGGATAGGCTTCTGCTTCGTGGGATCAACACCCATCCACCTGGCCATGTCTTCGTACTGTTGCTCGTGCGGATACACGCCGGCGGCAGGATGCAGGTTGAGCGCCGTGCGCAAACCCTGGGAGTGCAGCCAATCTATGAAGCCCTTTGGGTCAGGGAAGAGCTCGCGGTTCCAGGTATAACCCGTCCAGCCCAGCGATTTGTTGCCGGTCTTGGTGATATGCCAGTCCATGTCCACGATACAGACCGAGAGGGGGATATCGCGATTGCGAAATTCCTCCATCAGGGACTTTAGTTCATCCTGGGTATAAGCCCAGTAGCGGCTCCACCAGTTGCCCAGAATATAGCGCGGGACCATCGGGATCTCCCCCGCGATCCGCGTGTAGTCGCGCAGCAGCGCAGGGATATCGTGTCCGTAACCGAAAAAGTACAGGTCTTGAGAGTCCTTTCTGACTTTGTCACCACTACGTGAGACCAGCCAGCCATTTTGATCGAAAACCAGGGTCTTTGAATCGTCCACAACGGACCAACCAGCCTTCGAGACCAGGCCATCCTCAAGCTTGGTCCTGCCAGCGACACCATCCAGGGTACGAGCGGTGCCCTTGAGATTGCCGGCCTTACGGGCAGTATCGCTGTAGCGCCAGGTTACGTCGCTCTGCTTCAGGGTAATGCTCAGGTTGTTGGGTTTGAATCCCGCCCGTGAGATCTTATAGATCAATTTGAGATGATCCGTCTCGATCTCAACGGATTTGTCAGTGACTGCCTTCTTGAACTTTGGCACCGGCTGCTCGCGATACCAGAAGACCTGCGAGGCGCGATCTTCGAAGGCATTCTCTTTGCTGTATTCGATGCGGATCATACGATCGGTCAGAACGGTGAAGCGCACGTTCGGCGCGGTAACGATGGCCTTTGGGTTGGCAACAGGCTTGAAAGAGGGGACGGGTGGAAGGGGCATGGGGATCCTCGGTTATGATATTCCGGCGATGCTGTTTCAACGGTTCAGAGTGTAACGAAATTCCCTAAAAAATGCAAAGCTCACCTGCCAGCGCAGTTGATAAGGAAGAATCCAATTAAATGCGGCTGGATTACAATAGAGCATTCATGTCCAGCCTGTTCATCTCTTACTCGCGCAAAGACATCGAAACTGCCCGCAAATTGACCCAGTCCTTTGAGGGTCAGGGGCTGGATTTTTGGATTGACTGGGAAGGCATCCCTCCCACGGTAGATTGGTGGAGGGAGATTGAAAGGGGTATTGAAGGAGCCGATATTTTTCTCTTTCTCCTCAGCCCAGATTCTGCTAGATCAAAAGTCTGCAAACAGGAAATCGAACATGCCGCAAAAAACGGCAAGCGATTGATTCCCGTTGTGGTAATGGACATCAATGCCGGTGATGCCCCCGCTGAACTGAAATCCCTGAACTGGATTTTTATCCGCGAGAATGATGATTTCGATTCTGGCTTCGGCAAATTGATCACTGCTGTCAAAACTGATTATGGGTGGGTGCAAGCACATCGGCAACTACAGGTTAAAGCATTGGAGTGGGAGAGAAACAATCGTGAGAATGGCTTTCTGTTGCACGGGAAAGAATTGCAAGATGCCGAAATTCAGCTTGTTGCAAATTCATCGAAGGAACCATACGCCACTGACTTGCAACGCGAATATGTCCTCAAAAGCAGGCAGGTTACTGATCGACAGAGAAGGACGACAACTGCCGTAGCTTTCGCAGGATTAATCATTGTAGCGGCTCTTGCGGTGTATGGGTTCGTTCAGGCCGGGATTGCACGTAGCGCTGAGGTAGCGGCTGAAGCGAGTGCCGCCGAGGCTCAAACAGCCCAAGCCAATGCAGAAAACAAAGAAAATGCACGGGCAACAGCGCAGGCTTTAGCGGAGGAGAGAGCAAACATTGCGCTTGCACGCCAGCTAGCGGCGCAAGCGCAATCAATGATGGCGACTGGATATTCCAGGCAAATAACTGCCGCCTTGCTGGCAGCTCAATCCATGCAACTACTTCCATCGGTGGACGCCGCACAAATTTTGCAGAACAATACGCTGCCCTCTCCAGTTTCTCGCATAACTCATGGTGATTATGTAACCTCTGTTGCCTTCAGCCCGGATGGGAAGTATTTCGTTTCAGGAAGTAATGACGGTACTGCGCGCCTGTGGGAGACAACCACCGGCAAGGAAGTCATCCGAATGACGCATGATAGCGCTGTGAATGATGTGGCTTTCAGTTCTAATGGTAAATATGTCGTCTCGGGCAGTGAGGATAAAACTGTACGCGTCTGGGACCCTGCCACCGGCAGTGAGATTGCCCGCATGACGCTCGATGCCAGAGTGGCTCATGTCGGTTTTAGTCCGGATGGTGAATATGTATTCTCAGTGGGTACAGATGCCCGCACTTGGGAAGTTTCCACGGGTAAAGAAGTTGCTCACGTGAGCTCTGAGGCTCTGGCAAACGCTTATATCTTCAGTCCAGATGGCAAATATGTAATCTCGGGGAATTCAGATGGAACCGCTACTGTGTGGGAAACAACTACAGGCAAGGAAGTCACTCGCGTGGCCCATGCTGAGGAAGTGACGTCTGTCGATGTCAGCCCGGACGGCAAATACGTGGTGTCAGGAGGGTGTGAAAAGATCGCAAATCTTTTTGGTCGTATCTGCACGCAGGGTACCGCCCGCGTGTGGGATGTGGCCACGGGCAAAGAGATCACACACATGACCCATGATGATTATGTACTATCTGTCGTATTCAGCCCGGATGGCAGGTATGTATTTTCGGGAAGTCAGGATGGCATAGGCCTCGTCTGGGAGGTTGCAACTAGCACAGAACTCACCCGCATGATCCATGATGATCATGTATCTGCGGCCAGATTCAGCCCAGATAGCAAATATGTGGTCGTGGGAAGCACGCATGGCACAGCGCAAGTGTGGGAAACATCCAACAGTAAGGAAGTAGCCCGCATGATATATGGTGGTGATGTACTCTCTGTCGCCTTCAGTCCTGATGGCAAGTATGTGGTATCAGGGAGTTCTGATGGGACTGCCCGGGTATGGGAAACATCGACTGGCAATGAGATGGCCCGCATGACTCATGATGCTGGAGTGGGTTCTGTGGCTTTCAGCCCGGATGGCATGTATGTCGTATCAGGCGGAGACTCCACCGCCCGCGTCTGGGAAGCCTCCACCGGTAATGAGATTGCTCGCATGACCCATGATCAACAGGTAAATTCCGTTGCCTTCAGCCCGGATGGCAAGTATGTGGTCTCGGGAAGTTGGGATGGCACCGCCCGCATATGGGAAGCAGCAACCGGAAAAGAAGTAGCACGAATGACCCCTCAAGAGGAGGTATCCTCTGTCGCTTTCAGCCTGGATGGCCAATATGTGGTGTCAGGGGGATGTGACACGATTGGAATTACTCTTGGTACTATGTGCGCTCCGGGAGAAGGTACTGTCCGTGTCTGGAAAGCCGCAACGGGGGAGGAAGTTGCCCGCATAACCTATGATAATGCTGTGTTGGCTGTTGCGATCAGCCCGGATGGCAAATATGTAGTCTCGGCAAGTTGGGATGGCACGGCCCGCGTGTGGGAAACCACAACCGGAAAAGAGGTCGCCCGGATGACATATGATGGCGATGTATCTGCTGTCGCTTTCAGCCCAGATAGCCAATATGTGGTATCAGGGGGATGTGACAATTTTTTGGGTGTTATCTGTGCTCAAGGTACTGTCCGCGTATGGAAAGCCGCAACCGGGGAGGAAGTCACCCGCATGACCCATGCTGAAGGAATATCCGCTGTCGCTTTCAGCCCGGATGGCAAATATGTGGTGTCAGGTGGGTGTGATAAGGTTGCACAGGTTATGGGTAGTACCTGCACTCAGGGTATGGCCCACGTCTGGGAAGCATTCACCGGTACAGAAATCGCTCGGATGATCCACGAGGATTATGTTTCCTCTATTGCCTTCAGCCCGGATGGGAAGTATGTGGTATCAGGGAGTTCTGATGGAACTGCTCGTGTGTGGCTGTATCGTCCGGAAGACCTAATTGCCGAGGCTTGTTCACGTCTGCCCCGCAACCTAACCCGCGCCGAATGGGTACAATATATTGGTGATCTATTGCCCTATCAGGCTGTTTGTGTAAATTTGCCACCAGAGCCAGAACCTGCAGCAACGCCCAGCCCAACGCCATAGACGAATTAATAAAAGCCAGGATTCCAAATTCAAGAAGATATTCTCGCTTACAATAAGTGACATGAAAATGACTGTCCTCCTCTCGTGGTTGGTCGCGTTGCTGATCCCTCTCGCGCTCATTGGGCTGGGATTGCGCATTTTACTCACACCCATATTCCTAAAAATCGAATACAACATGCCGTACTTCCCACCAGACGAATATGGCTTCACCAAGGAAGATCGCCTGAAGTGGGCGCCGTATGCGTTGGAGTATCTCATCAACAGCGCTGATATCTCGTATCTCGGCGATCTAAAGTTTGAGGATGGCAGCCCGCTGTATAACGAGCGCGAGCTGAGTCACATGGAGGACGTCAAGCGGGTGACGAAGGGCGCGTTGAACGTCTGGTATGGGGTGCTGGTCCTTTTGCTGGGGCTGGGGATTTGGGCCAGGATTGGGAATTGGGAGCAGGCTTATCGTGAGGGGTTGATGCGGGGTGGATCGCTCATGATTGGGCTGGCTGTCGCGATTGGACTCATCGTCGTCATCGGCATTGCGATCAATCCAAATGTCTTCTGGAACTTCTTTGTAGGATTCCACCGGCTTTTCTTCGAAGGAGACACATGGATGTTCCTGTTTTCGGATACGTTGATTCGCTTATTTCCGCTCCGTTTTTGGCAGGACGCGTTTTTGCTTGCGGCCATAATCTCTCTGGGCGGTGGAGCCGCCCTGGCCTGGGGATTAAGAGTCAACAGGTAACTCTGCATGCCAGCGCTTGCAACAGATGAGACGATCACCCAGATCTTTGGCAAAACGCGGACCGAACTGACAGCGCTGATCGAGCATCACTCGCTGACTGCCCAAGCCTGGCTGTCCTCCCGCAGTCCGCAGGCTATGAGGTTTCAGGGCAAAGGAATTCAGGCCTCTTCAACCGGACTGAAGATTCCGCTGCTGAATCTGGCGTTCGGCTGCAACTTTCCGGTAGGCACGAGCGAAGCAGAAATAGAGGCGGAAATCGAAGCGTTGAAGGCCTTCTTTGAGGCTAGAAGTGTGCCCTGGTACTGGTGGATGAATACGTCGCCGTTACCAAAAGACATTGCAGGCCTCCTGGAAAAACATGGTCTGGTCCACTATGGCGCACCATTGCCTGCCATGGCTGCATCCCTTGCTCAAGATCTGACCAGCTTCCCAAAATATCCAAAACACATCCCCGTCTGGCGCGCTCAAAATCTGGCAGATTTGCGTCGGGCCAGTAAAATCCGCAGACTGGCTTTTGGATTTCCGGATGGAGAGGCGCTTACCTACTTTGAAGACATGCGTTCAGATTGGCTGGAGGATGACTCTGTGAAATTGTTTCTGGCTGGTGAATCTGAATCCAGCGCGGCCGCGATAGGCGCCTTAATCCATGCAGCGGGCATTCCCGGCATTTACGTTATGGCCACGTTGCCAGATCATCACAGAAAGGGACTGGGGAAAGCCATTCTGGCGCGCCTGTTATTCGAAGCGGCCTCAGAAAGACACGCCCTGGTGGCTCTGACGGCCAGCAAAGCAGGCTTCGGCTTATATTCACAATTTGGCTTTCAGAACATTTTTGGTTTCGATCTTTATGCACCCACCAAATAGAGGGGAGACCGGTACGGCTATTCCACATGATGTATAATCCCAGCCGAGGAGAATGGAATATGCCAGAGACGTTATCGCTCGAAAATAAAGTCGCGCTGGTCACGGGTGGCTCACGGGGAATTGGGCGCGCAGTGGCACTGGAACTGGCGACCCGCGGCGCGGCTGTGGTGGTGAATTACAACAAGTCACCTGAGGCGGCCGAAGAGGTAGTAAAGAAGATTCAGGAAGCGGGAGGCAAAGCCGCAGCCTTCCAGGCAGACGTCTCTGATTTCAAGCAGGCCGAAACGCTCGTGAAATACACGATCGAAACCTTCGGCGACCTGAGCATCCTCGTCAATAATGCCGGCATCACCAAGGATACGCTGATCATGATGATGTCCGAAGTGGATTGGGACTCCGTCATCAACACCAATTTGAAGTCCACGTTCAATTGCTCGAAAGCCGCCGTCAAACACATGATGCGCAAACGCACGGGGCGCATCATCAACATGGCGTCGGTGGCAGGGCAGATGGGCAACCCGGGGCAGGTCAATTACTCGGCTTCGAAGGGTGGACAGATCGCCTTCACAAAGTCGCTGGCCCGCGAAATAGCCTCACGCAACATTACCGTCAACGCAGTGGCGCCAGGCTTTGTGGATACTGAGATCCTGCACGCCATGCCGCCGGAAACCCTGGAAGCCGCGCTCAAACTGGTGCCACTGGCGCGCAAGGGCAAGCCGGAAGAGATCGCCTACGCCGTGGCCTTCCTGGCCTCAGACCAGGCTTCTTATATCACGGGTCAGGTGCTGGGCATCGATGGTGGCATGGCGATGATGTGACAAAAAGTTCGGTGTTCGAGTAGTGGCATTGTTCGTTGGCGCCACATATCGAGATCACCCGTGTCAAGCAAGCTTTGGATTGTTACTGGTGGCCTCGACTGTCCCTTCGGGACGTCTCGACCACCGACCATAAGGAATAGATATGTCTGACTTAAATGAAAGCAAGATCACCGTCGCGCCGGATGTGCTGGTGACCATCACGCGCCTGGCCGCGTTGAGCGTACCCGGCGTCAGCCGCATGGCGCAGGTCACGGGCGGCGTGAACCGCCTGTTCAAACGCGGCATCCACAATGGTGTGCGGATCGAAGTCGAAGATAATATCGTGGTTGCAAGTTTATATCTCATCCTGAAACCGGATGTGAACATCCGTGAGGTCAGTCGCAACGTGCAGGCTCAAGTGGCGCGCGCGCTGCAGGAAATGGTCGGAATGGACGTGGCAGAAGTTGAGATTCATATCGAAGACATCGATTACGAAGAGATTGAGGCAAATACCGCATGAAACCCCGTACCAGGGCGCGTGCGCTGGCCCTGCAAGTACTTTACGAAGTGGATGTCGCGAATCATGTCCCCGGCGAGGTATTCCAGGCCCGCCTAGAAGAGACACCGCTTACGGACGACCTCGCTGAATTCGCCCGACAAATCATCTTTGGCATTCTCCCCATTGCCCATGAACTGGATCAACTCATCGCCAAATATGCTCCCGAATGGCCTCTGGATCAGATCGCAGCCATTGACCGCAACATCCTGCGCATGTCGCTCTGGGAGTTC
>DASTOH010000135.1:0-17596 GCA_035720235.1 Anaerolineales bacterium | reverse complement strand
ATGTTAGCCTCCCTGTGCCGTGCCTTCGGCGCGGTCTTTGATGCCCAGCATCATGCCGCGCATCATGATGAACTCGCCGGGCCGGATGACATCCCACAACAAGCCTTCCATCGCGCTGCGCGAGCGCAGGACGAGGCGAGTAGTCCCGTCATTTTGTGGGAGCAGGATGAACTGCCAGACGTCAGTCCATTTGCCGTTATCCTGGTGCCCCATCACGATGGCCCGGTTAGTCTCCATAAGAGCCACTTCGTAGGGAGGCGGGCCTGATGTACCCGGGCACATTTTGACCGGATCTCCTACTTTCAGGTTTTGCCATTCCTCATGGATGCGATCGGCATTGACCAACTCACACTGTAACATGTTTGTCTCGAACCATTCGTAGCTGTACATACCGCCGCGTTCGGCTCCAAGCTGCACG
The DNA here is from genome assembly GCA_035720235.1 of Anaerolineales bacterium. Lineage (GTDB taxonomy): Bacteria > Chloroflexota > Anaerolineae > Anaerolineales > Villigracilaceae > Defluviilinea. The sequence continues at coordinate 17,178 of DASTOH010000135.1, read as the reverse complement.
ATCCATGGATAAATAGCTTGTGGCGCGGCGTTAATCGTCACGGCCCGGTTGTAGACCAGGCGCGGTGATGGGACCAGCTCATCCCCGGTGAAAGCCGCGGCGATCTCCTCATCGGTGGCGCCCCAGCGGTCCATCCACGGCATGAGGGCGGCCGTCGCAGCGACGGCGAGGACAGCCAGTCCGGCCAATATGCCCATTGTTTTCAGAAATTTTTTCATTGCAGCCTCCTGAAGAGATGATTGCGATTCCAAGCATACCTTGCAGGAATAAAAAACTCCCCCGCCGTTGGGGGAGTCTCCACTATCCGAATGGATAGTGTGGTCAGGTGGACAGGTTCGAATTAAGCCACATTGATTTGAACCATATTGCCATCGACATAGCTCAGCAATGTGCTATTCACACGGAAACGCCGCTCGGTTTCATAGCGCGCCCGAACCGTCTCGAACTCGGGAACATCCCCGGCGGAAAGGGCCGCAATCTCATCCAGCGCGGCCAGGTCGTCAGGGTCGTCGAGTTGTTCGTTGAGGATGACGCCCCAGCAATCCCACGGGAGCAGTTCCATCTTATTGAGGGCTGCCACATCACGAACGAGATTCCCGCGCACGAAACCGAGTCCATGCATATCGAAGATGCCGAACTTATCCGGGTTCTGTTCGCCACTGCGGCACATCTGCCAGGCTTTGCCCCCGACCGTGAACTGATCACGCGGCACGTCCAGAGTATCAAATGGAATTTTCAGCACCTCGCGCTGCAGTTCATCCAGCTGCGAATCGACAAATGCCCAGCGACCCTGTTCCTGATTCCAATATTCGACCACCCAATGATCTTCAAAATGATCGGGCATGAAGTACGCCCCGAAGCCGCAACGTGCCCGGGCAGGGACTCCCTGATGGCGGAGCATGGCGACGAGCAACAAGGAGTGGTCGCGGCAGTTTCCAAGCAGTTTCTTTTCAATGGGCCGCGGCTCGGTGAGCGGGCGCGGGTCAAGGTCCAAAGTGCGCGCCAGGCGCTTCTCCATCGAGCGCAGTTGCAGTTCATCCATGCGTTCAGCCGGAGCTTTGAAACCATAGCGCTCCGTCCAAAAGACATGGATGGTAACTCCCTGGACGATCTTTACTAGATCTGGAACGGAGGCAGGGAGATGCTCAAAGAGGGAACGATGCGCGCCGGGGTCAGACATTGGGCCTTGCTGGGAAAAATAGGTGAGGGTCGGATTCATGGTTGTCTCCAGTTTTCAGAGCAGGTATTTGGGTCAATGATCTCAGGCATTTTTGTTCTTCAACGAATACTTCCAGTATCGAGTATCATAACGCGTGAACTCTTCAGCCAGAGTCATGCCGACCTTCTCAGCCACGCGTTTCGAGGCGAGGTTACCGACGCGGATCAAGCTGATCAGCCGGGGAAGCTTCAAGACATCGAACGCGTAATCACGCACAGCAGATGCAGCTTCCGTCGCGTACCCTTGATTCCAAAAGCCGCTGCGGAAGTCATAACCAAGTTCCGCAAGTTGCTCTCCGCCAACCTCCATTTGTTCCAGCCCGCAATCGCCGATCAATTCCCCGGTCTCTTTGAGAATGACCGAGAACAAACCATATCCGTATTCACGCTGATGGTCGAGATTACGTTTCAGCCAGCGCTCCATTTGTTCACGGGTGAACGGAGGATGGTCGAATGCTGCCATCACTTTCAGGTCCGTGAAGATGAGATGTAACGTGTCGATGTCTGCTTCAAGCATCGGACGAAGCACGAGCCGCTTCGTTTCAAGCCTTGAGTTGTTCCCGTTTAACATTGTATTCTCCGGTCTGAATAAGGTCTGAATTGGCGCACGAATTTCGTCTTGTGCACTCATGACTTCCTTGCTTTCGTGGTTGGTCTTGGCATAGGTGCATCTCCATATACAAACGAACCGTAGGTCAGGTTTTTAACCTGACAGAGCTTTCGGCGGGATATCCCTCCGCCAGTCAGGACAAGTATCCCACCCCGCGATGATCACCACTCTTTTATCCACGGCTCGAGCAGGTCAACATCTGTGAAGCCCATGGATTCATAAAGGGCGTGCGCGCCTTTCGAGTATGAACTGACGGTTGCCAGCGTTGCGCCGAGCCTGTGTGCACGGCGCAAGCCTTCGCTCATGACCGCTTTGCCAAGTCCGCGTTTCTGGTGATTCGGATGCGTGCCCACGGGTTCAAACACCGCCGTACGTGTAACATCGTCAAACCAGACCGTGCAGAACGCGGCCAGTTCTCCATCGGGCGCCACAGCGAGGATATCCAGGTCGCGGCGATAGAGCGGAATTCGCTGGACATTTTTGTACCATTCCCATCCTTCATATTTTTCATCGGGTTCATCCGGGTGAAAGGCTTTCCATGAGAGCCAGCTGCGCGCAGGCAGTTCGCTCTCGTCACCCAGCGCGCGGACGGTGTAGCCGCCTGGGGAGACGGAATCAGGGATCGGCTGGGAAAGGAAGCGGCGGCGCATATGTTCGGCTGAAAACTTAGAGCGTGTGTATCCACGTTCGGTGAAGAGGGCCTTCGTCGAGTCGTCCGCCGCATTCACCCAGACGATCAATTCCTTTTTGCCGCCATCCTTCGTTTTGGGAAGTTTCTGCTCGGCGACCTCCAGCATTTCGGCCATCGATACATGCTCCTGGTAAGCTGGATGGATTTGAAAGAATGCTTCGTCGTCGTGATCCGGGTTGAGCATGGCAACGATCTGCCCCTTCACCTCCCAGAGCGTGATCACATCCTCGAGCCTCATGTGGAAAATGTTCTCGTTGACGTGCCAGCGCCAGTAATCCCAGCGCAGAAGGCACCATGAGAAATCATGGCGGTTGTTGTGCAGTGAGGCATCGCGCAGGAACTCGCGGATGCACCAGTAATCTTCCTCGTTCTGGTAATTTCGCATGGTTGGTTTCATTTTGGCTCCGGCATACATTATAAGCAGGACAGAAAAAGACTCCCCCGCCAATGGGAGAGTCTTCACTATCCGAATGGATAGTGTGGCCTGGTGGATAGGATTATCGCCTCGAGAAAACAGAACTACGCCGAACCCACAGAGCAAACGCCAGGAGAATGACCGCTGTGAACCACCCACCGAACGTAAATGAATTCGTCAGCCACAGGCCGATACTCACGCTGCCGAAGATCAAGATGCCAGCCAGGGCTGCAAATTCCCACATCCCATACAGAAACATGAACGGCAGATAGTGCGTGCCCACGGCGAGCATGAAGGCCGGGTAGAACCAGTTGATGTTGTACAGGGATGCGGCTCCGATCAACGGCAGACTGAATGGGACAATAAACGCCACCTGTGTGGCGAGTTGATTCATGGGGTGGCCTTTTGGCAAAGCACCAGATCGACCCAGCAGGCGCAGAGTCAGTTGTGTCAGTGGGAAAATAAATGCTCCGCCCACTACTAGCAGGAAGATGGCAGAGCCTTCACCAACCCGGGTCCCGAGCACTGCCGAAGCCAGCCAGATGACCCCGGAAACAGCTTGTCCCACGGAGCCGTGCATAAATGTGTTTCGTACATCCTGTTGAGCAGCTTTGATATCCATGCATTCATCATTTATCTAAGATTCAACTACATCTTGCCGCTTGTTGGCTTCAACTTGTCAGGATGAGTCGGCGGAGCAAGAAGACTCCCCCTGTGGGGGAGCTTCTCAAAATTGTCTCAAATGGTTAGTGGACTGCTTTCGGCCGCATGGCAGTGTAGAGCAGATATGCTCCCACCAGGATGATGGCCACGGGCCAGAACATCTCGTAATAGCTGACGAAGAAAATGGAGGCAATCGCCAGCCCGGCCAGAACAATGGCCACAACCTTTGCCCAGTCTTTTGCGTGACGCAGCCACACCACTGCAAAGGTCACAGCCAGGCCACCCATCAGAAAGGCATTGGCATATCCACCTTGATTTGCATTGCGAATCCAGCCCGCGATGGCTGCACCCGCGATCAACGCCAATACCGTCATCACGCCTGCCGGGATGATCGCCCACCAGTACTCCGCGGATCGGAAGTAAAGGATGAAGAACGGCAGAGCTACTGCAAAGAGGAAGACCGATCCAAAATAGGCGGCAGTGTCGCCTCCACCAGAGGCCATGGCCGGTGCAAGGCTCAACACACCCATGATGTATGCCACCAGCAAAGCCCACAGGCGCGTACGGTTGTTGAGATACACCACCAGGAAACTTAGCCCAATGAGGAAGAGGAACAACGAACCGACCCACTCACCGCCGACGTTGTCGACCAGCAGGGTAGTCATGGCTAGGAAGAGCATCACGCCGCCGGGGATCAGCGCCCACCAGTTCTTGGAACGATCTGTGAGATACGCTGCTACGAAGGGGATCAGCAGGCCGAAGAATAGCGGCGAGCCAACGGCGGCATTATCCACATTGTTGGTTGCCAGGCCAATCGTCACCGCCAGCCCGCCGAACACGCCTGCCGGGAAGAGCCAGCCCCACTCCCGCCAACCGCTCAACGCGTAGCTAAGGAATGCCGCCAGGCTGACCAGGGCAAAGACCCACATCCAGGCGCTTTCCGGGAGCTGATCCAGGTAGCCAAACTGTTGGGCAAGTGCCACCGCACCACCACCGATCAGCAAGATGCCCCAAAAGAGACTTGCCTTATTGACGTTCATCAGAAACCTCCTTTTGATTTCTATATTTCAGTATACGCTTCCAGGTGCAAAATGGCCTCATGAACTGGAGGGGTCTTTTGCCCATCCAGTCGGACAGGCTTAGACATCCATCTTCCTGAACCGCCATACAGCCAGGCCAAAGAAGCCCAGGGCATAGACAAACAGAATCATGGCTGGCATCCAGGCTGATCCCAACCCCAGCCCGCGGATCAGGATATTTTGATACCCATTCATCGCCCACGCAGAAGGTAGCGTTCTGCCAATGGCGCCAAATGCGCCGCCCGCGGCTTCGAGCGGAAACCACGTACCGCCGAGCGCGGAGAACAGGAACATGGCGATCATCGAATACAGAATCACCTGGTCATCGGATTTGGCGATCACACCGATCAGCAAGCCCATGGAAGCGACCCAGAGCCCCAACATAATGGAAACCAGCAACGTGCCGATCGGTTCACGCAGGTAATCCACACCTAACGCAAGTTGACCAAAGATCACGAGCATCGCGGTCTGCAAGAAAGTCAACGCGAACATTGCCAGCAGATGCCCCGCCACGATCTCCCAAGGTTTCATGGCCGTGGTCATCAATCGTTGCAGCGTGCGCGTCTTGCGTTCCTGCACCAATATCTGCGCGGACGTGATCAAGCCAAAGATTGCAAACTGCACCAGGATTCCCGGCGAAGCCTGATTGTACGGATTGCCGCCGGTCCAGTCTGATTCGGCTTGTTCAGCCACAGCCTGCTCCACGTGCACCAAGCTCAGCTTCGAGTTCTCATCCCATTTGCTCCAGGCCAATTCAAGCGAAGGGACGTACTCATCAGCATTCGATTGCACCGCCGCGCTGAGACGCGCAACCTCCACTGCACTCATCAGTTGAGATATCGGGACTCGCAGTGACTGATAGAGCGATTGTCCCGCGCTGGAGCCAGCCTCCGCGATCAGATTCAACTGCGCCGCTGCTTCGCGACCCACCTCAGCCTGCTCGCTGAAACCAACCGGAATTACCAACACCCCGGCCACTTCGCCCTTGTGGAATGCATCCATGGCTTCGTCTTCATTCATCGGAACGATCCGAATCGAGTCAGAGGAGTCCAACCGGGTGAAGAGCATCTTATTTAGACGGGACTCGGGTTCCGGGTCGACCAGAGCGAGCGGAATCCGGTTGTCTGCATTCTCGTCGCTTTGCGTGCTGCCGCGGTAGGCAAATCCCATAAAGAGCGTGAATATGATCGGCATCGCAACGATGAACACCATCGACCGCTTGTCGCGCAACATCTGGGATAAATCTTTGAGGGCTAAATCAAGAATTCTCATAACTTCTCTCCATGGAAACGTACCACGTAAACATGTAAACAGGTAGACACGCTCAAGCTTGTGTACCTGTGTACGTGTCGCCTTGTGTATCTTCTACGCGAAGCGCCTCTTGAACATCTGCGCACCAATGGCGAACATCAGGATACCCATCACGACCGTCACGGCGAATGGGATTAACAGATCCGCGACCGGTACTCCATCCAAAGCCAGGCGCCAGCTTTTCAGCACCCAACCCTGTGGGACGAAATTGCCAATCGCATTGAAGGCCGCAGGCATGCCACCCGGAATGTTCGCCGTGAACAAACCGCCCAACATACCGAGCACGGTCAACCCGCCGCCCAGGACGGGTCCACCTTGTTTGGTGCTCCTGACAAATGAGATCAGCAGCACACCCAGCCCGGCCGCGGCAATCACCTGCGCCGTGAGCGCGAGCGCAATGCTGGCAGGCGCGCCCCATTGAATGCCAAACGCGAAGCGACCAGCGATCATCAAGACCAATCCCTGCAGGATGACGGTGATGAACACCGCCACGAACTTGCCGGTGAGAATAGAGGTGCGGTTGGTAGGAGTCGTGAACAAGCGTGCGAGTGTGCCTTCTTCATCCTCTCGCAGAATGGACATCATCGCATACCCCGCCGTGAAAAACGCAAAAAAGATCATCTGCCCGGCCATGGTGGCGCCCATCATCTTTTGAAGCGGATCGACCGTCTCAACTTCTCCAGCCGCCGGCGCAACCAGGACCAGAGCAGCTTTGTCTGGATGATGGAATAGGTCGCGTTGGAAGTCCCGGTACCAATTGCCATAACGTTCGATCCAGGTTGAGATCTCCGCCGGGTCAGGCTGAGTTCCATTGGCCTGTTGTCTTTCCATAATGGTCTGAATGGCAATGCCCCCACCCGCCACACCATCCACCATCATCGTGACCATATCCTCCACAACCGCCGGTCCAATGGACAAGGTTGGGTCACTGACGATCAATACTTGCGCGTCTTTCTCGCCACTAAGATATCGCGCGGTAAAGCCCTGTGGAATGATGACGGCCACGCCAATTTCCTGCTTATCCAGCGCGGCGCGCGCAGAAGCCTCATCGGCATAATCAGCGGCAGTGATCCATGATTTAACGCTCTCGTCGAAAAACATGGAGCGGATGTTGTCACCGATCGGCGTGTCGATCAGGGAGTCGGCGGGTAGTTGATCGGCGTTGACCACACCCACCTTGATGGGGGTCATGCTCACATCCCCGCCAGACATGCTGCCAAATGCAAAATAGATCAGCCCGGTCAATAAGAGCGGGGCAATCACCATCATGCCAATGGCAAACGCGCTGCGAAAGGAGCGGGTCAGATCCTTGAAGGCAATATCGAGTATTTTCATGTCAGTCCCTCAGTGCGCGGCCCGTGAGATGCAGGAACACCGTCTCCAGGTTCGGTTCCTGGATATCGACAGAAGTGATTCGTACACCCACCCTGGACGCGGCCTCGAACAAACGCGGTAATACACGATTGGAATCGTCCACCAGAGCCGTCACCTTCCCATCAGTAGAATCGATTCGCGCGACGCCTTCCGTTGCGCGCCAGTCACTCAACATTTTCTCTGCCTCAGCATTGAGCGTCAGATCGATGCGCGTCTGCTCGCCCACCATCTTGATCAACTCATCATGCGTGCCGTAGGCGATGACCTTGCCCTTGTCCATGATGGCGATGTGGTGGGAAAGCTCGGCGGCTTCCTCCATATAGTGCGTGGTGTAGAGGACGGTCATGCCTTTGAGATTCAACTCTTTGACGTTATCAAGGATATGACGCCGCGACTGCGGATCGATGCCAACTGTCGGCTCATCCATGATGACGACCGCGGGTTTGTGCAGCAAGGCCGCGCCGATATTGACACGGCGTTTCATGCCACCCGAGAACTTGCCGACGTGGTCCTTCTGGCGGTCGGTCAGGCCGATGATTTCCAACACTTCATCCACGCGGGTTTTCAAGGCCGCGCCGCGCAAACCATACATCTTGCCCCAGAAGACCAGATTCTCCCGCGCCGAAAGATCAGGGTACAACGCAATATCCTGCGGCACCACGCCAAGACTCTTCTTTGCAAACTCGGGCTCCTTCGTCACTGAATGGCCCATGATGCACGCATCACCACTAGTTGGTGCGAGCAAGCCTGAAAGCATGGAAATGGTTGTGCTTTTGCCAGCGCCATTTGGGCCCAGCAAACTCAGCACTTCGCCTGCCTCGGCTCTGAACGTTGCGCCTTGAACAGCGTGAAAATCACCAAACGATTTGTGAAGGGATTGAACTTCGATTGCCAAGGTCATTGTTTTCTCCATGTTATGATTCCTTGAGAGTGAATTTGGGATACAGCAGCCAGGTCACGATCACGCCAAAGACGAACGTGGAAGAGGCGGTCTCGATCAGATGGCTGATACGGACACTATTCAAAGGGATCATCGGATTCGGGATGAGGTGTCCGATATTTTGCGGAACACTGATTAACAATCCGACAATGAGGGCGGTCTGCCAGATCGAGAGCCGCGAACCGCGTATGACAAACAACGCGCCCGCCACCCATATCAATGTACGCAGAAGTTGATACGGAGTCAACCACGGATCAGCGGCAAATATGTGCGCCATCTGCTGGAAGAAAGGCAGGGCTTCACCCGGCGAGCCGTAAAACGCCCGGACATCAGGGTTTTGCCAGGCGATAAAATATCCTGCCGCGTAATAGAGCACTAGGTACGCAAGATATATTACGGTCAGTTTCCAAAGCCATTCCTTAAGGGGCATGGAAGCGATTTCTGGAGTCACGGTCTCCGGGGCGCGCAGGCGTCCCATGACAATGACAGCTATCGGGATGAAGACGAACGCCACAGGCATCCCCTGCAGATATAAGCGCAGCATCAGGTCCGGCCCGATCGTGACACCATAGAGAAAATACCACGCTTCAAGCTGCGTGACCAGGGTCACAACCAGATAGTATGCCACAGACATGTAAATCATCAACTGCCATCCGTGCCACCGAGAACTATGAATCATTAACATGATCACCAGCGTGATCGCTACACAGGAGATCCAAAAACCGGTCATGGTGGGAACCGGACCCGGCTCCGGGGTGATAGTCGGCAGATACGGACCCACGATCTGACCGCCCGTTGCGAACAGTACAAAGTAAAAAATGAGGAGCGTTACAAACCGCGATACCCAACCTAGGATTCTGATGGTCGCCTGGAATGGAGCGATGTGCAATACGGTTGCGGTTTTCATGTTTACTCCCAGCGAATATGGTTGACAATATACCCAGTGTACTGGCTTGTTAACAAAAACTCCCCCATCACTGGGAGAGTTTCCACCTAGCCAGGTGGCTAGGCAGTCACATCGCTGTCCTGCCGGAGGTCGGGCCGCAATTCGGGATAGAATTCGTTTTCGAGCATAATTTCGCTCGCCCGCGCCCGTAGCTCAATGGACAGAGTAATGGACGTCGAATCTGTTAGTAACTGTTTAAATCAGCCCGTGAGCATTCAAAAAAGCCTAGAAAACAGTGGCTTCTGGGCTTTTCGGTTTTAAAATCACACGCTGCTCCACCTTAAGACCACCTATTGGAGGAAGGAGGACTACAAGAATCTGCTCGAAATGTAATGTTGAAAAGGATATTAGCGAGTTTCCCTTAAGAAACAGGTTTACCCAAAGAAGACAATCGTACTGCGTCACCTGTCGTTCGGAATTAGGAAAAAGCTGGTACGAAAGGAACAAAGACTACCAGAAAGCCAATGCAAGGAAACACACCACAATTTACCGTGACACCATCAGGGAATATTTGTGGAATTATCTTCTAGCCCACCGTTGCGAGTCCTGCGGAGAGAGCGCCCCGTTATACATGAATTCCATCACCTTCATAGTAAAGATATGGCAATCGTCGAAATAGTATCAAGGATCGCAAATGTTGAAAGATTGGAAGAAGAGCTAAAAAAAGACGCAAGTATTATGCTCAAATTGCCATAGACGTTTAACTCCAAAAGAAAGAGGCTGGTTTCGGTCAAAGAAGTAGTGCCCTCGGAGAGAATCGAACTCCCAACTCCAGTTCCGAAGACTGGCATTTAATCCATTAAACTACGAGGGCAACTGAGCCGTAATTATAATCTATATAGCAATTGACTGAATGTGCCGAATTGCATCTCATCTTGTCCTCCTCCTCACGTTACTTTTTTATGAGTGTGAAAATAGGCATTAAAACTGATGTAGATAACCAATAATGTACCACATTGTGGACGTTACGAGATAATAAAAGTAATTGCCCAACCTCGATTATAGGCCGCGGTTTCCCTTGGCTTTGTGAATGCGAGACTTTCGGGCTCGCGTTCGGTTGACCAGATGGATTAGGAGGTAAGGCTGAAGCTTTCGGAAGTGGTAAAGGCAGACTTGGTCACGATGACCGAAAGAGATTTTCAAAATAGCCGCCCGTTCCTAGACTCATGGCAATCTCCTCTCGGCTGAATAGCTCGCCCATGAGTGTAAACCTTAAAATCTCGTAGTAAGAATCGAAGTCTCGTAGTAATATGAAATCTCGTTGTAATATTAATCCCAACCTTCAAATAAAAACGGGACCATTTCTGATCCCGTTACCTCGAACTTCATTCGAGGGAGAGTAAATCTTAAAATGTTTCCATCTATTTTTGAGGTTGTCCTCATGGAAGGAGGAAAAAATTAGATCCTACACCTTACTTGATGGTTCCTTACCCATGTCCTCCAGCCACTTCAAAAAGTCCGATTGTCGTACTCGGAGATTTCTCCCGAGCCTCAGGTGTTTCATTTCCCTGTTGATCAGGTAGTATGCCTTGGTTCGGCATACATTCAGTATCTTCTTGATGTCCAGAGGGGTGAGGTAAGGATCGTCCAGGAAGGTTTGGGGATTGGATTCCCGATCAGTCTTTTATTGCATTAAAATAGACTAGATGAACTCAAAAGCACATGGTGGACACCCTCAATCTACGAATCCAGTGGTTGCGCGTTCGACCCGCGCCGGGGGTGCCATGTTCATCGACGAAGAAACGATCAAACTTATCCGGCTCCTGCTTGACCGACTGGAACGTATTTCCGCTGATTCTGTTTGGGCACACCATGCCAGCGGCATTCGTGGGGCGTTGCTGAGGACGTTGGACAAAGTGGAAAACCAACGGCCAATTTCCGGTGTCGAAGCGAAGCGTTTGATCCAGGTGGGGTTTGAAATTTTGGACCGAGCCGTCAGGAGACAGTCCAAAACATAAAGCGCAATAAATCTTATGCAGTATTGTTTGGCCGCATCGCGCTTGCCAGCCCCAAAGCAAGATAATTCATCACCAGCTTCCGAAAGTACAAGCGTATGAATCGTGAGCCAATAAACGTCACAACGCGCGGCCCCGACCGTAGTAGCTCTTCGTTCTTCCGCCACTTCGCAAGCACATTCAATGCACAATAAAAGTATATGAGGGGATAGGATGGCGAGGTGTCGCCAAAGTAGCCGCGCAAAACCGCCTGCTCAAAACGAACGCGTTGGGAACTTCGAAAAGCCAGACCTTGCATTAACACCTGCAACTTGCGCGTGACAGGGTCAATCAAAAGCGATGTCAGGTCTTGATAGATCGCACCGGCAGATTTCCAGTTTGGGTCAAGGGCTCCCACCCGGCCATCGGGTGTGACAAGTATGTTCCCTAAATGAAAATCATTGTGCAACGCCGACACCGGCACAACCAAATCCTGTATCTCCTGAAACAAGCGCATGAAACATGTACGAATGTTCGTCAGCCGATTGCCAGAGATCTGCTCCAGCGCATCGATCCCATCCAGACCTGTTTCCTGAACATCCAGCTCAGCAATCCTCTTGTTCTGAGGCTGGCGAAAGGCATCATGGATGAGTCTCAGCCATTCACCAGCCAGTTTGAGTTTGTTTTCAAAATCCATCCAGGCCGATTTGTGATCCACGAGTATTGAAAACCTGGAGAGGTATCCTTTGAGCATTTTGAGGTCCACCTCTTCCATGACGATGGCATTGTAATCTGGAAGATAACCGCCAACCGGGTTTACGGCAAATAACAATGGATGCTTTGAGTTTTGAATTACGATGTGGATCGACTGCATCGCTGCAAACTCGTGTTTGATCTCCTCCCGTACCTGGTCCGATGCGATCGCTTCTTCCATTGACTTGATCCAGTCCTGGTGAGGAATCTTGACCAAGATGGGGCGGCGGCTCTGATCAGGTTTTCTTACCCAATATCGAAACATGAATGAATATCGGCGATCGATCCGCGCAGGCGACATCGTCTCCAGCGCGGCACCTTCCCCAAAGGCCTGCGGCACCAGACGTGCAATAGCTTCAGACAATCTTCTTGTCAGTTCAGCATCCGAATTTAACATGGCTGTCGACTCAGAACATCCGGTTATTCAATTTCAAGAGGTGATAAAAGATACCAGCCAGCGGGGTCTTTGCCGTCAATTGCCAAATTAATTGGCTTTCCAGTTCTCACGTCAACAATCGATACGCCTGCATAATAGATTCCCTTGGAAAGGACGAAGGGCAGTTGAACCGTATGCGAGACCGGGTATACCTGGGGAGAGGTATCTGGCAGCCGGGCTGGCAACCATTGGAAAATATTGACAGGCACAAGCTGCCGATGGATCATAGTTCCAGCCGCGTCCATGAGGTAAAAATACAGTTGGAACTCCTGTCCCATCTTGGGATAACTGGGAGCATAACCAAGGTTTTGCCAATTCATCTGAACTTCAATCGTGCGGTCCTTCGCGTGCAGCGTCGCCTCTTTCAGAAAATAGCGATATCCAGCATCTCGCATCAGTTCCTCAAGCTCCTTGGGGCCAAGCCTCCAATCGTTGTCATGAACGAGGCTGCCGTGCGCCATTCCTAAGAGCATTTTTGCATCATCCAGATCAAATTCATTGGGCTTGCATAACTCAAGAACTACCGGGGCTGTTCTCCAAACCTGGGAAATGATACTCCCGACTTTTTCCAATACCCGCTCGCCACTCTTACCCAAGCAATCATAGCGAAAACCTACATCACTCCGTCGCTGGAATACATACTGTGAAGATTGGACTATGCCTGCATACGGCATAACCAGCTGTGTCTCCTGAAAGCCTTCATATGAATATGCTACGAAGTCTGTTTCCCCTGTTGCCAGGCGGCATCGATGCTCATCGTACGAGCCACCAATGAACATGTCAGCTAGTCTTCGCCGCGCCTGTCCATCCAAGGTCTCAAACAAATCTGAAGATGCCGCGCCATTGACGTATCCCTCCTCCCAGGCAACATCCCATTCTGTCTGCGCGTCCTGCCAGCTCCATTCATTGAAGTTTCCATACCCCGAGATATCAATGAATGCGATGTTGGGGTTGCCATCGTAGACCTTGCGCAATTCTTCCACAAATTTTCCCCACTCGTCCTGGTAAACACAACTGGAGTAATCAGGTTCGTCTGAAGACGGAAGAAGAGTCGCACCTTTGGCAAAAACCCAATCCGGGATCATATGTCCGCCATATCTTTCGCCAACCATGGTATATACGCGAAACGACAATTGTTTTCCATCTCGCGTTGCTTCCTGTAACGCCTTATCTAGAGCGGACCAATCATAGACACCCTGAGCTGGATTAAGGATTAACCAGCCAATCTGGCGCCGGTTCGGATACATTACGCTCTCTGGCATATTCAATGAATCAGGCGTTCCTATTCCATCCTGCCACCCCATACCTGGATTTGGAAAATAGTCGTCAATTAATTTTGGTTCCACCTTAATGGTTGTATCTACGTTTGAAATGAGTCCGGGCAATACCGGCGATGCATAAGATACAGCAGTTGGAGTAATCGAAGCCGGCGAACTGCACGCAAACATTAAGAGAATCATCCACCAGGACACCAAACACGAAATTAGGCGAGCTTTTGATTTTCCAGCCGACATTCATCTGTTCCTCTAAAGAAGATTTATGCAAAAAATGTCAATGCGATTTACGAATTTTATTTCCGCAGCATCGAGGCCAGGTATTTACCTCCCACCAACTTGGCTGCAAAGACCGGCAACGTGTCTGCACGTCCCAGAAAAATACGGCGAATGGCGAGTGGATTCTGCCGAACCACGGAAGCCCTGGTTGGTCCGGGCATTAAAGTGAAAGCCAGGTTAAAACCTGTTTTTCTCACCAACTCAATAATACTTGGTGAAAAATCATCTGCCTGCCCATTTGGGTATGCAAAACTAACTACTGGTCTGCCGACTTCTGTCTCCACCTTGCTCTTCGAGTCTGTCAACTCAACCGCCACTTTTGACAAAGGGATACGAGTCAGGATCGGATGATTCACCGTATGAGCACCAAATTCTACACCGCTGCCATGCATCTCGCGAACTTGATCCCAGGTTAGGGACAAACCTGCAAAAACGCCTTCGGGTATGCTGAGATTAAATTCAGTTGAAAGGGCATGAATCCTTTCCTGCTTCTCTTCTTCTGGCAATTGCTTCACGAGACTGATCCAACGCGAAATAGCCCTATCGCGAGACGCGTTATCACACCACGAGATGGATGTATGCGGCGTGAGCTGAGTTGAATCTTTTTGCGTATGGTAAAAACAGTAGGCCACATAGTCCCAATAAAACGGAATACTGCGGCCTATGTACGCTGTCGCCAAGAAGATAACGGCTGAAAAGCCATGCTGTTTCAAGATCGGATAAGCGTGAATAAGGTTGTCTTTATAGCCATCATCAAAAGTTATTAAGACGGGATATGGAGGGAGCTTGACCTGCCGCTCCAGCCAGGCGACCAAATGATCACACGTGATTACGTTATAGTGCTGCTTCACATACTCCATCTGTGCAGCAAATAGCTCCGGGGTCGCGCTTACATTCGACCGATACGTATCAAAACCAGGTTTCGAGTGATCATCCACGCGATGATAGTTCAATACGGTCAAGGAGTTTCGGTGCACGCGCCTCAAGGCGCTCAAAACGCCTATTCTGAACAGACCGTTCAAGACCAGGTTTGAGAACTTACGCCTCCTGGATGATCGTAGAACATTCTTCATTTGCGAACTGTTTCGGCTGACCTTGTGTCCGTCAAATTACTTTCTTTTTAGTCTCAATCGAAGCGCTACGACGAGAACAACCGCCATAATGACTACCACACCCAATATAGCTGCAAGAATGAATCCTCTGCCGCGGGCAACCTCATTTTGAATTTGGTCCATGCCAGTACTAGATGACTCAACAGTTGCGGGATTTTGCGCCGAAACCACCGAGGGGCCAAGATTTGATGCAAAACGTCCCAAACCAAGACCGGTACGAGTATCAACCACGATAGCCTTAACGCCATCGAGAGTGGCAAAATTTCCTGAAAGGCTATCCCGCATTTGCACATTAAGTAACGAATCCCCTGCATAGGCCACACCCTCCGGAGACGTTCCAAAAACTCCCAATACTACGCCGGACTCATTCCAGGGTGAAGCAAATAGTTCCAGATAACCCAATTTCTTGTTCGCAGAGATGCGATAGATTACCTGCTGCGTGTCCAGCGTGGCTATATTACTATCGGCTTCGAAGTGTGCCGGCATAAATCCCTTAAAATCTGCGACAATTTCTAGATTCCGGGGCTCACCGATCACAATAAGATTGTAAGCACGAATATCTTCGGGGATTTGATTGGTGTACGCCGCTTCGAATCCGAGAATCGATCCTGCCACCCGAGCTCCGAGGTCGTATGCAATGCGGGCAGCCATCGTCCACGACACCCGATCCTGTTCAGAAAGAACGAAAGCCGTAGTACTCAAGGATGGGTCATTCGCAAACGGCAACGGATATGCTTTTATATCCTGCAAGGAAAAGGCTGTCTTCTCGGCCGGTGCAAGCGGCAAATGCAGCAACGAATCAGGATAAATTGTTACCCACAATCCTGAAAAGGCAAAAACAGAACACTCATCACGCGGGAGCAAATTGATTACTACATCCAAGCGGTTTGTGCCTGATTTCAGAACGCTCACCGGCAGGTTTATTCTGGAACTGACTATATTGGTTTCGGCCGATGAGAGTGTCAAGCTTCCAACTAAAACATCGTTCAGATAGACAACAGCGCCTGAACGATTCGCATCGACCAGATCCGAAGTAGTATATTTGAAATCAACATAGGGACCTTCACCGGCAGTGTATCCCGAGGGGATAATGAACTCGTACGTTAACCAACTGGTTCCAATTCCGGTAGCAACAACGGCATCGTAACCCAAGTCGGAAAATAATGCATCTGAGGTGGCTACAGGGGTTAGATCGGAGGTTAAAATGCCGGTTATTGTGATTGGATTGACATTGGCGACGACGGAATAATCTGGCGTATCACCCGTCTGCAAATTTGCCGTGGATAACGCTTGTGACGCTTTTACCACACCTTGATCTGTATTCCCACCCACAATCAAGAGCGCCTTAGACGGGTTCCAGGGTGAGGGCACAGCCTGCAAAACGCCATCATCATCGCTCAGTCCAGCCAATGAGTATTTATCACCAACTACGCGCACCGGCAAAGCTACAGGTGCCAAATCAGGAAAAGCCGAAGGTTTTCCAATAAGAACCACGTGAGACCTATTTTTAAGGTCATCCGTCAGTTGATCGTTGGAGACCATGGTGACAGGCAAATTGCCTTGAGTCATCCGTCCCAGCGTCCCGGCCACAATCAGCCCGGACTGCAATTCATCTGCCGACGGCGATTCAGGGAGAACAATTACGGCTGAGCTCTTCTCAACGCCGGTTTCTTGATAAATTGGCCATGGCAAACGACGCAAATCCAGGCTAAGTTCCTTTTCAATATATGGGAACAAGACCTCCGAGTTAACACTGATAGACACGGTAGTTTTATGGAAATCAAGATCACAATCTAGAGCGGCATCAAGAAAAAAGGTGATTTTGTGTCGTCCGTTCGAATCCGGGGTGGCTACAGCATCTGGAGAGATGGGAACGTTGTAAAATACCCCTTTACCGTCCTGAAGCGGAATGCTTTCCTGCAATTTGTCGTTAAAATACACATCCAGAGAAGCGCCCAAGGTTTGATTGGTGGCGGCTGAAATACTTTCACTCGTAACAAATGAACTTATCTCAAGATTAAGCTCAACACCACTCTGAGGTTCCCAAGTTGCCGGAAGTTCAAATCGAACAGAATTTGAATCGTAAGGACCATGCAATTCGATATTTGTTTCCACTCCAAGGTTGGCAAAAGTAAGCGTCCTT
>DASTOH010000134.1:0-7759 GCA_035720235.1 Anaerolineales bacterium | reverse complement strand
GTCTACGATCAGGTTGTTCACTCCGAGCGATGTCAGGTAGCGATGCAGCCAAAAGCCATCTCGTCCTGCCTCATAACAGCTGATCACGCCCACCTCCTCCCCCAGCCCAAAGCGCTCCCGGGCCAGGTGGATCTCACTCTGCAGGGCAGCCAGATCGCGAGCGGCAATGCTCCTCAGGCGCGGTCTTTGCCCAAAACCAATCGTGAAGCCCAGCAGCCACTTCGTTTGGCTCAGCTCAAATGCCATGTAAAGGTGCGGTTGAATTGCAGTATACTGATCGGTGTGAGTCGTTTCTGCAGACATAAGCTTCTCCTTTCTCGCTTACTTGAAGCTTAGCACATCGTCCCGATGTCCTTCGGGAGAAACGATCCCTTTTTTCTACCCATAGTATCCAACGGTGTGCGTTACTGGCGCTGGGGCGGGCGTGAATTCTATTCGAGAGCGGAAAAAACCCGAAGCCAGAAAAATGCTTGTAAATCGCGCAGACTCCCCAGCGTCCTGTGCACGCTTTGTTAGGCGGCGGCATTTAGATGCAGCGTCATCTTTTCTTCACTCACCTTTACCGTATACTCTCATCATGACTGTTGAACTCGATCAAGTTCCCTTCGGGATCGAAAAAGTAAAACATCCGACAGTGCAGCCAACTCGATGTATTTGAATGTACGATCTCAATGCCGAGTTGCTCTATCCGTCTCTTTTCAGACTCAAAATCATCCAGTGCAATCCTAATTGCAAAATGAGAAAGGGTGGTCAGCTTCGGGTCGATTTGAGGAGATTTATCCCGCGTGAACCAATCTATCCATTTCTCTTCGAAAAGCGCCATGTGGTCATTCCCTGCCCCGACGGCATAAAATATAATTGTGCCATTGCTATCTTTGATTTCTCGTAGAACTTCAAGACCTATCACTTGTTCGTAAAATCTTCTCATCAAATCAAGGTCGTGGACACGCAACGCTATTTCAGCAATTCCTGTAATCGATTGGTTAGGCTTGTTCATGGCTACTCCTTTGAAGGCGATTGGCTTCAACAGCGTTCTTCTTTTTTGGGAAGAATGCTATGGATGCGCATATGCTCTTTCACAACAGACATATCAGAATTATGCAGAATACTCCTGTTGAACCAGCCGCCTAACTCCCAGTAGTGCCAAATGGCAGGTGGTCGCTTTTTGACCACCTGCACCCCTAAATATAGCGGGACCTGTGAAGTTATCGCTCCATTTGGCACTACTTTAGATTGTGATATGTGGCGTGGTGCCTTTGGCACTCGCCAGATGGCACAATCTATCTCTTATACAGTATTGCGACTGTACTTTGTCCTTGTGGGGCTGGTTATAAAGCATGTGGCTATATAACAGACTGTATATCACGCTGGGCGTCTTTCCAGTTGAAGAATATCACAAAACATTCTATATAAGCTCAACTCGAGCAGATATGCTCTCTGCGATTGGCTCTTATGACCACATATAAGGTAGACGGGAACTGCACGTCGCCACTTTGGTGAGGATATACAGGCTAACAGTTGGGTGGAAGTACGTGCCGTTAGAAAATCCGAAGTGGAAGGGCGAGCAGAACGAATTCTTCTAGCACTCGGAGCATGTTTCCAGTTAGGCATCCTTAACGCAGTTGTTCATCTTTTATTACTGAATTCCTTTCTCTCATCGCGTTTTCGCGTCGGTCGAAGGACTACCCCCTTCTAAGCGCATGTAACATGCTTACTTATGAAGGAAATTCCCGAAAACAAGGCAAGACGCAGGAGAAGCACACGTGAATCTTTTCCATCTCCTCTCAACCAGATCCCCTTGAGACATGTCGATACTGTTCAGTCATTGGACAGAAACCAGAGGGAAATCCTCGCCGCGACACTTGTTAGAGTGGGCATGGTCCATATAATAACTTGCCTTGCCACTCTCAAGGGTTCTGGTGACACCATCAAAACTGAGAGCGATTTGATTGCCACGCTTCACCTGTCTGAAATCCCAATAGATACCAATTCAAAAGACAACAATATTGATGCTTCAAGTGTTGCTCAAGACCTTGAAGAAATCGACACAGACTACCTGGCGAGCTTGTTGATCAAGTGCTATCCGGACATGCCACAGGCAACTGCTGATGCTCTGGTTGGGTCCGAAGTTATGGCACTGTCCTTAAGAGTCGTATCAACAACCAGGCTCGCGCTGCAGGATGCAAAATCGGATTTTGTGATCACCGTCCTATACACATTGTTCGAGGAGAAGCTAGATGAAATAGAACAAATCATTGCAAACAATCCTGCCTTCGTCAAAGCGATGCAACTCAGTCGTCCCGACTGGAAACCAAATTAATTCTCAAAGGAACTAACAATGAACTTTCAAAAACTCAAAGGCACTGGCATAAACCT
This sequence comes from Anaerolineales bacterium, assembly GCA_035720235.1. GTDB lineage: Bacteria > Chloroflexota > Anaerolineae > Anaerolineales > Villigracilaceae > Defluviilinea. The sequence goes on along the minus strand of DASTOH010000134.1, from coordinate 5,383 downwards.
CGGTGTGATCATCATCTCGATTGTCGTGTTCTTCGTCGCTCTCTTTGTGGTTATGGGTTTGGCGAACGCACAAAAGCCTGCCACGATGGATATCCTCGCCGCGGCGACAGACTTTAGTGTGGGCCATGTTCTTACTCCCCAAGATTTGGTCGTGAAGACCGTGTTCGTAGATGACAATACATCTCTGTATGTTCGTGCTGATGAAGAGGGAACCGCATCCCTGGTAAATGGGATCGTCGTTATTCCCATGTTTGTAGGTCAGCCTATCATGCGCACTTCAGTTATAGCTGATGCTGCAGGAAGCAGCCGTCTCTCTGCTGCACTAGCCAATTATCCACAAGGCGGCAGTTTATTCCCCTTACCCTTAGACCTTGCCAATGTTATCGCCCCCAGCACTGATTCCTTCCTGCCCGGTGATCTTGTGAACATTACAGTGGTCATCAGCTCGCGCCCACAACCGCCAGTAACTCCAACCGTAATGCCTGAATTTATCACTGGTAGCGAACCCTACGTACCCGTCGCTCCTCAGGTTATTGCCTCACCCATTCCGATGGAAAGTGACATGGATAAGGCAAAAGCTTTGCTCTATCCCCCGATGGCAAAAGATTTGTTTCCCGAAGGCGTTCGCGTGATCGAGGTGCAGGGCGGTACGAAGCAGGTAGATGCCGATGCCCAAACATCCGACACAGTGGATCCTGCGGCTGGTTATGTGGACTTCAATCAGCCGAAAGTTTTGATTCTTCTCGTTCCCGACAAAAAGCGCGAAGAATTGGCGCTTGCCCTCCAGGAAGGTGACGCGCTCGTTGTCTCGCTTTTGTCGAGCGGCAACGACTCGCCCACTGAAGGATTCTCCTATTGGGATTACGAAGAGTGGATGAAGGCCCAGCGCGAGCAGGCAATGAAAGACGCCTTGAGCACACTCACCGCCATGCCAAATAACCCGCTCGCGGTTCCCTCAGCAACCCCAACTGCTATTCCAGCAACGCCTGCTCAGTAACAAGTACGTCCATCAAAACAACAAGGAAGATTTCCATGAACATCATGCTAGTAGGAACGGGTGCGATAACAGCAGGCCTTGTTCAGAAATTTATGGAGCAGGGTCATACGATTGCCGCGATGCTTGGACAATTGACTCCAAGCCAGCTCGAAATTCATAACTACAGCGGTGTGGTCGTTGTCTCGCCTGAGACAACCACTTCCACCGAAACACTTACCAAGGCTGCCGAACTTGGCAAACTCATCTATGTAATCGCTGGTGCAAGCGACAGTATCTCAGGATGGGCAGCAACCACAAGAGTCCCAACATTTGCCTATCCTCCCACACAAATAGACGTTGATAACCTGCTGACGGAACTTCGTCGCGGTGACGCAGGGACTGCAAGAACAGACGACCAGTATCGGCGCGTGGTTCTGGGCGGCGATGTGGCGGCACGCATTACGTCAAACATGATCGCAAGGAAAATTGCTGTCACTTCTCCCAAAGGGGGAGTAGGCAAAACTACGATCGCTGTCAATCTCGCGCTCTTATACGCGCTATCAGGCTACAGCACGTTCCTCGTCGATGCCGATGGGAATGGCGGCACGATGTCTTATCTCACAAAGCTGGATGGCGTGATTAACAAGTATCGCTCCTCTGTGATCAACCTCCTCCGTCGCAATGTCCCTACGCCTGCATTGGGTCAAAATGTCATGGTGGCCGCTGGTGGCGCTTACTTCGATGCATTTACGCCGATCTCTACTTTGCCAACGTTGAAAGTCCTGCCCGGACTCATTGAAGTAAATGATCTCGCAGATCCTTCCATGGGCAACGAGCAGAAGGTCAACGCAGTTATGTCAGGTCTGTATGATGCTGGCGTCTCATCGAATGGTATTGTAATTATGGATATTGGCATCAATCCTTCCCATCCCATTCACCGTGCAGCTCTCCGAAATGCAGAGGTGATCTCTATCGTGGCAACTCCGGAAGCCAGTGACCTCGGCGCTGTGACCAAGTGGGTGGAAAACCTGATAGCAGCCCTGAGAGCCACGTCTAGCAAAGATGCTGCAATGCAATTCGTTTGGCAGCGTGTAAAGCTTTGCTATAACAAGGTTGATGGTAAAGAATTCAAAAGCACCCACAATCTTTTGTTGAGAACTCTCGAGTCCAGGGGTCTTAATTTGCCGTTGGTCGCCAATGGCGTGATTCCCTACACAGATCGCAAGCTGGCAAGAATCGCAGTCAACTCGGATCGCGTCGAAGACAACTTGGTCTGGAGATACAAGCGCGAGAAGTGTGAGGAGATCGGTGATTTTACTGAAGCGCTTATTGATTATGCAGCTCAATTTGCCCCGAATATTCGGGAAAGTGCTGCAGCTGCTGGCATTATCCCTGGTGCAGTTGCTCAACGAAGGAAAAGCATCTTCAGTTTTGGAAAGAATTAAGTCATGTTCCCAGATCTCACCCAAAGCGCTGTGCCTTTTGCTCCTGACAATACCATCAATAAAGACCGCGAGGCTCATTGGGTAACAGAATTATCCAGAATAGCCCAGGAACGCAAGGCGACTGCCGCCGCTACAAAAACACTGACTCCAGCAGAAACCGAGGAGATGGCGCGGGAGGTATATGCCGACATTGCCCCTAAAGCCTTCAACGAAGGTATTGACCTTTCTCCCCGTAAGAATGAATTGATTTTGCGATTGATCGGCGAACTCTCCGGGCTTGGGCAACTCCTGGAACTCATCGCATCGTCTGAAGTGGAAGACATCGCTGTAAACATGGGGCACATCTATGTGTATAAGACAAAAGAAGGTTGGGTGTATGCGGGTCCCGCGACATCCAATATAGGGAGTGGCTTGCGTGTGTTGATCGACCGCGCAGGCCAGCGTGCTCCTACGCCTGAATATCCAATTGCCGATGCTATGCTGCAAGTTATGGTTCCTGGGCAGGACGGGGAAGTGATTCGCAAAGGTGTCCGTATCAACTTCATTATGCATCCGGCATGTCCGTATGGAGAAATCATTACCTTGCGTATCGCATCCTATCGACGACCTGGCGCGATCAGGCAGGGAGAGAGTCTTTCAGTATTGTGTGAACGAAGGCTACCTCCAGTCAAGCGCCCAGATTTCAGCGCGATCCATCTACCGGTGGGGAATGGTGTGCTTTCGCCGCAAGCAGCAAACTACCTGCTTGCCATCATGGTTCATGGCGGCACGCTGATCATCTCCGGAGCGACCGGGTCCGGCAAGACCTTCATCGCCCAAAAGATCCTTCAGGAAATGTTGACGTATTTCCCACCTGGAGCAATCCGTTTGTTCATCGTGGAAGATTCAAACGAAATTGTTTTGAATGGCTGGGATGGCAATGCAGCATCGGATACCCAGAACATAGTTTATACCGTCACGCGTCCTGAAGCAAAAGGTGGACCTCCGCCTATCACGACTTACGACCTGATTCGCGCTGCGTTGCGTTCCAGGCCTCACGGCGTAGTCATTGGGGAAGCTCGTGGTGCAGAAGCGTGGGAATTGATCCGCGCGGCAGCTACAGGACATGGCCATTCAGCATTCACCATTCACGCAACTGGCGCAGAACATGTCTGGCCGCGTTTCCTGCAGGTGGTCCGTTCCCATCCAGACGCAACACTCCTCGGCGATTTCCAGATTGCACAAAGCTTTGCTGAAGCAGTTACAGCTGTCGTTCATGTCGAACGAAGCGGTACGCATGGTCAGGTTGTGCGCGAGATCGCAGAGGTCTATCCAGTGGTCGAGCAGGTAGCCGCGCGTCCCGCTTTCAATTTCTTATTCAAATTCGATAAAGAGAAGAACACACTGGTCTCTACCGGCAATAGACCTTCACGCATGGGCTTTCGAGCAAACGAATTAGGTTTACCAGACAGTTATTTTGAACGGGGAAGACAATGAACGGACATAAGCCAGCTTCAACAGAACAGGAAGAAATTGGTTTTACTCAATCCTTTGTGATCGCTCGTGGATTTGTACAGGTGGACGGCTTTGATGCCCTTATTGGTCACGATGGTAAGAAAAGAGTCTTTGCACAAATAACAGCCGATCCAGATCGCCCGGAGGTTCGTCCAGAAGCTGCATATCTGCAAATGCTCAATTCCATGCAGCCCAGTTGGACATTACGGATCCTGCAAATCTTCTGGCCTGATTCATTGCCGCGGCAGAAATTCTATGATTTGGTTGAGACATGGCCCGAACCTAAGACCGAGGGCTTATCCATTTTGATGGATGGTCTAAAGCTGACCATTCAGCAACAAGGAATCCCGTACACAAGGAAGACAATTATAGAGTTTGTCCACATGGGCTCCGAATGTAGTCCGTGGTGGCAAAGTGTTCCTGAAATGTGCGTGGTGTATGGTGTTCAAGTGAAATATCTGTCACAAGAAGAAGTGGAAGCATTGGCCCATTGGATACTCAATCCTTCCCTTTCTTCATAAAGAGGTTCTGTGTTTAAACAAAGCCAACCATCCCAACCACAACAAGACAATGCCAAGGCAGCCGAATATGTCTCAAGAGTAGCTCCTGCAGCGCTCGCGCTCGATCAAGACCACATTCGCTTTCCCGCAGCGGTCCTCCTTCCGATTACAGCGCGGGCGGCCGGTTTGCCTGGCGCTAGCGAACGTCCATGGTCACGCATGAGTTACGGCGTGTTCTATGGTGGAACGCCAACCATGTATTCGATCTCGCTTCGTAGAGAACTTGCAGACTCGATGAAAAGCTCGATACGCGCGCGCCGGACACTTTCAGAAGGTCTGCTGATGGCTCTGGCCACAAAGACAGGTAGACGTCCGTCCATGGCTGAAACTTCACAAAACCAAAATATGGACCAGGCAGAGTCTTTGCTTGCCGTTGGCAAGCCTATATTCAGAGCCACATTACTCGCGGCTCTCTTTTCAGAACCGGAGAACTATGACCAGGCTGAACGCGCTCGCAAACTTATGGAAACAGCTCTACGCGCGCGAGGAATGCAGGCACAACGATTGATCTATGTGGCCGAGCGCGCGCTGCACTATCTCCAGCCGGGCGGCAATCTTTTCCCTGATATGGATGAGCCGGTTGTCTTTCCAGAAGAAGCTTTACCCCTTCTACCGCCACCCACGCGCCAGGTATTCCCTGCAGACGACTCTGTTTTTATAGGCACACACACCATAGAGGGACGTGATGTTTATTTCTCTACAACAAGAGGACTGGACCCGACACTTGCCCCGCCTCCGCACGCGATCAATTTGCTTTTGGGCGAAATGGGATCTGGCAAAACAACCCTCGTGCGTTGGATGATGCTCCAGCGTTTATTGCAGGAGCGCACAGTTCTATCTATTGATCCGGAAGGCGAGAACAATTCGCTTTGTGAGGCAGTTGGCGGGAAGGTTGTCCCTGCCGGCAT
>DASTOH010000133.1:0-5822 GCA_035720235.1 Anaerolineales bacterium | reverse complement strand
GCATATTCAAATGTTAAACATCCATACTTAATGCCCGCTTCTGTTACAGCACAAGGGCTAGAGTCTGATTTACCCCGTACTTATCTACAGCTTATCTCCATTCTAATTTTTCTAAATCTTCATCAACAACGTGTAAAGGATTCCTTCGATATAAGATTTATTCCGAACGAAGAATCACCGTTTGCAATTCCTCCACTATCGTGCCAATTAAGTTATGACGATATAGGCGGTGATAGATATGAAAAAAAATTAGCCGTGCCATTTCACATTGCTATGGTCATGAATATTCCAAGTAAGACCACTCAGTTTTCAATGGCGCAACCAGTATTTGCTGGAATGCTGGAGTTCAGAGAAATAAGATAAAAATAATAGACCCAAGAATAACTCCCTCTTTCGAGGGAGTTATTTCTTTAGCTATCCAGAGGGGATTTGTAGCTATCCCTAAATCTACTGTGGATTGTTTAGCGTATCTACCTATTAGCTGGGTAGAAGTATGACCCATTAGCCTAGCTATGGTTATCTCTGGTACTCCACTTTGTAGGAGATTTAGACAGAAAGCCCTCCTAATGTGGAAACATTTTTACCCGTTTCCACTCCACTTTTTGTCTACTCTCTATCCGGAGACGTTATAATCTTCATGGTTTATTATTCCCATAAGTGCTCCAGCCGCCGTCCGCGGCGGTGTTCGATGCCGGAGCAATTCTCATATCATGCCCATCAACGATCTCCTCTCCGTCTTTGCCAACAACATCCTTCCCATCATCCTGTTGAGCGGCGCGGGATTCGCGCTTGCCAAACTCCTGCACGTCGATTCGCGCAGCCTGGGCCGCGTCGTGTTCTACGTGTTCAGCCCGATCCTGATCTTCAACCTGCTGCTCGAGAATCAGCTCAACCTGAAGCAGGCTGGGAGCGTGATTCTGTTTACGATCTCCATTGTCACGACGATGGGACTGATCACCTTTCTGCTCTGTTCGCTTCTAAGACTCGAGCGGCACGCGCTGGTGGCCGTGTTGATCACAACCATGTTCGCCAACACCGGCAACTACGGTCTACCGCTGGTCTCCTTTGCGTTTGGAGAGGATGCCTTGTCGTATGCCGGCATTTACTTTGTGACCACCACCTTCCTGTTTTTTTCAGCGGGTGTATTCATCGCCTCGCTCGGACACATGAGCATCAAGGACGCGGCATTGGGCCTGTTCAAAATTCCCATGCTGTATGCGGTTTTGCTGGCGATAATTATCAACTTCTTTGATATTCAAGTGCCCACACCCATCCTGCGCACTGCACAACTGGCCGCGGGCGGCACCATTCCCCTGATGTTGATCCTGCTAGGCGTGGAACTGTCGCGCGTGGAGGTGAAGGGTAACCTGCGCGCCCTGCAGCTAAGCGTTGGGCTGCGATTGCTGGTCGCGCCGCTGATTGCATTAGGACTGGCCGCGTTATTTGGGATCACTGGAATTGCCCGCCCAGCCGTAATTACACAGGCATCCATGCCCAGCATTGTCAGTTCGGCGGTGCTGGCGGCCGAATACCAGCTTGACTCGAAACTAGTTACCGCCATCATCTTCATCAGCACCCTGCTCAGCCCGCTGACGTTGACGCCATTGCTGGTCTTCCTGGGGGCACACGGATGAAAACTTTTCTCACCACAAAGGACACAACACCTGCCCTGGCGGGCTGTGCCAGGGAGAGCACAAAGGGTCTTTGGGTGTTGCTGATTGGGGTTATGACGTTCTGCTTGTTGATGGCCAGACCGGTTTGGGCTCAATCAGGAATCGAGCTGGAGTCCACGGCCACTTATGTGTTTGGTCAATACATCACGTTCACGGCGCAGGTGATATCGCCGGTCCAGATCCAGCAAGCGACGATCATCATCCTGGATGAGTCGCTGGGCGTCTCACATGTGCGCCCGGTGGTATTCACCGATGGTAGGTCCGAATTCGTGTTTGATACGCGGCAAAATCTGATCCGCCCCTTTTCGTTCCTGACCTGGTATTACCAACTGACGCTGGCAGATGGTTCTTCTGTGCAAAGTGATTCCCAGTTCATGCGTTATGAAGACGACCGTTATGCCTGGCAGGGACTCGAAGCAGGAAGCCTCCAGGTCCTGTGGGCGCAGGGTGATGCGAGTTTTGGCCAGAACGCGCTGAACGCCGCCCTCTCGGGCCTGCAATCCATTAGCAGCCTCATGACGGCCGACCTGTCCGAGCCTGTTGAGATTTACGTGTACCCCAGCCAGGCCGATATTTCATTTTTGAGCGGCCAAGACTGGGAGGCGGGCCGCGCCTATCCTGACCTTGGTATCGCACTCGTCGCCGCTGAACTCAATTCGGATCAAAGCATCAACCTGGAGCGGCGCATTCCGCACGAATTGATGCACGTGATGTTGTATCGTCAGGTCGGCGCGGGATATAAAAATCTGCCCGTCTGGCTAACCGAAGGATATGCGACGCTGGTGGAAATCAACCCGACCCCGGAGTATGACCGCGTGCTGTTGAATTACAGTGACCGCAACGCCTTGATCCCATTGCAGCACTTATGCGCCGCCTTCCCGGCCGATTCTGCTTCTGCTTTCCTGGCCTATGCCCAGGCCCGGTCCTTTACCACCTACCTACGTGATACCCATGGCGCGCCCGCGTTATTGAACCTTGCCAAAACCTATGCCGGTGGCGTGGACTGTGAGAATGGCTTCCGAAACGTATTTGGAGTTTCACTTTCAGAAATGGACGCGACGTGGCGTGAAAAGGCGTTGGGGCAAAATGTGTTGGGTGTTGCCCTGCGCAACATGCTCCCGTATCTTGTGTTGTTACTCTTGGTGATTCTCGTGCCAATTGTCGTTGGGCTGAATTCAGCCCGCCAGAAAAAGTCATGATTCACAAAACGTCCCGAAGGTTTTTCTGCAAGCTTGATTGATTTTCACAAACAACCTTTGGGACGGTGATCGTAAAACGAGGTCAATATGGATCAGAAACTTCCGCAAAACGTTAGAGCGCACATCTGGGTAAAGGGACGTGTACAAGGCGTCGGCTTCCGCGCCCACGTGGAGTACAGCGCGCGCCAGATCGGCGGCCTCACCGGCTGGGTGCGGAATGTTGGTTATGACACGGTCGAAGCCGTCGCAGAAGGGGAGCGTAGCGAAGTGGAACGCTTCATCGAGATGATGAAGGAAGGTCCGCGCTCGTCGCGGGTCGATGATTCAAGAGTGGAGTGGGAGAATCCAACCGGGGAGCTTCGGGAGTTTGGGGTGAGGAGGAGTATGTGAGTGAGTTACCAGGGTTCGCGTTCGCGATGCACCCTGTGAGTTGTGGCAGGGTGTGGATTCTGCTTAGGAGCAGGAAAAAATCCATGCTAGAAAAGGCCAAGACAAGCCGGCTGCGAATAAGGTGTTTCTATATTTCCGCGCAATGGCTTTGACTGTGAAAGCGGCATGCACCCGCGGGCGGTCACGAAACGTACTCTCGCCATTGCACACTCCTGCCCGTCCCTACCACTGCCGATTGTTCGCTACCGTTCGGGGCTCGGTAGGTGACAGTCAGCGGAACCAAACCGGAAAGGTGAGTTACGATCAGGCTGGTGGGGGTTGTGCGCACAGTAATCGTGTGCCCGCCGAAGCTCAGCTTTTCCAATTCAGCTGCATCCCACCCGGCAGGCAATTGTGGGGCAAGTCTGACCGCGTGCAGATCGGCGCGTACCTGTACCCCCATCAAGTCCTCCACCGCTCCGCGTAAGAAGGTCGCTCCCGACCATAGTTGCAGAAAGCTCAGCCCATCCGGGATCAATTCGTGAAACATACCGATACTGCCGTGATCGAGTGTGGCAGACAACTGCTGCAACATCTTAAAACCGAGTCCCGCCTGCCCATATTGGTACGCTGCCCGGCTGAGTGTAGCGGTTGGCAGAGTCCACACCCGCTCATCATCCCCAACCGTGTGCTTCAGCCCCCATTGATTCATATATTTCGCTAGCAGAGTCGTGAAAGTGGTCGCCGCGTGCTCGGCAGAAGCCAGCCCGACCTCCAGCGGCACGATTACCGCCCAGTGAGGCATGGGTCGTCGGGAGTTGTCCGATTCATTCAGCGACATGGAATAGGTGCCTGCCGCGGGGTCCCACCACGTGGCTTCAAACCTGGCAGCTATCTCATCGCCGCGGGCGCGAGCGCGGGCCGCTGTCCCGGTGTCGCCCATCGCTCCTGCCATTTGCTCCAGCGCGCGCAGCGCCGCCCACGTGTACGCCGCGCTATCCAGTTTCTTAGCACCCATGTCTTCCTTCTCGACCAACCCTGCTCCAATGGGATAACCGTCACCATCAGGGTTAAGACTGCGCAGCGTATAGTCCAACAGGCCCTGCACGGCCGCCTGGTAGACCGCCTCGAGAAACCCTCGGTCACCGGTCCAGCGATAGGCATCCCACAAGGCCATCACCCAGAGTGGAGTTTCGGCTGCATTACCGTGCACCACGATCGCGCCGGAGGGCGAACGCTGATGCGGCACACTGCCCAGCGCGTCAAATTTTTTCCCAATCAGAAGATGGTTTGCGCCGGCTGACGTAAACCTGGCCGCCATCAAACCCGGAATGTCGTACGCCCCATCGGCACTGAACCAAAAGGGAAAGGTCTGCAACCCAGCGTAGAAAAAGCGCCCTAGCGCCCGAGATTCGGCTTCGAGCGCTTGCAGGTTCGCGCGCGCAAGATCGAAGGCTTCGTCAAAACGCGCGTCTGGGCTGTGAAAGCGCGGACCGCCAGCCAGCAGGTTGTCGTACAATGACTGCTTCTCGGCTAGCAGGGTCACTCGCAACGGCAACCAATCCTCCAGATTCTTGATGGCGATCGCCGCGCCCGACTCGATTTCCACGACTGTCTCGATTGTCCACTCCTGCTCCGCGCCCGGCCCCAGTCTGGCAGCGTATTTCAACACCCCGACCAAGTGCCCATCCTGACCAGTAATTATCTGCACATCGGTCGGTCGGACTCCACCCCCAACCGCCACTGCCCACTTGTCGGGCAGCAACTGCGCGAGGGCGACCAATTTCTCCCCTTCCACCCGAACCGTTTCACCCTGGTTCGGCTGGTCAGCCAGTGTGGTGAATTGCGCGTCTCGCAAATCAAAGTAGGTCAAGAATGTTACCAGAACGTCAGTGGGTTGGGTTCCGTCATTGCGAAGAGTGAGAGTGGTGAAGAGCGCCGGGCGGTCTTGTGGCACGAAATCGGTTCGGGTAGCGATCAGCGCGCCCCGGCGGTACTTAAACTGAACATCGGCAAAGGTTTGGGTGAAGCACTCGGCGTCGAGCAGCGGCCAACGGATGCCGCCACTCTCGATAACAAAAGTGTACCCGTTCAGCGCCTTCACTGGCTGTGCCCACACACCCTGCAGGCGGTTCGCCAGCGGATCGCCTTCCTGCGGCTTGCCAAAGGTGTGCAGGTCATATGGATTGCTGCGTGGGCGAAAGCTGCCATCAATGTCGCCAATGACATATAGCTGTCGCCCAGTAGTCGCGAACATCGTGTCGGGCGCGGACAAACACTCCTGCCGGATCTCGCCCCAGCGAAGTTGCTGGATCATCATGAAGCACTCCGATAGATTTTATGGTTCTTTGCACGCATGTTTTATTCCGCCCAACTATAGTTGTGCCATATGGCAGGTAGTGGACTAGAATGAAGTGGAAGGCCTCAAATATACGACCATTTGCGTTGCTATGCAAACCCCAGGCCTCTTTCCTTCAACGACACCCGCTTTCCCTGGCCAATCACTAAATGTGAAGTAGGCACGAAGCGCCTTGCTCGCATTTCTGCGAGTAGGTTTCTTCATGCCTCTTCCCAAACCGGA
>DASTOH010000132.1:0-6569 GCA_035720235.1 Anaerolineales bacterium | reverse complement strand
GGGGAGAGGAAGCAAAAGATGGAGTTGGTAGTTCTGGGAACGGGGTAAGTGCCATTGGCTTGCAGGACACCAGTGAGAGTAACAGAAGGAATGTGAACAATATTTCAACTCTCATATTTTTACCTTGCAGAGCCGCCTGACGGCTGGCGTCTGCGAAGCGCCCCCGAGGGCGTTCCTCCCGAGCGGGGTACCCGTCGCGTACTGCCCCTGTGGGGCTGGTGGGCGGGATTGCGCAGCATCCCGGCGCTCGCCCGGGACGAGACAACGCCACTTTGACGGAACCAACTCCCAGCCACACAAACTGCCTGACTGCCCGCAGGGCGTGCGCACGCCGCGAAGCGGCACGCTTCGCGGCCACCACCATGGCCCCGGCGTTCGTTGCCGGGGTTCGGGCCGTACGGCGTCGCAGATTGTCGCCACGGCGACGTGCACAGCGGGGCTGTGTTAGCCACCGTTTTATTATTCAGAAATCCAATCTGATAAATGCTTCTTCACTCTACTCAGTCTTTCGCTGGAAACTTGACCGATTGCACCAATAAGAACCTCCCCTGACACAACGGCTGGCCGCCCGACTCGGATCAAGCTCGTAATTTCCCTTCTTCCAGGTCTGTCTGTGGAAAGCGAAATACGACGACCTGCCCTGGTTCTTTCATCCGAAAGTTACCCGCAAATCAGAGAGGCTGTACGAAACTGACTCATCTTCTATATCACGCATAGCCGCAGAGAGTGAAAGAGATGCCCAGTCCTGTTGTTCTTGTTGTTCAGCTTTCATGACTAGGTACTCGACAAAGTCAAGCAACTCTTCCTGAAAAGAACGCGGTAATCTCTGCACATACTGGTGAATTTTCTCATCAAGTGTCATGGCAAATTACTCCACTAATTACACAACTCATCACTATTATTTTACTCCAATAGGGAAATGTTTAGAAATTGTATCTCAGCAAGGTGGCTAACGGTCTGCGTTACCCGTCGCGTAGCATGGGCGGAGCGTGGATAACGCTTGAGAGTAGTGTAAACTCGAAGCCAGAAAAGTGCCTGTAAAACGCGCACGCCGTCCCCGCCAAAGCGGGGCGGCAGTCCCACTTGCCGGATGTACGCTGTGTTAGCTTGTTTTGAGGTCGCAGATTACTTCTTCTCAGCCATTGCAACTTCGACTTCGACACCGTTAGTCCAAAGCTCATACTCACTCAAATCAGCTTCATCGTTCCACGAGATACCATACCCACCAGAATCAACTTTTACAGACTTGAAAAATGCGTCATTCTTTAGCACTTCAAACATTTCCCTGCTGAGCAACGCAGTACAGTCGTAGATCTTCTCGACCCCATTAACAAACTTGACTAACAATTTTTTGTTTTCTAGCGCTTGCACTGATAAAATTTTGGGAGTATTCATACTTTACTCCAATCCTGGCAGTTGCTTAAACTCGTTATTCTGCCACATCCGTAATAATTCGCTCTGATAAAGTTCTGCCCATTCCTTGACCAATTTTCGTGACCTGGCTGGTAAATCGCCTTCGATCATCTCGAGGGTCTCAATGGCAAATACGCCATTGAACTCACCATAGACCGCGTGAAAATGGGGAATGCCATGTTCACTTTGGCTGAAATACATCTTGATGACGATGCCATAAAATCGGGCGATGACTGGCATATACTTCTCCTGACTTTTAATTAAAGTATAGCACAGCTGAAATCAAGCATATTGAGCCATTTTGTCTGCTTTTTGGCTCATTGCGCAAAGAACAAGCTAACGGTTGGCGTTAACCGCTTGGGGAGGGACGCGGTAACGCCGTTTTGCCGGAACCAGCTTCAAGCCGCGAAAACTGCCTGACTGCCCGTAGGGCGTGCGCCTGCGAAGCTTCCCACCACCACGGCCCAGGCGTGGCGCCTGGGCGCCACCGGCGTTCGGGCCATACGGCGTCATAGACTGTCGCCACGGCGACGTGCGTAGCGGGGCGGTGTTGGGCGCCGACGTTGCCCGAGCACGGCAGAACGGGAACGCCGCGACGTGGTGATACGATCTCTCAAGCATACTCCGCCAAAGGACCCTTATGTAGATCACAAAATAGTGGGTGAGGGTGAAAGCTCATATCTGATGCTGCCAATTTATGTGTTTGGAGCAACTTGTGGAGGAATCCACATATCTCATTTATCAAATCAACTTGTTGCGATATGTCAGTACTTATCGTTAATGTTTTCAATAAGGGGTCTAAGAATTGTGCAACGCTATGCTTGCGGAATTCGAAAGCCAGCCACTTCCAATACGGGCTGTAATCATCGTCTAAAAGCATACAGAGTCGCATCACCCCTTCGGTGAAATGTCCAAGTGCCATACAATTCGCGACCGGATCATTCCTTTTGGAGAGACGGTCAATGAAATTGTATTGGCCGTAGTGCCAGACGTTGAGTAATTCCTGATTTATCCTGCGTAACTGGATATCTCTCGGATATTTCACAAATAAATCTCTTCGTGTTGTGAATTCCCCAAGGATGTCATAGAACAGGTGTCCATGGCGGATCAGGTAGAGTTCGGTTTCTCTTGTTCCAAAGCGGAATTGAAACCCTTCGAGCCATTGCGAGGAATCATGGGGAGGCGTGCTGAAACCAACATGGTCTTGAAAGAATCGGTCGATCGATGTGACGATGACGCTCGACTCCGGTGGCGTATGGATGCCCTTCCATGCCGTCGGCGCCTCCTTTTGCTGGGCCTGGTGTAGGCGTTCTGCCGTCGATTGAAAATCCAGTTCCGTTAGAACAAGCGTGAACATGGCACCCCATCCATGGTCGCGCGACAGCGCGTCGTCTGCTCCAAAGATTTGAGAACCACGCCAGATACCCGCAGCAACGCGCTCGGAAATCGATGGAAAGTGTTGGTGCAAAAAAGGTAACCCCCACTCAGTAAAATAGCTTCTTGCCATTTCCAGACCAGTTATCATCTTCATCTCCGTGGTCGCTATAAGGATTTTTATTACGGATTAGGAGCTCCACCGTGATTCTATCAAGAGTGTCATTGCTTTTGCTATTTTTGACAAGGTAGCTGTTCTTTGGACGTATGCGTGGCAATGACAATAGGCGTGATGGAATCGATCAAGCGCCCAACGGCTGGCGTCTGCGAAGCGCCCCCGAGGGTGTTCTTCCCGAGCGGGGTATGCCCCTTCGGGGTACTGGTGGGTGGGATGAGATAAGGCGCTTTGCCGGAACCAACTTTGAGCCACGCAAACGCCTGACTGCCCGTAGGGCGTGCGCCTGCGAAGCGTCCCACCACCATGGCCCCGGCGCACTTTGCCGGGGTTCGGGTGCGCGTCGTAGATCCCGCGTAGCGGGGCTGTGTTGGGCAGTTTTTTTAGAAAGTAGCCGCATTATTTTATATAACTTTTCAACCTTTCAACAAGAGCGTTAGCCGCCGTGTCAACGGATTTAGATATTTCATCGTCAGCAGTTCCATACACAATTTTATAATGAGGTTGCAGCCATTCTTCGTTTATGTTGTGTCCTTTACGTTTTGCTTGATTAATATGTGTTTGGAAGTATGCTTCCATTGACGCAAAAAGTTCTTTGAAAGAATTTTCTAACGGAACAATTGCCAGGTTAATGTCTTTGTCGAGGAGAATTTCTGCTTCCCAACTTGCTTCATACAACTGTCTTAAGGTTTCTTGAAGAGGCGCAAGCCTTTTCCTTCTAGCAAAGTATTCATCGAGCAGATTGGTTTCATCAGGAGTTTCATTTGTATTTTTCTGCCGCTCTGCCGATTCGCCAGAAAATGTAAAAGGATTTCTGGCTCTTTTAAATTCGTCTCTGTATTGAAAGGTCAATACAGCCATCTTGCGAGCAATATCAAACTTCGTTTTTCCTGTAAGTTCTGCACGCCATTGCTTCAATCCAATAAAACCAATTATTGCAACTGCAAGGGCTGATAAGCCAACCAGTGTGTTGCTTATAACAGAAATCGATTCGGCAAAGGTTGGCGGCGATGTATGAATCGACGTGGCTGAAGGAATGGGAGTATCTATTGGTGTTGGTAATGATGTAAGAGTCGGTGTGGGAGAAATCGGACTTGCGGTGGATGCCGGAATCACTGTTTTTATCGGCGCAGGTGTACCCGCTAATATAAACAAAGAAAAAATAATGGCAAGTAAAACTACGAGAACATTTTTCATTTAATACCTTGATTAGCAGGGAACTGCCCAACTCATTATTAGAGACCCGTTGCGCGTCACTATATTCAAGCGGTCCAGGTATGTCTAATGCAGAGTTAGTCTATACCACCTTTTAAGTACAAATATTATAAAATCCTTCACATTATAAATCAATGGGATGCGATCTCCTCAGAGTGGTAGCAGGGTAGACGATCAAGTGGTTGAGACTACCATTGGCTCCAGCCTAAGGCACAGAGCTCTTTGGAAGCCAATACGGCGTTGGTCGTGCAGGCCGCAATGGGTCCTTTCAACCGCAATGAGGCTGAAACTTCCATGGCTTCCGGTGCGTCAGGTGACCCCTAAAAATATGCTATACTTTACACATGCTACGCATGCAATCGCGTGCAAACTGGTCACGTTGGGCCGAAACCCTGCGCCATTATAAGATGGATGGATTTGCATCATGGTTGTTGGAGGCCGCTGCGCCCCTCACGGCGCTGGGCGCGCAGGCTCTGTATCTCGGCCAACCATTTGTGGGTGGGGATAGGTTCAATGCGCTCGCTCATATGCTCGAAGAAGAATCGGAAACGCAAGCCTTTGCCCGTTACCTGCGCGGGGAGGAGTCCTGATGGCGCTCGTGGTCGTCGTCCTTGCCGCGCTGCTCTTAGTGGGCTTTACGTTGCTGCGGCGCAGATCCCCGGCCGTATTACGTCCTATAGAAGCCTTCGAACGGCTCAGCCATGCCATCGGGCTGGCGGTCGAAAATGGGACGCGCCTGCACATCTCGTTGGGCCGTGGAAACCTGTTTACCTCGCGCGGCGGCTCCGCTTTGGCCGGGCTGGCCATGCTGCGCCGGCTGGCGGAACGCACCTCGGTGAGTGACCGTCCGCCCATCGTTACCTCGGGGGACGCTTCCCTGAGCATCCTTTCGCAGGACACCCTGCAGGCTGGCTACAGAGCCGCCGGCGCGGAAGATCAATACCGCCCCACCACCGGGCGTCTCACCGGCCTCACGCCTTTCTCTTACGCCGCCGGGACAATTCCCGTCACGCGTGATGAAAACGTATCTGCCAACATCGTGCTGGGTGATTTCGGGGCGGAGGCCGCGCTGCTGGCAGACGCCGCCGACCGTGACAATATGCATCTCATCGCGGCCAGTGATAACCTGTCCGCGCAATCCATTTTGTATGCCGCCGCACAGGAGCCCTTGATCGGGGAGGAACTCTTTGCCTCCGGCGCGTATGTGGGCGCAGGCCCTTCGCATGAGGCCAGCTTGCAGGTGCAGGATGTGCTGCGCTGGCTGGTCATCGTTGCGATCGTGATCGGCGCCCTGTTGAGGTTGATGGGAGCGAGCTTCTGATGAGTTATGTCGCCGCGGCAATTGCCATCCTCTCCGGGTTGATCGTCCTGCTCGGGTATCTCTATCCATTGGATGCGTTGATCCGATCGAGAGGCATGCTCACCAACTGGGCGGTGATCGTGGCGGCCATGGCGGTGCTGGTGGCAGTGGTCCATCTGGTCCTGGTGCACATGGACAAGATCCGCAGGCGCGAGAAAAACAGCATTTATGGCGTGGTGCTGGTCGCTTCCCTGTTGGTAACCGTGCTCATTGGGATATCCGGTGAGCGGCTGGGTATGGCCGGTCCGTTCATGAGGTTCGCCGTGGATGCGATCATCGTGCCGGTGGAGGGGTCGCTGATGGCGATTTTGGCCGTGACGCTGGTCTATGCCAGCATCCGCCTGCTGCGCCGGCGCGCCGATGTGATGACCGTGATCTTTTTGGTAGTTGCGGTACTCTTCCTGATCGCGGTGATGCCCACACCGGTTGGCCCCATGCCGGGCGATTTTCTTCTCCTTCAATCGCTGCGCTTATTCTCAGATGGCGGCGCACGCGGCTTGTTGATCGGCATTGCGTTGGGGACGCTGTTGACCAGCCTGCGCGTGCTGTTCGGCATTGACCGTCCCTACGGTGGGAGCTGAACATGGCCAGTCTCACCTGTCCCAACTGTGGGAGAGATAACCCCGATTTCCTGGATGACTGTCAGTTCTGCCAGACCGCTCTGCGGCGTGAAGTCACCGTGAGTACCGGCGACAGCCCAACCAAGAAAACCACGGGCGAACTGGAGCAAGCTTTACCAGGTTGGCTCCAGGACGCTCGCAAGCAGTCCAGGGATTCAGCGGAAGAGGAAGCTGCCAAAGAGGCGGCCAAACCCAGGGCCCCAAAAGAAGAACCGCTTGATCTTCTGGCCGGGCTGGCTTTTCAGGCCGCGGCCGATGAAGAGGAAGTCCCTGATTGGTTGGCGGCACTTCGTTCGGAACAAGACAAGCAGACTCCCGCCTCATCCAAACCCGCAGCGGATGAGGGTCAGCCCTCCGATTTCTTCTCGCAGTTTGAATCATCGAAGCCGGAGGATTTTGACATTTCGCCCAC
>DASTOH010000131.1:0-27684 GCA_035720235.1 Anaerolineales bacterium | reverse complement strand
CAATGCCGTAATCATGCCGCCTATTGTTCTCACCGCAAACGAACCCGTTCGCGATCGCACAGGCAAAGCTCGAACCGCTGTAAACGCAAAGTCTCGTAGTACCAACCGAAATCTCGTAGTACTATGAAGTCTCGTTGTACTATTAATCTGGGCAGAAAAAAAAGCAGGTTACGTCTCAGACATGACTGCAAGATTCACACCAACATCGTCACCGGATTTTCCAGAAACTCTGCCACATTGTCCCGGTGGTTTTCGGGAGCTTCTGCACCTTTGGCTGCACAGCTTCCGCGCCGTCGCTGACGCGGTGGTCAAGAGAGACGGTGGCTTTCATCCAATAGTTATATGCTATATTTGCCACATATGAAAACACCATTTTTCAAAACCTTGATGAGGGCTGTGATAATAATTATTGTCTTTGTTGTGATGGCAGTTTTTATGAAGTGGCTTTTGATTCCTAGATTGCCTAAGGAATGGCAGACAAATACTGTTTGGATTCTCGCAACAATCATAACAGCTACAGGGTTGCTTGCTTCATTTTCGCAAATTACAGGTTATAGTTTGAAGGATTGGGTTAATCAAAAAGAACCACATTTATCCAGTCAATCGGGCTCTGTTGTAATCAATGCGGATGATGGAGGAACAGTAAATTTTACAGGGGATATCTTGAAAGACAAAAGCACCAAAATTGTTGTTGAACATGCGGTGATTGTAAATGAATCAGAGAATGAAAACAGTAAAGTTGAAAGACTCATTAAGGATGTGCAATCTGCATTATATGGGGACAATAAGACACTACTATATGCACTAACATTATCTTTGGATTTATGTAATAAGAATGAGAATTTAAAAAATCATAAAAAGTGGATTGAAATGGAACTGAAAGGCTACGAAGATTATGAAAATTTGGAATCCAGTTTTGATGCAGATATTTCATTTGAGGAATGGGAGAATAAATGGGCTTCCCATCGTAAAATAAAATGCTATATAAAGGCGTCAATGCCGACTAAAGATAGACAGTATTTAGAAATTCGCCAATTGCCGTATGGGGAAATTTTTATAGCATTTCCAATATCGCAAATAGTAAGAACGCTTCAAGATTCTAAAGTTGACACTGAATTTTCAGTTTTTCTTGCGTCTTTAGGGAAAGATAGAATTGAAGAGATAGGAAGCATTATGTCAAAGCATTTAGCTAAAGTAAATATTCCACCAGACTTAAGGCTGTTTTATCAAGCATCTGAATTAGAGAAATTGTTGAATGGGGTTCGTGAAAAAGTTCTGAACTTGATAGATGAAGTGAGAAGTAATTAGAACTTTCAAATATCAAAACACGGATGGAAATCTCCATCCGTGTTTTTGTTTCCTAATCTATACCAACATCCTCACCGGATTTTCCAAAAACTCTGCCAGCTTCTGCATGAACTGCGCCGCTTCGGCGCCATCGCTGACTCTGTGGTCTACGGAGATGGTGGCTTTCATGCGCCAGCCTGGTTTGACCTGTCCGTTATCCACGACAGGCACTTCTCTGGCTGAAGAGATTGCCAGGATCGCCGCTTCAGGCGGGTTGATGATGGCGCTGAATTCATCTACATCATACATGCCAAGATTGGAGGTGGAGAACGTCGAGCCTTCGATATCAGCCGGTTTGACTTTGCCTTCGCGTGCGCGTCCTGCCATGGCTTTGACTTCACCGGAGATCTGGCGCAACGGCTTCTGGTCCGTGTCCTGGACGACAACGGTCATCAAACCGCCGGGGACGGTGACCGCCACCCCGACATTGACGTGACCAAATTGGATCACGTCATTGCCTTTGATGGTCGCATTGAGATTTGGGAATTGCCGCAGGGTCAATGCCACGGCTTTGAGAATAAAATCATTGACCGAGAGTTTTTCATTTTCGGGCAGATACTCATTGGCTTGCTTGCGCATCGCCATGACCGCGTCCATTTTGTATTCGTGGGTCAGATAGAAGTGCGGTACGGTGGTCTTGGATTCGGTCATGCGGCGACCGATAGCCTGGCGGAGTTTAGTCGTCTGAACGGTTTGATCTTCTTGAGTGACCGTCACTTGTGGATAGCTCACGGGTGCAGCTGGACGGCTGACCGCTGACGGCTGTCCACCGGCTAATGCGGCTTCCACATCTTTGCGGACCACGCGCCCACCGGGGCCACTGCCTTGAATACGAGATAAATCGACCTGGTTATCTTTCGCAATTTTCTTTGCAAGCGGACTGGCTTTCACAGGACCAGTCGCCTTGGCCTGGGCTGGGGCACCCTCACGTGTATCTACAACAGGTATCGGGGAGGGAGCAGCTTGCCCGGAGGGTGCAGGAGCAGGCTTCTCTTGAGTCTGAGGCGCAGGTTTTTCTTCCGCTTTTGTTTCTGGTTTGGCTTCTGGCTTCTGCTTTCCGTCTTCCTTGGCAGGCGCGGCTTCCACTTTTTCCCCAGCCTGTCCTACCACCGCAATTGGCGCGTTGACGGGCACCACGGTTCCCTGGTCAACCATGTGTTGGAGCACCACGCCGCTGGCCGGAGATTCGACCTCCACAGTGGCCTTGTCGGTTTCGATTTCGGCAAGCACGTCACCTTTGTTGATGTTTTCGCCAACCTGCTTCACCCAGCGGACCAGCGTGCCTTCCGCCATGTCGAAGCCGAGTTTGGGCATGTTGATGGTTTCAGCCATTATTGCAACACCTCCTTTGCCGCGGCGACGATGTCTGGCACTTGCGGGAGCGCGGCTTGTTCGAGCGTGCGGTTGTAAGGGAGCGGGACTTCTTTTTGCGCGATACGGATAATGGGCGCGTCCACATAATCGAAGGCCTGCTCGTAAATGCGACTGGCGATTTCGCTGCCAACACCGTAGGACCTCCAACCTTCTTCGACGACAACCGCGCGATTGGTTTTCTTGAATGATTCCAGGACGGGTCCCATATCGAGTGGGCGCAATGTGCGCAGGTCAACGATTTCGGCTTCGATGCCTTCTTTGGATAACTCCTCTGCCGCCTTCATCGAAAGCTCAAGACCTTTGCAGTACGTCACAATGGTGAGGTCCTTGCCTTCTCGTTGGACTTTGGATTGGCCAATCGGGATGAGATATTCCTCATCTGGGACATCCCCACGTACCTGATACATGGTAGCGTGCTCGATAAAGAGCACCGGGTCATCTGACCGGATAGCTGATTTGAGCAATCCTTTGGCATCTTCCGGCGTTCCAGGGCTGACGACTTTCAAACCCGGGAAATGTGCAAAGATGGCATCCGGACTTTGTGAGTGCGTCGCGCCGAGCTGGCGACCGCCGCCGCCGACCGCGCGAATGACCATGGGAACTTTGAACTGCCCGCCGAACATGTAATGCAGCTTCGGGGCCTGATTGACGATGTAATCCATCGCAGAGAAAGCGAAATTGATCGTCATCAATTCCGCGATGGGGCGCTGGCCGACCATTGCCGCGCCAATGGCTGCGCCGATGATGACGTTTTCAGCGATGGGCGTGTCTTTGATGCGGTCGGGACCGTACTTGTCGTAAAAGCCTTTGGTGACGGCATACGTGCCACCCCAAACGCCCACCTCTTCACCCATGATAAAGACGGCGGGGTCCCGGTCCATTTCTTCCATGAGGGCTTGCGAGATTGCCTCGCGCATTGTGATTTTTGCCATGTGAGGTTCCTCTTATATGTCGTTGCGAGGGTTGAGACGCGATAGCGTCGAAATCCCGAAGCAATCTCCAGCGACACAAGGAGATTGCTTCCCGAAGGCTCACAATGACGTATGATTACTCCGCATAAATATCCTTAAACAACTCTTCCAGCGTGGGCTCAGGAGAGGCCTCCGCGAATTCAACGGCTTTGTTCACTTCCTCCTCCACGCGGGCGTCGATCTCATCTAGCGCTTTCGTGGTGGCTGCCTTCTTGTCAGTCAAATACTTTCGGAAGATGCCGATCGGGTCACTCTCCTGCCACTTCTTCACTTCTTCCTGTTTCCGGTAACGTTCGGGGTCACCCATCGAATGACCGCGAAAACGATAGGTATCCACTTCAAGGAAATACGGGTCGCTGTTTTCGCGCACGTAATCCATCGCTGTCTTCGCCTCTTCGTAGACTTGTACCACGTCCATCCCGGCGACGCGCGAGTTTTTCATGTCATACCCCTCGGCCTTTTGGCGGATTTCCTTTACCGCCGAAGCGCGCTCCACTGAGGTACCCATGCCGTAAACGTTATTCTCACAAACCCACAACACACGCAACTTCCATGCTTTGGCAAGGTTCAACGCCTCATGGAAATAACCGATATTCGTTGCCCCATCACCGAACATGCAAATCGTGACGTTATCATTCTTTGCATATTGGTCACCCAATGCTAGCCCGGCCGCGATGCACAAATGACTGCCCACAATGGCGTGCCCGCCCCAGAAGTTTTTCTCCACACTCGCCATGTGCATCGATCCGCCCTTGCCCTTCGACATGCCGGTGGCCTTGCCAAGCAGTTCCGCCATCACTTGATCGGCGGGGATGCCGCAATTAATCGCAACCCCGTGGTCGCGATACGCTGTGATCACACGGTCACGCGGCTCGCGCGCCGCAATGAGACCTGTGGAAACAGCTTCCTGTCCGATATACAGGTGCATGAAACCGCCGATCTTGCCGGCCTGGTACAGTTCAGCACCGCGTTCCTCCACGCGGCGGATCAAAACCATCTGATGATATAAATCAAGTAGTTGTTCCTTCTTCATCGTTGCTCCCAGAAAAGAATTACTCACCGTCCCGCAGGTCTGTATAGGATTGCCCAACGCCACAATTTCAATCTGTCCCTTTGCAGGGATCTACGACGGGACGTTCGGAGTTTAGGCAAAATACATGGCGCTACTAGCGCCACGATATGCTTTCCTCTCTCCAAGCACAAAATTATATCAGAGATTTTGTGTCGAATTTTCTATCCTCTTAATCCGTTTCCAAGTAAAATGCAGATATGGATTGGATCACCGGTGGCAAACAGGGCGAAGCAAAACGACTCATCGCGCAACTGGCGGACGCTCACGCGGCCAAACGTGACCAGGCCGCCCGGGATTTGATTGGAATCGGCACAGAGGCGGTGCCGCCGCTACTCGATGCGCTTCAGACCAAAGACGAAAGCCTGCTCCCGATCTATCAGCAGATCCTGGCCCGCATCCCCGCTGCCTCACCCGCGCTGACGAAGGTGTTGGCAACTGCGCATCCTATCCTGCGGGCACGCGCCGCGGATATATTTTCCATCAGCAAGGATAGATCTGTAGTTGCCGCGTTATTGGACGCGCTGCGAGGGGAATATTATACGGTTCGTGCCCGAGCCGCGTTGGCGTTGGGAAAAATTGGCGACCAGAAGGCCATTCAACCCTTACTCGCTGCCTTGAAAGATCCCGAAGTTGATGTTCGTATAGCGGTCTGCCTGGCGCTGGGACTGTTCAAAGCCCCATCCACTTTTGATGAAATCACAAATGTCTTACTAGATGATTCGAAAATTGAAGTCCGTCAAGCGGCGGCGAAAGCATTGGGATATACACAGCATCCCGCGGCGCTGCCTTATCTGATGGAGGCTTTGCGCGACCCATTTTGGTGGTATGAGCGCGAAGTACAGGCAGGAGATTTATTTGGCGCCATTGAACGGATGAGACAGGTCGCGGTGGAGCCGTTGATCGATGCCTTGCAGGATAAGGAAGGGACCGTTCGTCGTTATGCCGCCGGATTGCTAGGCAAAATTGGCGACCCGCGTGCCATCGAACCTTTGGGAATGGCACTCTACGATCTTCATCATGACGTGGGCAAGGCTGCCGCGGAGGCGTTGACAAAATTCGGCGTAAACAGTTTCGACATCCTGGTGGAGGCGTTAAGCCATCCGGAGATGTGGATCCGCATCCATTCCATCCAGGCACTCGTGAAGATCAAGGATTCGCGAGTGGCATCCTTGCTGCTCGAAATGTTGAATGACCCGGAGCGCGAAGTGCGGCGGCACGTGATCGAAGCGATGGGGGAGTTAAAGGATGCCAGCGTATTACCGGTCCTGCAATCCATTATGGCGAACCGCGCCGACCGCGAGTTTCACGCGCTGGCGAAAGATGCAATCGCGAAAATCGGTTAATCCATCCTTGCGAAGGACATGTCTGTGCAGGGCTGGACCTTATGGGTGAGGAGTTTGTGATGAAGCGCATCCATCTTTTGCTGGGTATACAATCGTTACTGGCAATTCTGGTTTCTCTCAATCGACTTGGCACATGGACGCTGGGTTACATCTTATCGAATGAATTTCTCCGCTGGGTGGACTTGAATAACATCCTCATTTCATTGATCAGTCTGGTAGCGTTATACCTCCTCAAAAAGACTATTGAATACAACTCACCTGCGCGCGAGGGGCGCACTCATACGGCGTGGAACCTGGTTTTCATCATCGGCCTATATCTCACGGCGGTGAGTTATGGCGATCACGAAGTGACCAACTATTTGCAGGCCCGGTTTTGTTTGAACGATACAACCAGCGATCTATGTCGTATTGTCATTTTCAACGATGATGAATTCAGTCACTGGGTGTTCTTTACTGGCTTCATCATGGTCAACGCCGCGATTCTGTTTTTGCAGGATCTATTCCCTTACAGAGGAAATCTTTCAGGCGCAGATATTGGGCTGCTTTTGTTGAATTCTCTGTTCCTGGGAGCCGGTGTGCTGGCAAATCTCGGCTTTGAAGAGATCGGGCTGGACTTGTACGTGGTGGCGCTGCTCGCACTGGTTTCTGCCTATTTGCTCTGGAGACGTGGCAGACAACCCATGTTTATCTATTACACGGCCGCCTATTGGCTGGGACTGATCGGAAGTTTGATTGCGCAGGCATTCAGATAAGTAATGATTTACTGTCAATACAGGAGTGTTCCATGATAACCAACACTGTCTCAAAAGTGCTACAGCGGATTGGATTCCGTATGACGGGAGTGAGGATCAATCGGTATTTGTGGAGGAATTCGGCCTAGCGCATCGTCTGCGCGCCACGGTAGTGCTACAATTGCATAACGGAAACCGCAATTTTAAAGGAGAAAAAATGACATACCTCATCTGGTTGCTTCGTGTCATCCACATCGTGGCGGGTGTCTATTGGGTTGGCGGCACATTGATCATGACGTACTTTGTCGGTCCGGCGGTTGGCGCCACTGGAGAAGCCGGGCAAAAGGTGGTAGGGCACTTGATGAACAATTTGAAATTCAGTCAGCGGATGTCTGCCGCGGCCGGCTTGACGATCCTGGCGGGTCTTATCCTGTACGGATTGGATGCAAGAGCTGGAGCAGCCTGGCTCCGATCAAGTTTTGCAATAGGACTTGGTATCGGCGCGGTGTTCGCGTTCATCGGTTTTGCTTTTGGGATCATGGTCGGGCGTACGATGAAATCTCTGGCTGGGCTCGGAGCACAAATTCAGGGCGGACCTTCGTCTGAACAAGCCACGCAATTGCAGGCACTCCAAAAACAGCAAATGACCTATTCGAGAATCACTGCCGCATCTCTCATCCTCTCCGTCATTTTTATGGCGATCGCGCGCTATCTAGGCTTGTAAAAGGCTTTCTGTCACTTCGGTTTCCGGTGGCGTGCCTCGCGAACATTACACAGCACGCTTAGTGGCCAGACGGCGGCTTGAGTACTACTTATGATATCCAAGGCTTTCAAAACAGTTCTGGCTTTTGTGTTTCTTGCATTTATCGCATCGGTGATCGTCAACCCGAAGGCACCAACAGCGAATTATTATGCTGGTGCACCGCGGCCCCTGGTCATTGCTCATCAAGGTGGAGATGGGGTATGGCCGGGTGATACGATGTTCGCCTTTGAAAGGGCCGTCGAGATCGGGTCAGGCGTCCTGGAGATGGACGCGCACATCACGAAGGATGGCCGGATCGTCCTGATGCACGATGAAACCGTGGATGACACGACCGATGGCACGGGCCTCATCGAAGATATGACGCTGGCAGATCTGCAGCGACTGGACGCGGCATATGACTGGTCCACCGACGATGGCGTGACCTTTCCCTTCCGTGGGCAGCGAATCCCTGTGCCGACTTTGGATGAAGTCTTTCAGAAATTTCCACAGATGCGATATGTGATCGAGATCAAGCTGACTCAGAATCCGATTGACAGGCCGCTGTGTGACCTGATCCGACAATACCAGATGCAAGATAAAGTGTTGGTCGCCTCATTTCATGATGTGGCCATGAAGAATTTTCGATCCACTTGCCCTGAAGTGGCCACTTCCGCCTCACGGACGGAGGTACGGAACTATGTGCTTCTCGGCAAGGCGTTCCTGTGGGGATTTTATTTCCCGAAGTTCCAAGCCGTTCAGCCGCCCTGGGACCCGGAAGACTCGCTCGGCATTCAAATCATGACCGAGCGTTTCATCCGCGAATCACATGCCAAGAACATCCGAGTGGAGCCCTGGACGGTAAATGATCCAGCTCTGATGAAACAATACATCGAGTGGGGCGTGGATGGAATCATCACAGACCGGCCGGATTTGATGGTTGAAGTGTTGAGGGAGATGGGAATCAAGTAAACACGGAAACAAGTAGACACGTAAACAGGGAAGTGCTTAAACCCGCGCCCACCTGTTTACGTGTGTACCTGTCTACTTGTCTACCTATGTCATCCACACCGTCCGGTCTTCAAACGAGGGGCGTGGTTCATATTCTGCGACAAATTCAGGATACCCAATATACAAGAACGCGATCAGAGGTTGGTCGGGCGCAAAACCCAGGAACTCTTTTACTTTCGGGTCACGCGCCCATTCACCTGTCCGCCATTTCACTGCGAGGCCTTCGGCTTGCGCCGCCAGCAACAGGTTTTGGCATGCGGCGGCAGCGGCGCAGATATTTTCGATCTCAAGCACTCTTGCTTCTGTGGGCTTATCCACTCCGACCGCGATCAGCACGGGGGCGCGGAGCGGCAAGGCCCGGGTTATGGCCAGGGCTTCAGGTTGCAGATCAGGGTACCGATCCAGTTGTGAGGCGGCAAACACATCACCAAGTCTGTCCCGCGCGCTTCCAGTTAACACCACGAATCGCCACGGTCTCACCTTGTAATGGTTCGGAGCCTGCACGGCCGCGCTCAAGATTTTTTCGATCAACTCGCGCGGCACGGCCTCCTGTTTTACTTTTCCCTGTGAGTGCCTGTTATATATCGCCTCGAAAACATCCATGAAATCCTCCGTACCATTGATACAATTGTAGTACAGGTTCTTACGGAGTCACGGTGAAGATCTTTTACTCTGAAGCACATCGCAAACATGAACCGCCCTTTGAAGTTTTCGATGGCGGCCTGCGCGTGCCATATCTTGAAAATCCGGATCGCATGGATCGGATCCTGGATGCGCTGCACAGTGTGGATTGGACAGAGCTGGTCGAGCCAGCGGATTTTGGACTCGACCCAATCCTGGCCGTGCACGATAAGGATTATCTGGATTTTCTCGCCGCTGCGTGGACCGATTGGCTGGCTACTGATCCCAAAGATCCGTCTACGCTGTTGCCTGCCACCTTTGCCCTGCGAAGACACCCCCACAAACCCAAATCACTCCTGGGCCGGGCCGGGTACTACATGATGGACCTGAGCGCCTGCATTGTGGAAGGGACATTTTCTGCTGCACTGACTTCTGCGAATTGTGCGTTGAGTGCGGCACAGGCGGTTGACGCTGTTGGTGGCCGGTCTACTTTTGCATTGTGCCGCCCGCCTGGCCATCATGCCGGGAAGGATTACGCCGGCGGCTATTGCTTCATCAACAACGCCTCGGTCGCGGCCAACTGGTTGTCCTCAAAAGGACGCGTTGCGATCCTCGACGTGGATTACCATTGCGGCAACGGCACCCAGGATATTTTCTACGACCGCGACGATGTGTTGACCATTTCCATTCACGCTGATCCGGATTTTGAATACCCAAGCTACATGGGGTATGCGGACGAGCGCGGCGAAGGGAAGGGGTTGGGCTTTCATCATAACTTCCCTCTGCCGCGTGGGACTGATGATAATGCGTATCTGGAAACTCTCGTTCAAGCGAATCGACTGATTCGTGAATTCAAGCCCACTAACTTGGTCGTTTCTGCCGGCATGGATATTTATGCCGATGACCCGCTGGGCACGATCAAAGTGACTACGGAGGGCATTGGAAGAATTGCGAAAGAGATCGCGTCATTAGAATTGCCAACGGTCATTGTGATGGAAGGCGGATACAACAATGACGCGCTGGGAAGAAATATCCTGGCGTTTCTTGGAGAATTTAGATGAAACCATATCGAGCTTTACTGCTCGTCGTACTGTTCATCTCAGCATGTGCTCCTTCACCCGAGCAACAGGCCACGCAAACGGCTATTGCGCTCACAGCCACCGCCGATATGTGGACAGACACTCCAGTACCAACTGCCACGAGTGTGCCTTCGCAAACTTTTACACCCACAATTACAGAGACTTTGACTCCCACAATCACTTTTACACCCTCCATAACGTTATCACCAACGATCACTCCTACTCCGACATTTGCATTTCCAACAGTTACCGTCAACAAGCAGGCGCATTGCCGGTATGGTCCATCCGTCGCTTATCTCCACGCGGCGGATTTGTTCCCCGGTGATACGGGAACGGTCCGCGGGCGGTACATTTACAGTAAGTGGCTGCAAGTGAGATTTGATAAGCTTAATTATTCCTGCTGGGTCGCCCCGTCCGTGATAGATGTAACCGGAGATATCACCAAAGTCAATTACACGGAACTCTATCTGCAATCGATCGGCTCCAACCAGTATGGTCCTCCCGAAAATGTGACCGCCGTCCGCAATAGCGACCAGGTCACGATCACCTGGGATCGGGTGGAGATGTCAAAAGATAAGGATCGCGGCTATCTCCTGGAGCTATTCGTTTGCCAGGATACCCTTTACCTCTGGTGGACAGACTCATATCCTGATCAATACACGACGAGCTACACCGTCAGGGATGAGGCGGGCTGTGCCCAGCCTTCTTCAGGCTTGTTGTACACAGTTGAAAAGCACGGGTTTTCCGAGCCGGCCGTAATTCCGTGGCCAAAGCCGTAGCCGAAATACGGGAGCGAGCTCCCTAACTCCAGATTTTCTTATGTTTCAAATATGGGTGAATCTAAAAAAAACGCCTTCGTTTGCGGATGGCGTTTTTTTTCTTGAAATGGTCTCTTACTTTTTTTTGGCTCGCTGGCGTGCGATCCTATAGAGGAGCTCAAGCAGGGGCTGCATTTTCTCCGGCGCGGCGGTATCGCTGGTGTGGACGGTATGTTTGCCTTTCTCGTGCTCGACCGTAATGGAATAGGTAAACGCATCCGCCATCTGACTTTTTCCCATCAGCTGCTCGGGCAATTCATCGAAATCCACATCGTCCAGCAGTTCACGGAGTTCCTCGGCCTGCTCCTCGGGCAGGTCGTCCAATTCAAAGTCGGCGGCGACGCGTATGCCTGTAAAGCCACCGGTACGTTCGAATTTGATGCGCTTGATATCCATTGGAGCTCTATTTTGCAGGCGCTGCGCCGATCAGCTTTAATAGCGATCCAATACATCCGTCGCCAGGTGTCGGAGTGGGCGTTCCACCGCCTTCCACGTCAAGGCCGACTTCGGCCCAGCCTGATTTCACGGCTTGTTGCTCGAGACTCCCGGCCCCGAATAAAGCTCCTGCAACCTGGAAGGTTTGGTTTGCGCATTGCTGAAAGTTGGAACTGCTGGTCAATTTATCCCGGAGTGTTACATACCAGATCTGCCCGGTTTTTTCCCACGCATGACCGCCGATTAGGTTTGCAACAAGATAAAAGGCATGGTTTGGAATCCCAGAGTTGATATGTACGCCGCCGTTATCGCTGGACGTATTCACATAATCCTTCATATGTGCAGGTTGTGGATCTTTGCCAAGCACGGGATCGTCATAGGCAGTGCCCGGCGCCTTCATCGAGCGGATGCCAACGCCATTGACGCTGGATGTGAACAGACCTTCGCCAATGATCCAATCTGCCTGATCAGCGGTTTGTCCTTTTTGATATTGTTTGACCAGCGACCCGAAGACATCCGACATGGATTCGTTTAACGCGCCGGGTTGTTGGGAATAAACGAGTTTGGCCTCGAACTGCGTGACGCCATGCGTTAGTTCGTGACCGATCACGTCGATCGCTATGGTGAAGCGGTTAAAGAGTTCGCCATCGCCGTCGCCGTACACCATTTGTTCACCGTTCCAGAAGGCGTTGTCGTAATCTCTTCGGTAATGCACCGTGGAGTCAAGCCGCATGCCATTGTTGTCAATGGAATTTCGGTCATAGACATTTTTGTACAGATCGTATGTTACGCCGCTGCCGTCATAAGCTTCGTTGACGGCCACATCTGCAGAAGCCGGGTCTCCTTCATTTCGTACCGCGGTGCCCGGGAGCGTGGACCCGTTCTTTGCATCGTAGACGATGCGTTCCTTTCCGCCTCCGACAGCCGCCACACGGAATGCCGCGGCGGTAAAATCGGACAAGGCGCGTCGCTGGCCGCGCATTTGCTCAGATACTTTGAGGGTGCTAATTGCCAGATTTCTTTGATTTTCGGTACCATGCGTGGCAATATTATTCAACATGTGTGGTGGGACAATGCAATGAATCGGGTGACGATGGTTGTGCATGGGGCGGATCCTTTCTTTTTTGGCGAATGGATTTTAGTAGTATACGTCTTTTTGGATTTCTTTTCAATCATGCTTTTGGCCAGCAGACTCATCGGCCGGACGAACTTGAAGGTGCTCCGGGGAGACCGTGATCCCCTCAAAGTTGGCAAAGGTCAGATCGGTAAAGGGCAGTTTTAGAGTCTCTCGGACTATTTCAAACAAGGCCGAATATCCATAAGGGATTGCGGCATCACGATCGAGCTTGAGTTTCTCCGCAATATCCTGAATGGCCTGGATGTCTTCGCCCTCGATCTCGACGAAGTTTCCATAGGGCAATTCATCGAGCATGATATGGTAGCTCTGGAGTCCATGAGCTTGCTCATGGACTGCCGACAGCAAGCTGCCGGACTCCAAAACGTATGTTGTGCGATATTTTTCGTATTCGAGCAGCTTTTGGTATCCCAACGCTTCGAGAAATAGTTTCGCTTTCTCGAAGCTTTCCACGGTGAACTCGATTTCGGTGCGATTGAGCACGCCCTGTTCGTTGTTGCCGGAATCTTTATACGTGAGCCGCGCTGCGGTATCCTGCCTGAGGCGAAGAACACGCCCCTCGGAGTGGAAGCGGTTGTTGGGCAGGTCGAAGCGGATGTTTGTCTCAAGGATGCGGGGCTGAATCAGACGCGCCCCCAGACTCTGGAGCCGCGTTTCGATCCTCTTCAAGTCGAGCACGTAAAATTTTGCTTCGATTTCTCGATTATTCATGGGTTATTGCACGCTGAGCAAAGCCTGTCTCTGTTCCACACTTTCGCCGGGCTTGACCCGGATGCGGGTGACTTTGCCATCGCGCGGCGACTTGAGTTCATTCTGCATCTTCATGGATTCCAGAATGAGCAACACCTGCCCCTTCTTCACCTCCTGTCCCTCAGTCACCGGTATAGTGATCACAAGGCCGGGCATGGGCGCCTTGAGATGGAATTCTCCGGTCTCTGTCACACCTGCGCCACCCGCGGCCCGCAAACGTTTTTCGCGCTCATCCTCGACTTTTACAGGATACAGCCGCCCGCGCATCAGCACCTGCCAGTTGTCATCGCCCTCCTGCACATAGGCTTCATACGATTTCCCATCCACGATCATGGAAAAGACCGGCTGCCCGCTGACACTTTCGAAGTCAACGTTATAGATCTTGCCATCCACGCTGACATGCTTTTCGTCAATCACCTCAACGAGATATTGTTTGTCTTCGATGGTGGCAACGTATTTCATGATCATCCTACTGCTTGAGGCGCCGTCCCCAGCGCCGGGGACGGCGCCTCAAGCAAGAGTATTACCTGTGCATTCTTTCCCAGCGACCAACCCATTTCCAGTTACTGGTATCGCGCTCGTTGCGATTGACGATCTGGGCGGAGCGTTCCGTTTGCCGGTGCGCAACCAGCGTGGCCAGGATGGCAGCTACTTCCGGATGGTGCTGGCGATGCTCCTCAGCATCTTCCATCGAGAAACGTTCCTCCACAAAACGTGTGTCATATTGGCCCGCCATGAAACGGTGTGAGTCCATCAGGGTTTGATGGAACGGAATATTGGTCCGTACGCCTACGATGCGATATTCCTCCAGGGCGCGGCGCATGCGCAAAATGGCCTGCGCGCGCGTCTCGCCCCATACGATCAGTTTTGCGATCAAGGGGTCATAGAACGGTGTGATTTCAAATCCAGGATAGACGCCTGTATCCACACGCACGCCCGGCCCGGTGGGGAGCAGGCTGTGGGTGATGCGCCCGGTGGATGGCATGAAGTTGTTGTACGGGTCTTCGGCATTGATTCGGCATTCGATCGCGTGCCCGTTGAACTTCACCTCCTCCTGTTTGTAGCTCAGGGTACGCCCACGCGCGATGCGGATTTGTTCCTTCACGATGTCAATGCCGGTCACCATTTCTGTCACCGGATGCTCCACCTGCAAGCGCGTGTTCATTTCCAGAAAGTAATAGTTGTTGTCTTTATCGAGCAGAAATTCGATGGTCCCCGCGTTGAGATAATTGACGGCCTGCGCCGATTTGACGGCCACTGCGCCCATGCGATTCCGCAATTCCTCATCCAGGGCGGAAGAGGGTGCCTCCTCCAAAAGCTTCTGATGACGGCGTTGTAGGGAACATTCGCGTTCGCCCAGATGAATCACATTGCCATGAGCATCTGCCAGAATCTGGATTTCGATATGCCGCGCCCCCTCAACCAGTTTCTCCAGATAGACGTTCCCGTCGCCAAAAGCAGATTCCGCCTCCCGCCGTGCCGACTCCAGCAGAGTTGGCATCTCCTCCAGGGACTTTACCTCCCTCATGCCTTTTCCGCCTCCGCCTGCCGTGGCCTTGATCAACAACGGGAAGCCGATCTGCGGCGCTTTGGTGAGCAACTCCTCGTTCGTCATGTTGCCCACGTCTTCGGTGCCTGGCACGACCGGAACGCCCGCCTTGATTACGGTCGCGCGGGCTTCAGCCTTATCGCCCATCGCCGCAATGGACGAAGGCTTGGGACCGATGAAGGCGATATTATTCTCTTCGCAGGCAGCTGAAAAATCCTCACGTTCCGCCAAAAAGCCATAGCCGGGATGCACCGCGTCGGCGCCCGATTTGCGCGCGATGTCGATGATCTTATCGGCGCGTAAATAGGATTCGCGTGAAGGAGCGGGACCCAATAAATACGCCTCATCCGCATATCGCACATGCAGTGCGTGGCGGTCGGCTTCGGAATATACCGCTACTGTATCGATTCCCACTTCACGGCACGCACGGATGATGCGTACCGCGATCTCTCCTCGGTTAGCGATCAGTACTTTTTTGAACATGACACCTCTTGATGTTACAGGGGTATATTCCCGTGCTTCTTCGCCGGGTTGGCATCGCGCTTGTTGCTTAACATCTCCAGCGCGTTGATCAGGCGCGGGCGGGTCTCCTTGGGTTCGATCACGTCGTCAATGAAACCGCGTTCCGCGGCAACATACGGGCTGGCGAATTTCTCGCGATACTCTGTAACCAGTTCCGCTTTCTTTTTCACCGGATCCTTGGCTTTCTCCAGTTCCTTGCGGAAGATAATGCTCACCGCGCCATCCGGTCCCATGACGGCGATCTCGGCAGTGGGCCAGGCAAGGTTCACGTCGCTGCGAATGTGCTTGGAGGACATCACGCAATAGGCACCGCCGTAGGCCTTGCGCGTAATGATGGTCAGTTTGGGAACTGTGGCCTCACAATAAGCGTACAGCAACTTGGCCCCCGAACGGATAATGCCATGATGTTCCTGAAAGGTTCCAGGTAAAAAGCCGGGCACATCTTCAAAGGTGATGATCGGAATATTGAAGGCGTCGCAGAATCGTACAAAGCGCGCGCCCTTTTCGCTGGCGTCGATATCCAAAACACCTGCCAGCACGGCAGGCTGATTGGCGACGATGCCTACCGAGTGGCCCCCTAGTCGTGCAAAACCCACCACAATGTTCTGGGCGTAATTCTCATGGATCTCGAAGAACTGACCGTTATCCATGATGGGGCGGATCACATCCTTGATGTCGTAGGGCCTGTTGGCATCATCCGGCACAATATTGTTGAGCCTTTCATCCATGCGGAGCGGCTCGTCGCCAGGCATGAACGGTGGATCTTCCATGTTGTTCTGTGGAAGATAACCCAACAGTTTTCGGATCAAATACAGCGTATCTGCCTCGCTGTCTGCTGTAACGTGACACACGCCCGATTTTTCAGAATGAACGCTTGCGCCACCCAGATCTTCGAATGATACTTCCTCATGCGTCACCGTTTTGACCACATCTGGCCCGGTGACAAACATGTAGGATGTGTTGCGGGTCATAAAGATGAAATCGGTGAGAGCCGGAGAGTACACCGCGCCGCCAGCACAGGGCCCCATAATGGCAGAGATTTGTGGGATGACGCCTGAAGCCATGGTATTGCGCAGAAAGATGTCCGCGTAGCCTGCCAGTGAGACCACGCCCTCCTGAATGCGCGCGCCGCCGGAATCATTGATGCCGATCACCGGCGCGCCGTTCTTCATGGCCATATCCATGATCTTGCAGATCTTCTCGGCATGCACCTCGCCGAGGCTTCCACCAAAAACCGTGAAATCCTGTGAGAATACATATACGAGCCGGCTTTCGATGGTCCCCCAGCCGGTCACTACCGAGTCGCTCATATACTTCTGCTGGTCGAGTCCAAAATCATGGGTGCGGTGCTGAACGAAGGCATCCACTTCGTGGAAGGAGCCTTTATCCATTAAAAGGTCGATGCGTTCACGGGCAGTCAGGCGTCCCTTTTTGTGCTGTGCTTCGATGCGATCGGCGCCTCCCCCGAGCCGCGATTGGGCCTTCAGATCATTGAGTACCTGAATTTTCGATTTGTTGCTCATACTCCTCGCTTCTCGTGAAAAAGTCTCGCGTGCTTTTGTGCAGGGTACAGATGAGCGTAATACTCAGGATGAGAATTGTGCTGGCGAATGCAAACGGCAAATCCACTCGGGGAGACTGGAAGAAGATACGCTCTATCCAGTATTCTAACAGCCAAATGATGGCCGATGTAAGGATGGCCCAACGCGTCCATGACCTGCCGGTGAACATGCTCAACAGCAGGACGCAGCCTGCCACGCCCCAGACTGCGCCGGTGATGGATAGATAGGGCGGGCTGAGGACAGATTCGAACTCGACCAGCACATCCCACCCGCGCCAGGCCGCGATGAACCGCGTGCCGCCCCACACTATCAGCATTAACACCATCCACAAGAGCAGGGTTACACCAAATGGTCTTTTTCTAGACATCGGTTTGAAGGGCGCATTCGCTCACGAAGCAGAATCAGTTACCGGCTGGGTTTCGATACGGATCTCGTTGCACTCGACTGCGCTCGACTTTGGGGTCTTCAGGAGTTGCCGTGATTCTTGTACACGGACGACACGGACGCTTCGCGCACGGAAAAACCTTTTAGATTCTGCTCTTTTTCCGTGCCGTCTGTGAAATCCGTGTACTGAAAAGATTTGATCATGGCACTTCCCAGAGAGCTCGACTTTGCTCGATCCTGGCGCGAAGCGGGTCTGGTCTGCATCGGCTTACGGCACGTGAAAGCGCATGAGGCTCTTTCCGCCGTAAGATTTGCCAGTCAATTCGAAATACGGCGAAAATTGGCCCCGGTAGGGGAGTTGATCCAGGATCAACAGGTTGGCGAGCACATAATCCATGCCTTCGTTAGCCAGATGCTCAGCGGCTTTCTTATCCTTGAGCAATTGGAAGTATTCATAACTGTTGATCAGGCCGTCCATGTTGATCACCGTGCGGTCATGGATGAAATAACCGGCGTTGCCGCCGCCGGTGAGCCCAATGACACTGCCTGGCTCGGTGTTTGCTTCGAGGAAGGCCGCGATGTCGTTGTTGGGATCAAAGGGCTTCCATTCGCCATAGGTCATGTTGGTGCGGATCAGGGACCAGAATGGATTCAGCAGGGATACGCCGTACCAGAGGGCTAGGATCCAGGTGGCTGCTGGCGCATAGGGAATCTTTTTGATCGGCTGAAACAGCATTCCCAGCAGCAGGCCGAGCACCAGCACGATGACGACCGGTTGAGTGATCCAGTACCATTCTTTGAAGGCCGAATAACCCAGGGCATTGTAAGACAATACCTGCAACCATGTGCTGGCGAAGAGCGGGATAATCGCCAACTCGACAATGGACGATTTTGCCTTTTGTTTGTTGATGAACAGAACCAGGTAAAAACACAGGATGAAGATGGCCAGGATGATGAGATATCTGGAATAATCGATGAGACCTGTTAGCAGGCCGACTCTATACAACTTTTCAGCCTGGGCGCCGAAGAAGCTTGAAAGCGGGTGCCAGGTATTGGCTTCGGTTTCGTAGCTCAACCCGAAAAAAGATAATTGATCGACCACCGATCCGCCATACACTCTTCCCGGGAGCGAGCCCCACCACCGTTTGATCTGCCCACTGACGGGGGAGAAAGTGCCGAAATGGCTTTTGTTATAAAGCATGTAGATCGCCATGCCCGCAATGAGGACGCCGTAATAGGCAATGCCCTCAGCCAACCATCGCTTCCAGTTGTCTCTCAGATATATCAGGGAGGTGGATGGTTGCGCAGAGATAAAGGAACTTCGTAACCCCGCTGCGCTGAAGCGAGTGGCCCCAAAGAAAACTGCTGTCAGCATCAGATCGTATGCGACGGTGATACGGGGAAAACCCTCGAAGTGCCTGACGGCTGCCACGATGAGCATCGATACAGTGATGAGAGCAGAGCCGATGAGCAGAAAAATTGCAAGCCGCGCTATCAGTTTTGATGTTTTGGAGAGAATGGTAAGGTCATACAAACCCAGGAAATATGCCAACGGGATCTTCGCCAGCATACTTACAGCCACCATGGTCAGTGCCGCGTCGTTGAAGATATAGTACTCTCGCAGGGAAAGGCGCAAAAGAAACGACAGCAAAACTGAGGCGAGAATGGAAGCGACATCCAGAGGCAGAAAGTAGCGCAACGGCGAAGCGCGGAAGATGATCCAGATTCCCGCCATACCTGCAAGAAAGATGAGGTCCAGGCGGCTGAAGGTCATCAGCAGGCCGATCAACCCCAGCGTGAGCAGTTGCCGGTTCGTCACGGGTCCCGTGCGCCACGACTTTTCGAACTCGTATAATCGGTAGACCAGCAGGACCACAAAAAAGACGGCCAGGCCGGTTTCCAATCCCTGCTGGTAGACGCGGAGCAGGACGCCGTAATTGAACGCCCAATACACGGCCGCCAGTGCTCCAATGGCTGGATGAAACACCTTCCCAAGCAGGCGGTAGAACAGGATCGCCGTCCCTGCCGACAGGGCGCTCATCACCAACAACAAAACCCGCAGCGGCAGGATCACGTCGAACCGCGCCAACGCAAAAATGGGAATGCAGACCAGCATCCACAACGGATGATAGCCGTTCGAAGGATTAAGGCCGTCAAAGGTGCTGCCTCGGCCTTCGCTGATGTTTTGCGCCACCTTGAAGTAGTAATACGCGTCGTCGCGTGTGAACCAGCGCCACGATAAATTCTGCGCATCTGAAAGCGCCGCGTACAGGCTGATGGCCATGAGGATGGTCACCAGCAAGATCTCAAACCAGGGGTAACGTCTCATAATCCAATATCCAGCGTGATCTTTCCAAAATTTTCATTCCTCCACAAACATTCCTGCGCCGCCGCGGCCTCCTGGAGAGGGTATGTTCTATCGATGATGGACTTTAATTTTCCCACTACGATCAAATCCATCACTTCCTTGAAATCGGCCAGTGTGCTCATCGTCGAGCCGATGATGCTCAGGTGCTTCGCGAAGATATAGCGGTTGTCGATTTCGAATTTTGGCCCGCCGCTGTTGCCGACTGTGAGCAGGCGCCCACCCTTGCGCAACGACCGCAGGCTCATCATAAAAGTTGTGCCGACATTGTCCACAACGACATCCACGCCGCGCTTACTGGTTGCCAGATAGACCGCCTTCGACCAATCCTCCTGCTTCGAGCGATCGATCAGGATGTCTGCGCCGATGGACCCTGCCAATTCCAGCTTCCTGACGTCCGATCCTACCACCACGACCTGCGCGCCCAGCCATTTGGCGATTTGCACGCTGGCCGTGTTGACTCCTCCACCCGCCCCGACGATTAATACGATTTCCCCCGGTTGCAGGTTCCCGCGTTTGACCAGTGAATGCCAGGCGGTCTGGTAGACCAGCGCCGAAGCCGCGGCTTGATGGTAATCAAAATCATTGGGAAGTTTATACAGCTGTCTTAACGGCACCGAGACGTACTCAGCGTACGTCCCCCGGATCGTTTCGCCAAGCAGATGCCAGTCTTTACAGAGGTTATCCCTGCCTGCAAGACAGAACTCGCACTTTCCGCATCCAAAATTGGCGTTGATGACCACATGATCACCGACCTCCAATCCTCCAGCCTCTAATTCTCCAGTCTCTAGTTCTCGAGCCGCTTCATTGTCATGCCGCTTGGTCTCCGCTGGCGCTCTGCTCAGATGGCCCCGAGGCTTTTCCGGGAGCGCGGCAATCTCCCCCGCGCCATCTGCGCCATTGATGTGAGGCATTTCGAGTTTCAATCCGGGCCAGCCATTCCGCACCATCACATCCATGCGGTTCAGCGCCGCGGCCTGCAAACGGATCAGTGCTTCGCCAGGTTTGGGATCAGCAGTGGGAAAGTCGGTATATTGCAGGACCTCGGGTCCGCCATGTTGGTGGAAGAGAACGGTTTTCATGGATTCAAAATGTAATACTCAAAAAGGATTTCCTGAGGTATGTATTTGCGGATCATGATTCCCTCGACTCCGCCGGGGAACTTCGTTTTGATTTCCTGGAAGGCAGCGCGGTTCTCCGGGCTCGCAAAGAAAACGGATTTTTGATTCGTGGGAACTTCCAACGTCGCGACGGATTCGGCGGCCAAATCCATTTTTGGGTTTTCGGAGACAAGAAAGCCGAAGGTCGGGAAGCCTGTAAAAACACGCGGCGTGCCCAGCGAATAGATATGATATTCATTCCCTAACGATTTTGCCATCAAACTCGCTTCCATCGCGTATTCCCCATTCGCATCCTGAAAATACATGTTCGACCGGTACTCTCCCATGTAAAAGCTGCTGTTCTGATACGTGATAATACCCACGGTGATTGCCATGATCGGTACCACCGCGCGAACCGGCAGCAGGCCAAATTTCTTAGGGTACTCGAGGACTTTATCTATTCCCAGGGCCATGAATAATGCTACCGGCGGCGCAGTCATCAACATGCGGGTATTGGCAGGCGGATTGAGCGTAAGTATGCCGCCAAACAAGATCACCGACCAAAACCACAACAGGACGATGAAATGTTTCGGCTGCCACAGATATGCCAGTGCATATCCCATGCCCAGCAGGAACAGGATACTGCCCAGCAGGGTAAGGTATGGATACGGCGAGTTGAAAAAATTGCCGAGGGCCGGCGAGGAAATGAAAACCAGAAACGTACGCGTGAACTGTTCGAAAAGAATCGCCACGGCGCTTTTTCCGGTCTGGGCCGCGTGCTGGGGCAGCCAGCCATTGAAGAGAATTCCCTCCTGCGCCAAACGCCCCATAAAAATATCCGGATGGCGCGCAAAGAATGCCGCTTGTGGCGCGGCGCTGATCATACCCCCGACCGCAAAAGCGATAAGGTGCTGCCAGTGCGTGGTCAGGAATTTGCGATCCCGCAATATGAAAAAGATCAAGGTGGCAACGCTCAGGATCAATGCCAGCCGGGTCCCTGCGTAGGTGTATATGCATAAACCGGCCGCAATCCCTGCGCTGAAAAACCAGCGCGGGTCCCTTTTCATAATGCCGCGTGCCAGCAGCCAAAATACGAGAGCAGACATGAAGCTGTCAAATACATTGTGGACGCCAACCCGGCTGAAGTGCAGGTGATAAGGCAATGTGGCCAGTATTGCCGCTGACATCAGGGCGATATGCGGGTTGAAGAGTTCACGTGCTGTCAGGTAAAGAAATAACACCGCCAGCGTTCCCGCCAGGGCGGAGGGCATGCGAACCGCCAGGATGTTTTTGCCGAAGATCACTTCAGTGATGGCCGTGGGGATGAAGGACCAGTTTGGCTGGCTCGACCAGCCGGTATCAAAATAATTGGTGACACCACCCTGCAAAATGCGCCGCGCTTCAATACCAATCGACAACTCATCCCCTGACCATGGATAGGGATGTGTGGTGAGGGCCAGTGTGCGCAAGGCAAACGCCACTGCCAGGATGGACATAAGTATGGCGAGTTCGGCACGATGGGCCTGCAGCTTTTGAATGACCTTTTCCCATGGAGGTGCTCTGAAAATTGTGCTTTGCCACGTAATCAACAAACTCAACACGAGAGCGCTGACCCAGGCAATTTCGGCGATCCGGTCCGTCTCAGGGCTTTTGAGATTATCCGCGACATATACCACCGAAATCGAAAGCAGGCTGGCGATGAAGGCCCACAAGATCACTGGGATGACGAATGGCCGGATGGTATGCATTTCTTCCGGTGTAAAGGGAGCTTTTTCAGCCAGGCGCATACTGGTCATGAGCCCGACTAAAGACAGGCTGATACAAATGGCGCCTGCCACCCAGAATTGCGCGCGCAGTTGCAGGATGCCCATTAAGGCCAGGACAATGGACACCACGGGCATCGCGGCTTTGAGGAACAACCCTGGTGATTTCATGGTTGGTGACCGGGAAAGATTATTTGAATCCCAGTTCACTTCTCGAAATCACGAGCCTTTGAATCTCGCTGGTCCCTTCATAAATCTCGGTGATCTTTGCATCGCGGAAGTAGCGCTCCACGGGCAGCTCCTTGCTGTAGCCCATGCCGCCATGGATCTGCACTGCCTGATGTGTCACGTACATCGCAGTTTCGCTGGCAAACAATTTCGCCATGGATGCTTCGAGTGAATATCGGCCGCCGTCCTTTTTGGATTTCTCCTTTGCCACCGCGGCGTTGTAAATCAATAGACGGGAGGCTTCGATGCGCGTCTTCATGTCTGCGATTTTGAACCCCGTGCCCTGGAAGGCTCCGATCGGCTGGCCGAACGCTTCTCTCTCAGCCGCATACTGGCGCGCCGCTTCGTAAGCCGCCTCCGCGATCCCAAGCGCCTGGGTCGCGATCCCGATGCGACCAGCGTCCAACACCGTCATCGCGATCTTGAACCCTTCGCCTTCCTTGCCCAACAGGTTCCCGGCTGGGATGCGGCAGTTCTCAAAGATCAACTCACTGGTCGCCGAGGCGCGGATGCCCAGCTTGGGCTCCTTCTTTCCACGCGTCAGGCCGGGCGTATTCGCTTCCACCAGAAATGCGCTGACACCCTTCTGCTTCTTGGCCGGGTCTGTCATCATGAAGACGACGAAGTAATCAGCCACCGGTCCGCTGGTGACCCAGGATTTGCGGCCATTCAAGACATACACATCGCCGTCGCGAGTGGCGCGGCTTTTCATCGTCCCGGCGTCCGAGCCGGATTGCGATTCTGTGAGCGAATACGCGCCGATGGCTTTACCAGATGCGACCGGCGTGACAAATTTTTTTCTCTGTTCCTCCGTACCAAACTTCATGATGCCGTGGCAGTACAGCGAATTATTGACAGACATAATCACGCCATGCGCCGCGTCCGCCTTGCAGATCTCCTCCAACGCCAGCACGTAGGCCAGCGTATCCATGCCCGCGCCGCCATACTCCTCCGAGATTTCGATGCCCATGAATCCCATTTCACCCATCTTTTTGATGGTTTTGTGGGGGAATTCTCCGCTTTCATCGAACTCCGCTGCGATGGGCACGATCTCGTTCTGCGCAAAATCACGCGCCGCATCGCGGATCATCTTATGTTCTTCGCTCAAAGCAAACATGGCAAGGTCGGGCATTTTTCCTCCAGAAGTTAAATCGAATGGAATTATACCCTGTTGGTCATATGCACTTTGTTGGAACCCGCCTCTGATAAAATAACCGTACTTTCTGGCGGGATCACCTCCCAGGCTGCATTTGTGGAAGATCATTGGAGACTATGAAAAGCGTGCCATCCACTGAAGAACGCGTTTGGGCCGTTCTAGCGCATCTCTCGGCGCTTGCATTCGGCATGGGGATTTTGCTTCCCGTCATCGCCTGGTCTGAGCAGAGAAGGAAATCGAACTACGCGGCCTTTCAGAGCTTACAGGCACTGGGGTATCAATCGCTGGGATATACCTTCTGGATCCTGGGTTCGTTGGTAATCATCATTATTCAATCTGTATTTACCGTGCGCGAGTTGGCATCAGCCATCCAAAGCGGCGAAGATCCAGCCAGTTTTATGGGACCGGTGATGAGCCTGCACTTTGTCGTCATGATCCTGCTCATTGGAGTGTACCTTCTCCCTCCAGTGATCGCGGCCGTTGCTACCGCCATGGGCCGGGACTTCCGCTATCCGTTTATGGGGGACCGCCTAGCGCGCTATTTGGGTTATGAGGCATCAAAAACCGATGATGAATCGAACTGGTTGATCGAGGATCACGAAGACCGCTGGGTCGCCGCTATGGGACATTTCGCGGTCATTATCGCCATCTGGGGGATGCTGGCTCCCCTGGCAGCCTGGATTCTACAGGGTAAGCGCGGACTTTTCTTACGATTTCAGTCCATTCAAACCCTGGCTTTCCAGGTTTTTGTTACCCTCCTGTTTTTTAGTTCGGGTTTTGTATATCTGTTCGGGTTTATCGCTTTTGCCGTGACAATCGGTTTCAGCGCTGGAGGCGAATTCAACTCGTCCACGGCCATCATTGGCTTCATCATCCTTGGAGCATCCTTGTTGCTTACGATTGCCATTATTTTGGTCATCCCGTTATTTCACATTCAGGGCCAATGGGCGGGATACAGGGTGCTGAAGGGCGATAACTACTGTTATCCGGTCGTGGGGCAGTGGGTAGAGAAGCGCGTTATGAAAGAAAAATCTTGAGCGTAAAGCGGGAGCAAACTCCCTGAATCCAAAACTTATGCAGAGGAGGAACTGTTATGAAAATCCTGATTGCAGCAGACATGGAAGGCATTACCGGCGTGACCACCTGGGACCAGGTCACACCGGGTCATGCGGAATATGTGCGCTTTCGCAAGCTGATGACCCAGGATGTGAATGCCGCCATCCGCGGAGCCTGTGAGGCCGGCGCGGATGAAGTCATTGTGGCAGACGGTCATTGGAACGGTTCAAACATCCTGATTGAGGAGCTTGATGGGCGGGCGCGGCTGAATACCGGGTCTCCCTCGCCGTTTTCGATGATGCAGGGTATCGATGAAAGTG
Organism: Anaerolineales bacterium; assembly: GCA_035720235.1. Classification (GTDB taxonomy): domain Bacteria; phylum Chloroflexota; class Anaerolineae; order Anaerolineales; family Villigracilaceae; genus Defluviilinea. The sequence goes on along the minus strand of DASTOH010000131.1, from coordinate 2,253 downwards.
TGGACGGGGTGATGTTCGTCGGCTACCACGCGCGCAATGGATCGCCCAATGCCATCCTGGATCATACATGGTCTTCAAGTACGGTTGCCAATGTGTGGCTGAACGACATCTTGACAGGTGAGTATGGCTTGAATGGCGCGGTGGCTGGCCATTTTGGCGTGCCGGTCATCATGGTCTCTGGCGATCAGACGGCATGCGCCCAGGTGGTGGAGATTCTAGGCGACATGGAGACCGCGGTGGTAAAGCAGGCCACCGGGCGATACGCGGCCGAGTGCTTGCCTCCACAGGTTGCCCAGGAGCTGATCTTCATGAGCGCCGCACGCGCGGTCACGCGCCTGGGAGATGGCGATACTCCTGATCCGTTTGTGCTGGATACACCCGTGCGCGTGGCTGTGGAGTTCTTTAAATCAGACATGGCCGATCGCGCCTCAAAGATTCCGTTCACGCAGCGCGACGGGATTCGTGTCTCGTTGACCACCCAGGAAATGGCATCGGCATATAGTGGGTTCCGGTCCATGGTGTCGCTGGCGATCGGATAAGGGAAGACGAACGCCCTCGAAACCTCGGCAGGTACCGGCTGGGAGCGAAGCGAGACGTCAACCGTGTCCCTATCGGAAATCAGGCGATGTTCGTGATGCTCATTACCTTCCTTCCGATTGTCTTCGCACAGAAGTTATCTGCCTCAAGCTCGGATACGGAGGGAGGGGAGAAGTGACAGTCACCTTCACCACAGCGGGTCGTCCAAATCAAAATCCTCCGAAATCTCCCCTTCCAAAAGATTGACATCACGTCAATACCCATTACAATTATCCTCAATACTCCAAAGGAGCGTTTGATATTCTAACGACTCGCACGAGTGTGAATGCAGAAATACTTGTGCCTACTTTCTAACTTACGCCACGAATGATATCTGGCTTCCGCCGCCCTCCAACTCAGACTTGGTGAGGCGGCGGGACTGCTTAACTAGAACGCAGTCAACACAGTGGTTCAGAGCTGTTGTGCTTTGGCTGTTTTTGTTTGCCTGAGATTCGTTAGCCACGGAGACACAGAGAGCACAGAGTTTGATTTTTCTCTGAGTCTCCGTGACTCTGTGGCAAAGTATTGTGTTGTCACTTTGGCGCGGGCTGCCAAAGATACCATGGTGGGCGATATGCCTTCACCAAAACGAAAGGAAAGAATGACCGGTCAATTTACTTCCTACCTAAACCCGAAGTGTGATTCGGGCCAGTTCGAAGAGAAGGGCGGATGCGGTGTGTTTGCCCGCGAGCCAATTAAGAAAGGTGAGCTGCTGGCGCTCTTCGGAGGGCGCATCGCGGCGAAAGATGAACTCGATCCCAACATGGTTCACTTTACGCAGCGAGTTCTCCAGGTCGAAGATGAATTTTATTTGGTCACCCCCGATCCGCTGGAGCCTTCTGATTGTTTCAACCATTCCTGCGAACCCAACGCGGGGTTTTTAGGGCAGATTGGAATCGTCGCGATGCGCGATATCAAGGCCGGGGAGGAAGTCAACTTCGACTATGCCATGTGCGACGGCTCCTCTTATGATGAGTTCACCTGTTACTGTGGCAGCGAGCAGTGCCGCGGCAGCGTCAAAGGCAACGACTGGTCGCGTCCCGAACTGTGGGAGAAATATGACGGCTACTTCATGCCCTATCTCGCCAGGCGCATCGCGGCCCTCAAAGCCAAAACGCAAGAAGCGCAAGTTCTGGCTTGATGTGTTCAAGCTGCCTGCGCCGTGCACGTACCTGCCCCGGGTGGAAGTGCCGGTGAGCGGGTGCAGGGCGCGAACGAGTGTAAACGGATTGCACGGTACAATTGTGCGATCCGTTTTATGTTTAATTTGCCACGGAAAGCGTCCCGCAGGGTTTCCTTGAACAGGGTCATTGGGCCACTCCAACCCTCGGGACGGTGTTTCTTATTATGTTCAAGTCTTTCGCCTTCCGAATTTATCTTGTTGCACTCATTCTTCGTCTGATTCCCGTGATCCTGGCCCGGGGACTGGGCATCGGCCTCGATGACATGTTCCAATATGACATGCTAGCGCGCAGCCTGTCGGCCGGACATGGCTTCCGCTGGTACGCGGAAGCGGACCTGAATCAGCTCGCCTCTTTTCTGGATGCTTCGCCTGCGCTCAGCGCAAGCTTTGACCTGGCCAGCCTGAAGGACTATGATCCTGACCTTGGCATTCCCACTTCGTTTCGCGCCCCGTTATACCCAACTTTCCTTGCCATCGTTTATTTTTTCAGCGGA
>DASTOH010000130.1:0-90762 GCA_035720235.1 Anaerolineales bacterium | reverse complement strand
CGCGCTGGGCAATGGTCTGGAGAATCGGCTCGGATTTGAGGATGCTCAGTGTGGCATATGCGCCCGCTACGCCTGGCTTATTGTTGGTATACGTTCCACCCTGCGCCACGCCCTGTCCAATAATGGACATGATCTCTTTCTTTCCACCGAACGCGGCAATCGGGTATCCATTTCCCAAAGCTTTGGCGTAGGTTGCCAGATCAGGCTTGATGCCGTAGTACTCCTGGGCCCCACCATTCGCAATGCGGAAGCCGGTCTTGACTTCGTCAAGAATAAAGACACAGCCATATTCTTGTGTCTTCTGGCGAATGAGCTGTAGGAATCCATCCTGTGGATTGATCGCCGCACAATTTCCCTGGCATGGCTCAGAAATCACCGCCGCGATCTGCTCGCCGTATGAACGCATCACGCGTTCGAAACCTTCGAAGTCATTGAATGGAAGTGTGATGATAAATTCCCGCATCGTCTTCGGGATGCCCGAAGAAGCCGGCACAGGGATCGGACTCCGCCGATTTCCATAGGCCTCCACCGGCGCGTAGGTGGACCACAAAGTGTGGTCATGGAAACCATGATAATTCCCTTCGAATTTTAGAATCAGATCGCGCCCTGTGTACGCTCGTGCCACACGAATCGCATGCATGGTCGCCTCGGTACCCGAACATGCAAAGCGCACCATTTCCACCGCGGGAACCATGTCGGTAACCATCTCTGCCACGGCCACTTCGAGTTCACCGGTCATGGCAAAAAGCAACCCATTCTGGATCTCTTCGATCACCTTTTGATCGACTTCATCGTAGGAATGTCCCAAAATGATCGGACCAAACGCCATGCGATAATCAATATATTTCTGCCCATCCACATCCCATAGGTATGCGCCCTTGGCCTTCTGCACGTAGGGTGTGATGCCCTCTCCCCAAAACCTAAAATTGGAATTGACGCCGAGTGGCAGCACTGCCATGGCACGCTTCTGCAACGCTTGCGTCCTTGGACCGAACATAAAGTATCCTCCAATATTGTTTTCCTGGTCCTGCATGTTGATTGCTCTCAATTCATTGGGCCAACGGAACCTGCCGACGTTTACGCTTCGGCGGTTTCCTTCAACACGCGCTCCGGGATGCGCCATTGATACACGTCCTTGAGCACCAGCGGCACGATCGAGGTGGTCGTCTTGCGCACACCAGGAACTTTACGCACAACCTCGGTCACGAAGTGATAAATCTCTGCAGTATCTTTGGCAACAATCTGAATGCTTACATCTGACTCTCCAATCCCACAGGCCACGTAACTCACATTCTCGAACTCCGCCATCCGCCTTGCCACTTGAAGGATTTGGTCCGATTCCACTTCCATCCACACGTCGGCAATCGTTGTGAGACCAAAGGCCTGCGGTTTCGCGACGGCGCTGATCCTCACAATTCCATCATTCACCATGCGGTCGATGCGGTAACGAACGGCACGCTCAGAGATATCCCCGATACGGCGCGCGATCTCAGACGCCGGCATCCTGCCATCATCAAGCAGTAAATTGACAATTTTGACGTCAATTTTGTCGAATTCGTACATAATTTATCCAATCCATTTCCGAAACAGACATAAACATGTCGATTTATACCCTTTGATCGCGGAAGCTGTCAAGGACAAGATTCGGGAGGCGTCAGACTTAGGCAAAGCACTAGGAAGCGAAGCAAAGTTTTCCCTGCAGGCGCCGTGTCATTTCCAGCCCGTCATTGCTTCTCTCATTCGAATCCAATCCACCCCACCCCGCGCTTTGAGTTCCACCGATCGCCAGGTCCTCCCTACTTGAAGGTGCGGAATATTGCATGAATTCAGATCGTCTGAAAACTAGGCTGCAGATGATAAATAGATTTCAAAAATGTACTTAATATCACATTGACGTATGAATGTCTGACAGATATAATTAACCCTTGGCATTATTCCAGAACAGGAGTTTGATATGACAACACCAGAATTGGCGCCCGTGGCGGCGCTTGAACCAAAAACAAAATTAAGCGGTAAGGTACTGAAGACGACACTGGCGGGGGCGTTGGTGGACATTGGGCTCAGCCTGCCTGGCGTCATCCATATTTCACAGTTGAGCACGAATGCAGTGAACAAAGTGGAAGATGTTGTAAAGGAAGGACAGATCGTAGATGTATGGGTGCGCCGGGTCAAGAAGGATCGCATCGAGCTGACCATGGTCCAACCGCTGGCTCTCGAGTGGAAAGAAATCGAACCTGGCATGGTTGTGAAGGGCAAGGTCGTTCGCCTGGAAAGCTACGGGGCGTTCGTGGATATTGGTGCCGAGCGTCCTGGCATGGTTCATGTGAGTGAGCTCGCACACGGTTTCGTCAAGACCCCCAGCGAAATCGTCAAGGAAGGCGATGAGATCGAAGCCAAGGTGATCGATGTTGACCGCAAAAAGAAGCAGATCAAGTTGAGCATGAAGGCACTCGAGCCCGAGATCGAAGAATTCAAACCCGCCAGGAAGGAAAATAAAAAAGGCGGCAAGCACAGCAAGAAGGAAGTTGAACAGGCCGAACCCGCTGAACAGAAGGAAGCTGAACTGACCGCTTTCCAGATCGCATGGCAGCAAGCCATGGAAAAAGTGGACGAAGGCAAGGGCGTCAAGATGAGACGCGTGAAGCCAAGCCTCACCCGTGAACAGGAAGACTTGCTTGACCGGACTCTAGAGAAGCGTCTGCCTACCGGCAACTGATGAAGATCAAGACATGAAACAGCGAGCCAAAAATGGCTCGCTGTTTTTATTATGGCTCTATCAACCCTCCGTTAGCTCCAATCCTTCGCGGAATTATGTGTTACACAGCTGTATCGCTGAAGTAGCGGGCATACGCTTCGGGGCGCAAGAACAAAAGGATAAAAACGGCAGCGAAGAAACCGCCCAGGTGCGCCCAGTGATTGATGGAATAATCGGCTTCGCGTCGCAAAATACGAATCGCCGGAATGATCTGTATGCCAAAAAAGTACAGCACAATCCAAAGCGCACGGACACGCGGCCAGAACGGTAAGGGCGTAAATAAGACCAATGTGCGGATCCGTCCTCCCGGATATAGAACCAAATAGGCACCCATCAGCCCAAAGATCGCGCCGCTCGCCCGATGCCGGGGATGATCGAATCATACTGCACCAGCACAAAGAATACGTGCGCCAGCGTGCCAGCAAACAAGTAGAAAGCGAGAAAGCGCCAGGGACCGCAGGCATCTTCCACGCGCCGGCCAAACACCCAGAGGGCCAACATATTGCCGAGCAGATGATCCAGGCCGCCATGCAAAAACATCGCCGTAAGATTGGAAAGCGCACCCGCACCCTGCACACCCAATACCAGCATGGGTGTCAGCGCGTATTTCATGAAAAAAGTCCAGTAATCATCGCGCACATAGAATACTTCAAGAAAGTAGACGAAACAATTGATGATGATCAGCAGCACCGTCATGATCGGGAAGTAGGAATATCGATTGGGTTCGGTATCATTCAATGGAAGCATGGCATTACCTGAAAAATGGCTCTGGGGGAATCTGGAAAACCTGCAGGCGGGCCAGCGAGCTCAGGATCATCAGCGCAAAGGGGACAATGATGAATATCCAGCCTGCTACGGCCAAAACGCTGCGCGCAAAACTTGAACCGCTACCGTCCTCCAGGAATAGTCTCTGCCAAATCACGTGCCGGCTGCGGACCTCAGATACTGCCAGCATGAAACTTCCAAATGCCACGCAGGGCACGCCAAGCCAGAGGAAAAGTGACAAGTGCTCGATGGGGTTTAGTCCGATCTGGACAAATGCAAAACTTGTGTACAGGATAGGCCACGTAAGCGTCAATCGTAAGATGGACAAGGCGGGCGAGACAAATCGAATCTTTTCCTTCTGAAGGCCTTCCAGCCGGACAATTTGCCGGTAGACATGGTCGAACTCCCGCGAATCCTTTGTTCGTGCCGCGAGGCGTTCATAGGTTTGTATGGCTTCTTCGATTTTCCCATCGTATTCCAACTGTTCCGCCTCAGCCAGAAGATTTGAAGGCCTGGCTGGTTTTGGAGCGCTCTGGCGCGGCACGGAAGCCACCGGCTGCTCCACAGCCACATTCCTTTTGTGGGCAGATTGGCTGACCTGGGCAGTCTTCTGTTGAAGAAGCTTTCCTCTATATGCTTTCACCTTTTCATTGGCAGGATTGAGCGTCAGCACATTCTCGCAGGCGATAATCTTATCCTCCAGATCATCCACCAAGCCGGTTAACCACATCCACGCCACCTCATTGCGCGGCTCCAGGTCCACCACCCGTAGTAGCATTTCGCGCGCTTCCAACCTCCGCCCTGCACGCGCCGCATCCACACCCTGCCGAAGAAGTTCACTCGATGTCACTTATCGCTCTTTGTTCATTTCCAGCTGCAATTCCGCCAGGAATTTCTCTTTGTTGGCAGAACGGGCCGTCTTACCGCTGGAGGTTTTCAGGATCCACTTCGAATCCACCGCTTTCACGTATCGCAGTGCAATGGCGGAGTTCTTTGTCACATGCATACGGACAGCATCGGCAATCTTCTGCTGTTCAGTCGGGTCTTCGGAATCGACCTCCGCAATGATCACCACGTCTTCCGTGCCTTCCTCCTCGTTATACATGCCAAACGCCACTGAACGCCCTGCGTGGACTCCGGGCACTTCGTAGGTCAGCGCCTCCAAATCCTGCGGATACACGTTCTTGCCACCGACGATGATCATATCCTTTTTGCGGCCGGAAACGAAGACTTCACCATCCAGAATGAATCCGTAATCACCCGTTAGGTACCAGCCACCTGCAAACGCTTTTTCGGTGGCATCCTGGCGATGATAATAACCTGTCAACATGCAGTCACTCCGCAGGGCAAGTTCGCCGATGACACGCTCCGGCACTTCGTTGCGATTCTCATCCAGGACTCTCACTCTCACATTTTCCAGCGGATGCCCGGATGACATCATATTCATCGCAGGACGACCATCCGCAGGATCCTTCGCCACGCGTTCGGACATGAACGCCTCACGATCGATCTCAACGACGATCGGTTCGCTCCCCAACGGACTCTGGGTCACCGCGAAGACATTTTCTGCCATCGCGTAGGAAGTCTGGAGTGCCTCATAATGTAGGCCATAGGGTTTGAACTTCTCATAAAATGCCTCGTGGCTCTCCCAGCGGACAGGTTCCGAGCAGTTGATGATGGCGCGCCAGGATGACAAATCCACACCTTCGAGATGCCGGTCACGGATTTTGTGTGTGCAAAAATTGTAGGCAAAATTTGGCAGCCAGGAAAGGGTGCCGTGATATTTTGTCACTGCCTGCATCAGTTTGTAGGGCGCCCGCACCCAGTCGAATGGCGACATGAGAACGAGTGGAACACCAGAAAGGATGGGCATGATGAACCCGGCAATCAGCCCCATATCATGGTACAGCGGCAACCACGAGACAACAACATCATTTTCATTCAGGGAAAGTGCCTTGCTGTATGCGTCGAGTTGATTGAACATCGCCTGATGCGAAAGTGCCACACCCTTCTGCAAACCGGTCGTGCCAGAGGAGTGCTGGAGCAAGACGATGTCTTCGGGGTCCCGTTGAAAGCCAGCCAGGGTATGAAAATCCAGTGAGACATTTTTATCAACATGACTGGTGACAATCACTTCACGAACTGAATCCCCTTCCTTCAATGCTGACTTCACTTCAGTTTCAAATTCAGGATAGGTGACAATTGCCGCGGGTTGAGTGACTGAAATCAACGCCGAGAGATCGGCCCGGTACCGTTCGGGAGATAATTTCTCTGTGAGGAACGGCATAATGGACGGAATCGCCCCATGCAGAATCGCGCCCCAAAACGAATAAACCAAGTCTTCGCCGTGCTGCAGGATCAACACCACCACTTCGCCCGGCTGAATGCCTGATCGAGCATACGCGCAGGCGTACGAATTTGCGCCGTGCAAGAGCTGATCCACCGAAAGCGGCAGATCGTCAGTGGCGCCCGCCGCGCCAGAAAACTGCAAGGTCAGCGCGAGCCGATCCGGTGTCCGGGCGTGAAGCGAGTCGAGGCGTTCGGGGAATGTCGTCATTTACTACGGGAATCGATCAAGGTAGCCAGCTGAGTCAAGGTATCGAAGGTATCGGCGTTCAGCTCGGTGTCTTCAATACGAACGCCAAAGGTATCTTCGACGAAAAGGGCCACATCCATCAGACTGAAAGAATCGATCAGGCCGCTGGAAAGCAATGGCTCATCCGCCGCGATCGGCCGATTCGGTTGTTTCAAAATCTTTTCAGCCAGAAAAGTGGCAAGCTGGGGAACAACATCAGACATGATTTCTCCTTATTGCGCAGAGCGCAGATATGCTTCCATAAATTCGTCGAGTTCGCCATTCAGCACAGCCTGGGTGTTACCGGATTCGTGGTCGGTGCGATGATCCTTCACCATTTGATAAGGGTGCAACACATACGAGCGAATCTGGCTCCCCCATTCGGCCTTGGTGTATTCGCCGCGCAGGACCGCGCGTTCCTCCTCTCGCTGAGCCTGCTTCAATTCCAGCAGGCGCGCTCGAAGGATGCGCATGGCGAACTCGCGGTTTTGAGTCTGCGAGCGCTCGTTCTGACAGGTCACGACAATTCCGGTGGGGATGTGTGTAATGCGGACAGCTGTCGCATTTTTCTGCACGTTTTGCCCGCCCGCGCCGGAAGAACGGAAGACATCCATTTTGATGTCATTGGGGTCGATCTCGATTTCGGCTTCATCCATTGCCACCTGAGGCAACACCTCCACCAGCGCAAAGGAGGTGTGCCTGCGATGCGCGGCATCGAACGGAGAGAGGCGTACCAGGCGGTGGACGCCCTTTTCTGAGCGCAGATAACCAAAAGCGTACTCTCCATCCACTGCGATGGTTACGCTTTTAATACCGGCTTCCTCACCGGGCGTTGTATCCAGAATTTCCGTTTGGAAGCCCCGATCCTCAGCCCAGCGGAGGTACATGCGCTGAAGCATCTCCGCCCAATCCTGCGAATCTGTTCCACCTGCACCCGCATGGACGGCAAGGATGGCAGCATCATGGTCATACTTGCCGGACAGCATGGCGGTGAAAGAGCGCTTCTCGAGTTCGGCCTCAATCGTCGAGATTTCCGTCTCCAGGTCAGCCCGGAGGCTTTCATCATCGAGTTGCGCCAATTCGAGCGCATCGTGCAAGCGGCTCGTAAAGTTGCGCCACGATTCCACTTCGTTCTTGGAGGCGTTATACTGTTTCATCACCTGCTGAGCCTGGGAAGGGTTGTTCCACAGGCCAGGCGCTTCTATTTCTTTTTCGAGCTGGAGGAGTTGGTTTTCCTTAGACGCGAAGTCAAAGACGCACCAGTAACTGGTTGGTTAATTCCTGCGCAGATTGCAAACGATTGACGAGGTCTTGCATGGTTTCTCCTGTATGCCCGCGCTTCGTCTGCGCGCCCCTTCGCCAAGCTCAGGGTCGCTCCGCTCAGCGCGAGAGTAGATTTATTTTCCTAAAATTCCATCCACGAACGCTTCCGGGTCGAAAGGTGTGAGGTCTTCGGGTTTTTCGCCGAGGCCTGCAAACAGGATCGGCAAACTGAGCTCATGTTGGATGGCAAAGACAAAACCGCCGCGGGCCGATGAATCCAATTTTGATACGATCACACCAGTCACGCCGACCGCCTCCTTAAAGGCCTTGGCCTGCTGTAAGGCATTTTGTCCGGTGGTTGCATCGAGCACCAGCCAGACCGCGTGCGGCGCGCCTGGAAGCGCCTTCCCGATCACACGATTCACTTTCTTGAGCTCTTCCATCAGGTTGAAGCGCGTATGCAGCCGTCCCGCCGTGTCCACGATGACCAGATCGATGCCGCGGGCCGTGCCCGATTGGACCGCATTGAAGGCCACCGCGCCCGGATCAGACTCCGGCGCGCCTGCCACCACATCCACGCCGAGTCGGTCGCCCCAAACCTGAAGTTGATCCACCGCCGCGGCCCGGAACGTGTCTGCTGCTCCGAAGAGCAAGGTCTTCCCTTCCGCTTGAAAGCGCTGACCCAGTTTGGCAATCGTGGTGGTCTTGCCTGAACCATTGACACCCACCACCATGATCACAAAAGGTTTGTTCGCCCACCGAATCGGCGACGCCCGATCGAGTCGTAGGAGGAGTTCGGTCCGGAGGGCCCCTGAAAGCTCGTCGGCGCGCGTCAGGCCCTGATCCTGGACGATGCGTCGCATGGAATCCAAAATATCGGTTGTGGTCTCGATGCCCAGATCGGCCTGCACGAGCAGAGCTTCGAGTTCGTCCCATGTCTCATCCGTGATCTCAGTTGCGCCAAAGAGGGTCGCAATTCGCCCAAATGTAGCCTTGCTGGACTTTGCAAGCCCGCTTCTCCATTTTGCAAACAGGTCAGCCATGACGGGCGATTATATCATGTGGGTTGTGTGTTATACTTTTTTCAATTGGGGCACAAACCTCACAATATCAATGTATAAAGGTGTACTATGTCAAGCGAACCTGTTCACGTAACCGATGCTGCCTTCGAAGGCACGGTTCTTCAATCAAGCATTCCTGTGATCGTCGATTTTTGGGCGCCCTGGTGTGGGCCATGCAAAATGGTGGCGCCGATCCTGGATAAACTCGCCAAGGAATATGAAGGCAAGATCCTGATCGCCAAAGTTAATACGGACGAAAATCCGGAGTGGATGACCAAGTATGGAATCCAGGGCATTCCGACCATGTTGTTTGTCTCGGGTGGCAAGATCATCCATCGCCAGGTGGGTGCGCTACCCGAACGGATGCTTCGTGATACCGTCATGCAGTTTATGGAGACCATCACCCAATCATAAATTCAAAAGGAGCACGCCATGAAGAAGTTCACAGTCCTCGCACTGCTTTGCTCTCTTGCGCTCGGATCGTGTCAGGCAATCTCTTTTCCGACCAGCCCCGCTCCCAGCGTTGACTCGCAGGGGACTATGAACGCCATCGTCCAGACCTCCAATGCGCAGACGCTTGCGGCTCAACCTTCGCCGACCACTGCTCCTCCCACGGCAACCGTGACTCCTCTCCTGGCCGAAGCTTCCCCAACTACAGTCACTGACACTCCAACGATCGATCCGTTAGCCACCTTCTTGACAACGACGCCTGCCACTGCCACCAGCGGACCCACAGCAACCGGGCTCGCCCCCACCGCTACCTTCACTGCCACCGCCGCGTCCAGTCAGTTAACGGAAATTCCTACCCTGGCCATTCGTACCTACGGAACTTTACCGCCCCTGAATCGGCCCTACACAGATATCACCATATTCAATCGATCCAGGACGGAGGCATACATTTCGCTTCAGATCGTAACCGATCAGGGATATACAATCATCGAGTATCCTGTCAAAAAGGTGGTAAAGATCAACATCCCTACGGGCTCATACACGTATGTTGTATGGGTTGGTGGCAGGCAATTTGTTGGGTATTTTCAGGCGCCCCAGGGCTCTGAGCCTGTTATCAGCATATATAAAGACAAGATCGTTGTCAAATAAGGACGTTTTCCCGGCATGAGTTTCATAAAAGTAAGTGTCATGCTCGTGCTGGCTCTGGCCGCCAGTTCCTGTGGCGCGCCTGCTGTAACCCGAGCTCCGCTCACTCTTGAAGATCTGCAAGGCACCTCCATGGCCGGGGCATTCACCGCGCTGGCTGAAACACATGCCGCCCTCCCGACCAATACACGAGTTCCACCCAGTGCAACACCCACTCAAACAGCGATTCCAAGCAACACATCTGAGGTGCCCATCTCAAGCCACACGGCTGAGGCTTCGCCCATTCCAAGCAGTACGCCTCAGGCTTCGCCGACCTCAGCGCCATCATTTACTCCTACCTTTACAGCACTCCCAAAGAACCAGCTGACACTCACACTTCAGCCGACTGCGCTGGGAAACGATCCATGTAACAAGCCTTTGACCTCCTGGCAGGGACCCAGCACCAAGATCATGATTCGCCATGAATACAAGCCACAGGGTAAGAATGATAAAGTGATCCTGTCCCTGTGGGTCATGTCAGACATGAAGGAGTGCGGCTTTATACCCAGCTTATCGACAGGCCCAGTCGGACAATACTCGGCTGTAGCCTTCATAGATGGTGAAAAGGACTTTAAAGTCTACGGTGGATTTCGGCTTACCGAAGGCAGTTGGGAAATCATTATCAGGAATGATATCATTGTCGCCAAAGGTGGCTGTTACCCGAATTGCTAAGGCTGAATTATGAAACAGATTTGCAGAATCTCAATCGTTCCAGTCGTAGCGCTTTTCATGAGCGCGTGCGGCGCGTCACCGGCAGTTCCAACGATCAACGCGGTGGATGTGCAGAGCACCGCTGTCGCTGCAGCGCTAACAATAGTTGCGCAAACGCAGGCAGCAATTCCCACGGAAACCCCATTGCTCCCCACGGAAACTCCCACGGAGACGCCTCCGCCCACTGACACTCCCCAATTGCTCCCAACAGTTGCATTGGCTGCGACTTTTACGCCCGTAGCACAAAACACTGTTGACCCGTGTTCAACCAGAATCCTCGCATCTTCGCCGAGAGGCAGAGAAACCACGATTCATATCATCAATACGGTCAAATCGCAGGTGACCGTTTCTTTGTACTTGAACGAGACGGCCAGTTGGGGTGAGTGTGGATACAGATCGTACGTCTTGGCACCGCGTGACAGCGTTTTAATCACAGACCTCGTGCAGGGCTGTTATGACCTTTGGGCATTCAACAGCGACCCAGAAAATCTAGTGAACGCCTACGGCGCTGGCTGCATCAATAATCCAGACAAATGGACATTTGAGATCTCAACCGGGAACATCAAGTTTTTCGGACCTTAAGCTATTCAGCAGCAATGATTAAGAGACGAGTAGAAAACTCGTCTTTTTTTATTCATCTGGAACAATTTTCCGGTCCGCATGGTCTTAGCCGTATGAAAGGAGCTACAATGAGATATCTGGTTTTCCTCCTGATTTGTACATCCCTGCTCGCGGCGTGCGGACCCGGTTCCATGCCCGCGACGGACACGCCTAAGCCTGATTCGCCAGTAACATCGGATCCGTCAACTGCCAACTCTACCAAGGAGCCATCAGCCATGCCATATGCGCCACAGCCTTCGGACACTAATCTTTCACGCGGAAACGTCTTTATCGAAGAAAAAGGGTTGGTGATCCGCGAAAGTTATCCACCGCAGATCGCTCTAAACATCAGCGGAAATCTGCCCAATCCCTGTCACGAATTAAGAGCCGTGATCAGTGAACCGGATGCGGAAAAGAAGATCAGCGTGGAAGTGTATACCGTGGTTGACCCGAACGTAATGTGCACACAAGTGCTGAAGCCGTTCACGGAAAATATCGAGCTGGGCACCTTCCCAAGCGGTCATTACTCTGTATGGGTAAATGGTGAATTGGCGGGTGAATTCGATTCGTAGGTGAAAATGAGCCGGATTTCTCCGGCTCATTCATTTGACTCTGGTCTACTGACGTTTTCCACGCGGGCATTGGTCAGTTTCACCAGATCTGCAACGGGCAATTTGATGTTCAGGCCCCTTTGCCCACCGGAGATATGGATTTCATCATAACCACGCGCAGACGAATCGAGAACGACCTGAAATCCCTTGTTGATGAGCGCCAGCGGAGAAATGCCACCCGCCTGCAACCCGGTCAACTGCTCAGCTTCACGTTCGGTGGGCAGATGCACCTTCTTTTCACCCAACGCGGAGGCCAACAATTTCAGATCGACGTTCGATGTGCCAGGAATCACCACCAACAAAGGTTTTTTTGGTTTTTCTCGGGTGACGACAATGGTCTTGAAAACAGAGGCAGGCTCAACGTCGAGAAGACGCGCTGTTTCCGCTGCGCCGAGTTTCTCGGCAGGGAGCTCGTGTGCGGTAAAGCGTATCTTCCTTGAGTCGAGCAGTCGCGTGACATTGTTTGTAACAGGCATGACAGAATCCTTTTGGGATTGTACCAAAGGAGGCCGCAGGGCCGTTCGTGACAAAACCCTTGTAACCAAATGCTCATATCTTCCACTTACACGAGCGTAGTAAAATTAAAGCCATGAGAACCCTGGAACGAGATATCCTGGTTGGAACTCTGCTGGAGCAATTGCCAGATCACTATAATCCTGCTCAGCGCGAGATCGTGGAGCGCGCCTACCGTGTGGCCGAGGAAGCTCATAGAGGCCAGAAACGACAGTCGGGAAAAGCCTACATCACCCACTGCCTGGAAGTAGCGAGCATCCTGGCTGAAATGGCCGCGCCAGCCGAAGTCGTGGCCGCTGGATTACTCCATGACACAGTGGAGGACACCAAGATCACGTTGCAGGACATCCGCAATGATTTTGGGGACACCATTGCAAACCTGGTGAATGGGGTAACAAAACTTACCAATTTGCCGCGCGTTTCACGGGGAGACCAGCACCTGGATGAAATTGACAGAGCTGACGGGAACAGTCCCCAGCGAGCGGAACTGGACGCCAGGCAGCGGAAACAGGAACTGGCTTCCGAGACTCTGCGGAAAACTTTTCTTGCCATGGGTGAAGATGTGCGGGTGGTGCTGATTAAACTGGCGGACCGCCTGCACAACATGCGCACACTCAGTGCCATGCCAGAGGAAAAACGCAAGCGGATCGCAAAGGAAACTCTCGATATTTTTGCACCGCTGGCGAACCGGCTGGGTATTTGGCACATGAAATGGGAGTTGGAGGATCTCGGGTTTCAGTATTACAACTCTCAAAAATATGAAGAGATCGCACATGAACTGGGTCACGAGGATCAACCGGAACGGCAGGCTCAAATCGAGGCCATCAAGCAAAGTCTCGCCCAATTACTGAAACGGAACAACATTACGGTTATCGAGATCAGTGGGCGCCCAAAGCACATCTATTCCATTTACCGCAAGATGGCGCAGAAGAACAAGCCATTTGACTTAGTCCGTGATGTACGGGCGGTGCGCATTCTGGTGCCTGATGTACCCTCCTGTTACTCAACGTTGGGCGTGATCCATACCACCTGGCGGCCCATTCCGGGCGAGTTCGATGATTACATCGCTGCGCCCAAGGACAACTTCTATCAGTCGCTCCACACGGCTGTGATCTACGACGACAGGCGTCCGATTGAAGTGCAGATCCGCACACCAGAAATGCACCAAAATGCAGAATATGGTATCGCCGCACACTGGCGCTACAAGGAAGGGCAGCGCAGTTCAGACAAGATTTTCGAAGAGCGCATCAAATGGCTCCGAAGCATGATGGACTGGCGCACAGATGTCAGCGACGCGAATGAATTTGTCGAAGGAATGAAGACCGACGTCTTCCGGGATCGCGTGTATGTGTTCACTCCGCGCGGCGACATCATCGACCTCTCGGCTGGCTCCACGCCGATCGACTTTGCCTATCACGTCCACACCGACATTGGTCATCGCTGCCGTGGTGCGCGCGTGAACGGCAAACTGGTCCCGCTGCATCAGGAGTTGAAGACCGGCGATCAGGTTGAAATCCTGACGGCGAAGCGCGGCGGCCCCAGCCGGGACTGGCTAAACTCAAACCTGGGACTCGTCAAGACGCAGCGCGCCAAAAGCAAGATCAAGGCCTGGTTCAAGAAACAGGAAGATGAACAGAACCTTTCACAGGGACGCGCCACGCTCGAGCGTGAATTGCAGCGGCTCGGCATCCCTGAATTGAATTTCGATACCCTGGCACGCGACCTGAACTACAAAACGCCGGAGGAATTTTTCATCGCTCTCGGCTGTGGTGATCTGCCGATCAGTCGTGTCATTCGCCGCCTTTCCGAGAAGGAGGAGACATCCAACATCCTCGCTCCCGGCGGCGTGACGTCTCAACCCACCAGCACGGGTGCCATCGAAGTGGTTGGTTTGAAAGATTTGCTCTCACAGATGGCAAGATGCTGCAACCCGGCGCCCGGCGACCAGATCGTGGGTTACATCACCCGCGGGCGCGGCGCAACTATTCACCGGCAGGACTGCCCCAACATGTTGAGGATCAAAGACAAGGAACGCTTACTGCAAGTGGATTGGGGTAAATTGGAGCGCACCTACCCGGTTCCGATCAAGGTGAAGGCCTTCGACAGGCAGGGATTGATGGTGGATATTTCCACCCTGCTCGATAGTGAAAACATCAACATCGCCGACATCAGTGTCAACGTCAATCGCACACTGGCAGTCATCAAGCTGGTGGTGGAGGTAAAGAACCTTGCGCAGCTTAGCCGCGTCCTGACGCGCCTGGAAAACCTGCCCAATGTGCTCGAAGCTCATCGCACAAATCCAGGATAAGACAATTTACGATTTACGATTGGCGATTTTCGATTTGCTCATTTGCCAATTTGCTCATTTCCCTCCTCTGAGGCCACATGAACCTCCTTACTGTTGAACAAGCCCTTGGCCGCATCCTCTCCCACTTTCAACCTGCAAAAACCGAATCCGTTCCACTCGCTGAATCGAACAACCGTGTTCTGGCGGTGGATGTCGTCGCGGCGGATGACCTGCCCCTCTTCGACAACTCTTCGATGGACGGATTCGCCCTGCGCGCCTACGACTCTTCCAACGCCGCGCCCGCTTCTCGCGTGACCCTGCGCGTGGTCGCGGATATCCCGGCCGGCTCCTCCCCGGCGGTTTCTCTCGAGCCTGGTGAAGCTGCACGCATCATGACTGGCGCACCTCTGCCTCAGGGCGCCGATGCCGTCGTGCCCGTGGAAGACACAGATTTCAATGATCGTGACGCCGGCTCTGCTGCGCCGGAACAAGTCCAAATCGAAAAGCCGGTTCGCAGCGGAGAGAACGTCCGCCCACGCGGCATGGATGTACACACGGGAGATGTGGTCCTGCACAAAGGACGACGACTCAACGCGCAGTCGCTTGGAGTGCTTGCCATGATCGGATATGCAGAGGTCGAAGTCTATCAGAGGCCGCGTGTCGCATTGTTCTCCTCAGGCGATGAATTGCTCCCGGTGAATGCTCCACTTGAGCCCGGCAAAATCCGCGACTCGAATTCCTACATGCTGGCCGCGCTGATCGAGAGCACCGGCGCAGAGGTGTTGCGACTTGGTGTTGCAAAAGATTCACATGACTCTGTGAAGGGCCTGCTCGAAAAGGCTGTCACTCAGATTGCAGATTTGATCCTCTCCTCCGCTGGAGTCAGCGTCGGCGCATATGATTTTGTGAAGGAAGTGATTGAATCCAACGGCGCGCTGGATTTCTGGCGCGTGAACATGCGTCCAGGCAAACCTCTGGCATTTGGTAATTATCAGAATATTCCTTTTATTGGCCTGCCGGGAAACCCGGTCTCTGCGTTCGTGGGTTTTGAGGTTTTCGTGCGTCCAACGCTTGGGCGGTTGGGCGGCCTTTCGGAGGGAGGCAGGCCGACCATCCGGGTAAGATGCGAGCAGGAAATCCTATCTGATGGACGTGAAAGCTACCTGCGCGCCATCCTCCGCCCAGGCGGTGAAAACGGTCTCCAGGTCGCCAAATTGACCGGGCATCAGGGTTCAGGGAATCTGCTCTCTTTGGTACAAGCAGATGCTTTACTTATTGTTCCCGCTGGTGTAAAATGCGTGCCTGCTGGTCAGGAAGTAAACGCCTGGTTACTATGAGGAGACATGGACAAACGGCTAAGACAGATCACCATAGGGCTTACAGTTCTCGGTTTACTGGTTTCAATTTACATGACCATTTACAAAGTCACAAATAATGAAAGCATGTGCATTGGGTCAAAAGGTTGCGGGATAGTCAATGCCAGTCTTTATTCAGAAATAAATGGAATTCCTGTAGCGGCGATTGGCGTGGCGGGGTATCTCAGCATAATTGCACTCTGCTTTCTGGAAACCAGGCCCGGCTTCTTTCAAGAAAATGGCGGCATGTTGCTTTTTGGGATCACGCTGGTTGGTTTTCTCTTTACCGTCTGGCTCGTCTATGTTGAGGTTGCCCTGCTCGACGCCTATTGTCCATTCTGCATCACATCACAAATTGCAATGACCCTTATCTTTATCCTGACCGTCATACGAGTCATTAAACAACCCCAATTTCAGGAGGATTGAATGCCCCGCATTAAGTGTCATTACATTGATTGTGTATTCTTGGATGATGGATATTGTTCTGCGGCAGCCGTGGAAATCGACCCTGATACCGGCTGTGCCACCTACTCCCCTTCCGATGAGGCCGCGGGGGAATGGGAGGAAGAGGAAGAAACCGAATGGGAGGAAGATGACACCGAAGAGGACGAAGACGAACTGTGGAATGAGGAAGACGAGGACGAGTTTTGACGCCTCTCTCCGAGCCGATCACTGATAACCCTTGCAAGGGGCGGGTACATCCTGAGCGAGAAAAAGGAACCCGCCCCTGCACTTTTAATCTGTGCTTCTGAAAGATTCAGTGGAGGGTCCCATTCATCGGCAGTGAGACCATGAATTTGCCCCAACCTGGTTTTATTCATGTGGTTTTGACCCATACCGTTCCCAGTCGACCAGATACCAGGGAAAAAGACGTCCGATAAAAACCTCATCACTGATGGCGGGGTCCTGCGCAAGGATCTGACGTGCCTCCGCCTCATCCATGACTTCGATCACGACCGCACCACCCGAATGATCCGTGAACGGTCCGCCAAAGCGAAGTTTTCCAGCGTCAAACTGCATTTTCCAATATTCCCCGTGCTCGAAAAGGGGCTGCTCAAAGATCGATTTTCCCTGGAGAAATGCAGGGCCAGGTGTGTGAAGAATAGGAAAGTTTTGGCTCATCGGGATACTCCCATCACTCGCGTTCTGTAATGTATTGATACAACAATACTCCAGCCGCCACTGAGAGATTCAACGAGCTGACTCGTCCCTTCATAGGCAAAGAAACCGTGACATCGCAGGCTTTGGTTTGCTCAGGCGTGAGGCCCTTTTGCTCATTACCCAAGACCAGCGCCCAGGGAAGCTGCGGGACAAGGGTGTGATAATCCACATCGGCGTGGGCAGAGGTGCCGATGAGTTGAATTCTTCCGGGTCTTGCACGGCGTGCCCAATCGACAAATTCATCAAAAGACGTTTGTATGACCGGTATCCAGAACAACGTCCCCATGCTCGAGCGGACAACGGTGGGATGATAGAGGTCCACGCCGCCATCCAGCACGAAGAGCGCGTCCGCGCCGACCGCGTCCATGCTGCGAAGGATCGTACCTACATTGCCTGGGTCTTGTGGGGATACCAATGCAATTCCACAGCGCATTAAATGTAGTTCATCGAGAGGCACTTTTCGCTGGCGCACCACTGCAAGAATGCCCTGTGGATTCTCCTTGTCGGCCAAAGATTCCATCACTTTCACGGAGACAGGTTGCAGCTGAAAGCGGACGTGCGCGAGCAAGTCACGCGCGAAATTGCTGGTCAAGAGTTCTGGCGCGTAGAGGATCGTCTCCACCTCCCAGTTCGCTGCGACGACCTCGGCCACGTGATGAATTCCCTCCACGAGAAAAGTGCCGCTTTCAAGCCGGCCTTTCTTCTGTCGCAAAGCCCTGACCTTCTTGACCAGTGGATTGCTCAGGCTCGTAATTGTTGGCCTTTCCATAGATCTCCCAAATTTCCGGGGTCGGATCTACTCGCCCGTCACCACCACGAGCTTTCCCACCATCCCGGAGGCAATATGACCCGCCGTCCTGCAAACGACCTGATATTCACCTGGTTCGGTTGGGGCGGTGAAAGCCACACTCAAATCGCCGCCAGCTGGTATATCTCTTTCCTCCCAAAATACATTCGCCTGATCTTCATCATCGAAAGCCTCGCCTGCACTTGTGCCGAGTTTCATGACGACGAAATTATGTACGACCGCTCCATTATTGAGAACATTGAGCGTAATCTCTTGCCCCGCGGGGACCGTAAAGGTATTCGGCGTGAACTGGAAGTCAGTCATGGTGACATCAATCGTAGTGGACGGTTGTCCTCCACCACAGGCAGCCAAAACCATCGACATGAACAGAACCAGCACAAACCATTTTGTATTCATCAAGTAACTCCTTTTACGAATCTTGATCGATGACAATGAGGGTACCAAACATCCCGGCCTCGAGATGCCCTACGATACCACAGGTGACATAGTATTCGCCTGGTTCAGATGGCGCAATAAACGCGGCCGAATTGGAATGACCGGGAAGTACTTCGAAACGCCAATAGATATTCTCCTCATCTTCAGGCCCGATCTTGCTACCTGCATCGGTGCCCAGTCTGAAAATGACAAATTGATGGGAGACAAATCCCTTGTTGTCTATGTGGATCGTAATTTCCTTGCCCGCCGGGACGGTGACTGTCTCTGGCTCAAAGTGATAATCCGACATGGTGAGATCAATGGTGGTGGGTGCGCCGCAGGAGACCAGCAGGAATGACAGGCTCAACAGGAATACGATAGAAATCTTCTTCATGGATTTTCCCGGAAAGGCTGAAACGCCGAAATGGGGCCATCCCGATTTTATCCCTTTTCGAGTAACATTACACCCAGCTTGCTCCCTGCGCCATCCTTCGCGACACTTGCACCTGGCATGATTTTTTCAAATCATGCCGGTGAGTGCAGATGAGCATCCCCGATGGGGTCGGCGCAGGATTTATTGACAAAAACGCCGCCGCACCCTGCGGGTATGCTTCGCGAAGGACGGCGGCTTGAGCCTGCTGAGGCAGAGCCTGCGAAGTCAAAGGAACACCTTATGGCAACTCTTGCACAAACAAAAGACCCAAACCGATACTGGACCTATGCCCTCTGGCTGGCGTTGTTCACCATCTTTTATAACCTGGCCGAAGGGCTGATCTCCATCTTCTTTGGCATTTCGGATGAAGCCCTGACCCTGTTCGGCTTCGGCGTGGACTCGTTCATCGAGGTCATGTCAGGCATCGGCATTCTGGCCATGGTCCTGCGCATCAGACAGAACCCGAATACCCCGCGCTCGCAATTTGAACGGACGGCCCTGAGGGTAACAGGCACGTCCTTCTATTTATTGGTCGCCGGGCTGGCGTTGACAGCCATTTACAACGTCGTCACCGGGCACAAGCCGGAGACCACCCTCCCCGGTCTCATTATCTCGATCATCTCCATCGCGATGATGTGGCTACTGGTAACCGGAAAACGCAAAGTGGGACACGAGCTCAATTCGCAGCCCATCCTCTCTGATGCAAACTGTACCATGGTGTGCATTTACATGTCGGTGGTTCTGCTGGCCTCAAGTTTGGTCTATGAACTGACCGGTTTCGGCTTCGTTGATTCCATCGGCGCACTGGGATTGATATGGTTTTCGTACAGTGAAGGGAAAGAAGCCTTCGAAAAAGCCGCGGGGATGGAAGATTGTTGTGATGACGAGAATTGTGAAGACAAACCCTAGCCACAGATTTCACTGATTGGTACAGATCTTTCTCTTTCAATCCATGTAAATTCGTGGCTAAAATGGATTTCAAATGTCCATAACAAGAATTGGCGAAACAGAAGCCAAGGCCGAGACCACCCAGGCCTTGCGTGACTTCCTCATATCGATCATGCCAATGATCAAATCCTCAAAGGGATGCGAGTCTGTCACGTTGTATCAATCTCAAGAGGAGCCAACCAGATTCACCATGATCGAAGTTTGGGACAATATCGAATCGCATCAGGCATCCGTGAAAAACATTCCACCTGAAAAGCTAGCTGAGATCAGACCGTTGCTGGCATCCGCGCCGAGTGGGAGTTATTATGGATTGGTTCATCAGGAATGAAACCAGCCTAACAGCGGAAATTTCAGGAACTCACTCGCCGGTTATGCGATCCTTAAAATTTACCGACTTGCCTGACAATAAAGTATACTTGTAGGCAGTCATTCAATCTGCTGGATATTGATAGTAAACCCAATCCCCGAAGGAGGACGCAATGGCCGGAAAAAGAATGAGCAAGACCGAGCTTGTGGACGCTGTGGCAACCCGGAGTGGATTAGAGAAGAAACAGGTGAACACTGTCCTGGATGCGCTAAATGATGTTATTTATGAGGAGCTCAAAGCGCAGAACGAAGTGATGGTCCCAGGCTTGTTGAAGTTGTCAACAGTTACAAAACCCGCCGTACCTGAACATGAAGGCATCAATCCCTTCACAAAAGAGAAGACCATGTTCAAGGCCAGGCCCGAACGCAAGGTGATCAAAGCGCGCCCGGTCAAAGCCCTCAAGGACGCCGTCTAATTTTCCATCGTAATGCACAGTACAAAGAGCCCTGCATCAACAGGGTTTTTGTGTATTCAGTTAAGTTGAATCGAATCTGGCATCCCCCAAGAATATTCCACCCGAAATGCTGACACAAATTCAACCATTGCAGGCATCCAGGCCGAGTGGTCGTTATAATTTTTTGGTACAGCGCTTATGATCCCGGATCATAAATGAGGCCCGTCGATGAACCTCAAATCATCGCATATATTTGCATTCATTTCAAGCCTAATTCTTTTTTGCTCCGGCTGCACAGCATCCCCCACGAACATGCCCACTGGAAATGCGCCTCAGACACTTCTTCCAACCAACACACCCAGACTTGAACCGACTTCAACATCGAATCCATTATCCAATGATGATGTGATCGTTTCATTCATCATAGACGCAAGCGACGGCATGGATGAAATTTCAGCCTGCCTAGATGCGCACGACAGCCATCGATTTGTCCTACATCGGAATGGTCAGTTGATCAGATTTGATGAAGGTCGGTATTGGGAGACAAGAATCAGCCGGGCAGAAATTGATACATTGTTGTCGGAAATTGAGGCGACAGGCTTCCCTTCCTTAACCGGAGATGGGGATCAATACACCCAAGATGATCCTCCGCCATCTTCTGTCAACCCGTGGGGTGGCTCAATAACAGTCAATGCGAAAACTATCACGATCACGCCTGGCCAATCAGATTATTTGGTCGAGCCTGTGACCAAAACTCGCGAGCTTCTTGATAATTACAGACCAGATAATCTACAACTCTATCTCCCCGAAAGCATAAACCTTTGGGTGTACCTGGAACAGAACTTTAGTCTTGGCCTCGCCAATCCCACACCCGAGCCTCCTGTTTTGAAATGGCCGGTTGATGAAATCAACCTGGAGAATTTGCTCACCGATCTGGCGACTTCCAAACCACAAGTCATATCTGGAGAACTCTTATCTTTCCTCATGGAACAACTCAAACATGTCCCCGCACTTCGCTGGGTAGAGCAAAATGGGGAAAAATACCTTGTCATCGTCTGCCCGAAATTTCCTTGATCACGTTAAGCTGACGAAACCTAATTTGCCTAGATGCAAATTACTCCATGCCAACCTCCGTTCAACTGGGAGATGAATTCGACCTAGTCATTACCATGACAAATCAGAAAGCAGAGCCTGTTTATATATGGCACATCGTATTAGATGAGATTGTTAGAGCCGCTATCCTGGACGGCACAACCGTTATCTCAACAAATCCCACCATGGATATTGACCCAATATATTCACCACAAAAAGTAGCATACTCATACTTCAGAACAATCACTCCGGGGGAAACCCAAACGGTAGTATTTCACCTCGGTGCAGAGATCGCCCGAACTTATGGCGGTACTGCCAGTGCATAGGCGTCTACAAACCCCTTTACTCCTTTCGCGTTTTTTATCGACCCGGTAGCAATATCAATCGCGCCTTGATGAGTTGGTGTTATTGTCTTCTTGCGGCTTCATCACCACCTTCACACACCCATCATGTTTGTGCTTGAAGATCTCGTAGGCCTCGGGCGCTTTGTCCAACGGAAAGACGTGCGTCACGATGAATGAAGGGTCGACTTTGCCACTTGCGATGAGGTCAAACAGCGGTTTCAAATACCGGTGGACGTGTGTCTGACCCATCTTAAAGGTCAGTCCCTTATTGAAGGCCGCACCCATCGGCACCTTGTCAACGAAACCACCGTATACTCCAGCCAGTGAGATTGTCCCTCCCTTACGGCAAGCCTGGATCGCTTCGCGCAACACGTGCGGGCGGTCCGTTTCGATGCGCGCGGTCTGCTTGGCAAGGTCATAGATACCCTCCAGGCCATGTTTGTGAGCTTCCATGCCCACTGCATCGATACACACATCCGGACCCATGCCGCCAGTCATCTGCTTGAGCGTTTCCACCACGTCCACGCCCTCATAGTTGAAAACTTCCGCCCGGCCATACTTCTCCGCCATCTGCAGGCGTTCAGGATAACGATCAATGGCGATCACCCGCGCCGGGTTAAATGTCCAGGCGCTTTGGATGACCAGCTGGCCGACAGGCCCACAACCCCAAACGGCAACCGTATCGCCTGGCCGGATGTTTGCGTTTTCTGCGGCCATATACCCAGTTGGGAAAATGTCCGTGAGAAAGAGCACCTGCTCATCGCTGAAACCATCTTCGATCTTGAACGGCCCCACATCCGCAAACGGCACGCGCACATACTCCGCCTGTCCGCCCGCGTAGCCGCCCATCAGATGAGAGTAGCCAAATATCCCCGCTGGTGCATGTCCATACATCGCCTCAGCCAGGGAGGCATTGGGATTCGAGTTGTCACACAGCGCCCAAAGACCTTCCTTGCAAAAGAAACACTGACCACAGGCAATCGGAAATGGGACCACCACGCGATCACCTATGGATAAATTCTTCACTTCGTTGGCAACTTCTACCACCTCCCCCATGAACTCGTGCCCCAGGATATCTCCACGTTTCATCGTTGGGATATAACCATTGTAAAGATGTAGGTCTGAGCCACAAATCGCGGTGGAAGTGACCCGTATGATGGCATCGCGTGGGTTGAGCAGTTTCGGGTCGGGGACTTCTTCAACACGCACATCCATCACGCCATTCCAACAAACGGCTTTCATGCAGCACTCCTTTCATTCGCTTTCTTTCGTTTGCTCGAAACCCAGCCTGGAGGATCACTGGCTGGGAACGAGCTTTCAGAGGTGACCTCGACCACATCCTCCAATTCGCGCTCGCGTTCCCGTTCAGGAATGGATTTCTCAAACTTTCGATTGCGCCCTGAAGATTGTCCCTCTACTGTGGGCGTTTCACCGGTCTCCATGGTCTGCTTGAAACGACGCAGGTCTTCGCGTATCTGTTGACCGGGCTCCTGACCAAACAACCTGGCAAAAGCCGCGCCCGCCGAGCCGGCTGGCGGCTGGTATTCCATCGACACATACAGGATCGTCCCGCGCCCACCAGGCGCATCCACAAAATGGACGCTGCCCCGGCTTTCCACCACAGAGCCAGGCAGTGAACTCCACGCCAGATATTCATTCTCACGTTCTTCGATGATTTCTGCGTCCCATTCAATTTCTCGGCCCAGAGGGGCAGTCGCCACCCAATGCGACCGTCCATTGTCGGCCCTATCCATCTTCACAGATTTCAGATGTTTCATGAAGCGCGGCAGATTTTCAGCATTTCGCCAGATCCGAAAGAGTTCGTCTCGGGGACGATTGACGGTCACTGAGCGCTTCACCTGGATTCCGCGTTCTCCAACTCCTTCGACCCGATTGATTCCCAGCCTTTGATAAACCACGCAATGACCGGTTAACCCGCGGTAGATCAAGTAGCCCGCGTCAAGGCTCAATGGAAGGCTCAGACGCGGCCTACGCCTCAAAATATAGCTAACTAACGCCAGACCACTTGCAAAGGAAAGCCCACGCTCAAAGGCGCCAACATTGATCCGGCGTGAGACGATGGGTGTCTGCATGTCATCTGCTCCTTTTCATATATATCGTTTGCCCGATTGAAGCGTCTGGGTAATCTGCTCCAGAGTCATACCCCACACCACGTGCGCCAGAATCATCAACAGATTTCTGCGCCACGGATGCTGGGTGGCGGGCTTGAAAACTCCGATCGCCGGCAACCAACCCAGATAACTCCCTGCCCAGAGGATCAGTCCAGCCAGCACACCTTTCAATCTACCTCCCACTGAAATGCGTTTTTCAAGCAATGCATACACGGAACCTGACACCGCGCCATAGGCAAAGTGAGAAAATAGCGTGGTTGCGATGAGTTGGTTCTCGGTCAGCTCATCTACTTTACCAACCCGTTCAGCAAGCTCCTCCGTGATCTCACGCGGCGGCAAGGGATATCTCTCACGCCTGGGCAGCAGCCTCCACCCAATCAACATCGAAATTGTCATCGGGACCGTCGCAACAGAGCCTGCAATTGCCCCCCTAAACAGATCGCGCCACGGGTAAGTCAGACTTGAGTTCGAGGAAATCATAATTTCAAAACGAGTACCGGTTTTTGAACTATACAGGCTTCACGGGGTACGCTCAAGGAGGGATGCGCCTACCCCTATCAGGGAATCTCCTATGAATCGATGATATAATGTGCCGGTCCGTAATTAGTAGGAGCGACGCGAATGACTGACAACCTGTAATCCATAGATATTTTCAGGGCACTAACCTGCTGACTCAAGGCCTCACAGGTCTCTTCCGCGCCATCACCAGTCATAACGCTCGCGCGTACTGCGACCACCAGCGAAGACATGTAAGGTCTCAAATGAACAGCCGAGGCTTGCCCTCGGTTTTTGTTTTTAATTACTCATTTACAGGTTCACCATGCTTACCGCACACCACCTCCACAAAACTTACGGCATTCAGCCTATTCTCCAGGATATTTCGTTCAGCATCAGCAATAAGGAACGCGTTGGCCTCATCGGTCCAAATGGCTGTGGTAAGACCACCCTTCTGCGCATTCTGGCTGGACTCGAAGGGCCCGATTCAGGGACTGTCGCTTCGACGCGCCAGAATCTCAGGATTGGCTATCTCGCCCAGGGAATGGCATTCGACCCCGAACAAACGCTTCAGACGACCCTCAGCCTGAGCTCCGTTTCCCAAACTGAGCTCGAAACTGAGATCGCCTCCCTGGCCTCTGCCCTGGCCTCCAATCCAAACGATTCCCACCTCCAGGCGAAATACGATTCAACAATTCTCCAATTCTCAAATCCTCAATCTCCAGTCTCCATCCTGACTCCCCTCGGTCTCGCCGACCTCCCCCTCGACACGCCCGTCAAACACCTCAGCGGCGGACAAAAGACCCGTCTCATGCTGGGGCGCGTATTGTTGGAGGAACCGCATCTGTTATTGCTCGATGAGCCGACCAACCATCTCGACATCGAAATGCTCGAATGGCTCGAAGGCTGGCTAAATCGATTCCAGGGCGCGGCGCTCATCGTCTCACACGACCGCGCGTTCTTGGATAACACGGTTACATCCATCCTCGAACTCGACCCCAGGACTCAAACGATTAAAGCCCATCCAGGAAATTACACCGACTATCTGGACTTCAAGCAAAAGGAATACGAGAAGCAATACGACGAGTACAATGACCAGATCATCGAACTTCGTAAGCTTCACAATGCAGCGCGGCACCTCCGGCGCATTTCGCAATTCAAAAAGGGTGGCAAAGGCGATACAAACGACAAGTTTGCCAAAGGCTTCTTCGGCGACCGCACGACCCACACCGCACGGCGCGCTCTACGAATTGAGAAGCGCATCGAGAAAACGCTGCAGGAAGACCGCAAAGAGAAGCCAATGCAAAACTGGCAGATGAAACTGGATTTCGGAACATCAACACACCAGTCGAAAGACGTGTTAATTACTGACAGCCTCTCAATTGGCTACACGCCGGAGAATCCATTGCTGGAAGATCTGAATCTGCATATCCGCGCCGGGCAGCGCATCGCGTTTACGGGTCCCAACGGAAGCGGCAAGACGACACTGGTCCGTACCATCGCCGGGAAACTGCGTCCGCTGGCTGGCAATTTGCGGCTGGGAATGACCGTGAAACCGGGTTATATGAGTCAGGAACAGGAACTCGTGAATCCAAATCTCAGTGCGCTGCAATCCGTCCAAAACATCGCATCCTTCAATGAAACGGAGGCGCGCAACTTCCTGCACTACTTCCTCTTCAAGGGTGACACGGCCCTTCGTCCCACCTCTGAACTTTCCTTCGGCGAACGCGCCCGGCTGCAGCTGGGTCTGCTCGTGGCGCAAGGATGCACCTTCCTGCTGCTCGATGAACCCATCAACCATCTCGACATCCCCTCGCGAGCGCGCTTTGAGGAAGCGCTCGGCAATTTCGAAGGGACAATTCTCGCCGTCGTCCACGACCGCTATTTCATCGAACGCTTCGCCTCCGATGTGTGGCACGTGAAAGATGGAAAAATACTCTCACCCTGAGCGTTTTCCCGCGCTGACCAAAGGTGCAAAGCTCGGAGGCCTGACCCTGAGTGTTGGTCGAAGGGGAAGACCGCAGACGAAGCGCGGGCACCTGTGATAATCAAATGGATTCGATTTCTCCCACTCCCTACCCTGACGTCAATGAGATACTCAATCTCCTGCTTGCCGAGGTAAAAAAGATCTTGGAGGATCAGTTTGTCGGCATGTATCTATTCGGCTCGCTGGCCAACGGCGACTTTGATGAACATAGCGATATTGATGTGCTCGTCGTAACGGATGCAGAAATCTCAAACGCCAAATTTGAGGCCCTGAAGGAAATGCACGCGCAGATCTATCAGATCGATTCGCCCTGGGCGCTTCAACTGGAAGTTTCCTACATTCCGCGGAATGCACTACGCCGTTTTGATCCAGGTAACAAACTCCACCCCCACATGGATCGAGGCACGAATGAGGTCCTCCACATGAAGTCGCATGAAAGTGACTGGATCATCCAACGCGTTCTCCTGCGCCGGCACGGCATCGTGATTACAGGACCTGATCTAAAAACTCTAATTGACCCGATTTCACCAGCTGAAGTACGCCAGGCTGTTATCGATGAATTACCTCTATGGGCCGACTATCTGCTCAACCATCCATCGACACTCAAGAGCCGCGGCTATCAGTCCTTTTGTGTCCTGTCGTTCTGTAGGATGCTCTACACATTTCAAAATAAAGCAGTCCTTTCCAAACAGGCCGCAGCAAAATGGGCCATTGACACCCTGGACGCGCGCTGGAGACCTTTGATTGAACGAGCCGTGATTGGGCGCCAACACTCAAACATGGAGGCATCCGTTGAGGATATCAACGAAACTCTGGAAATGTTGCGATACCTGGTTGAGGTCGGCAAGCAACCATCCATATTCCCGGATGTCAACGAAGTCTTGTATTTGCTTCTTTCGAATGTAAAAGAAATTCTCAAGCAACAATTCATCGGCATGTACCTCTACGGCTCGCTCTCCAGCGGAGATTTCAACCCCAGATCCAGTGATGTGGACTTTCTGGTTGTGACAGCCAATCAGCTTTCAGATCAGACAATCTCTGAACTCGAAGCGATGCACCAAAAAATTTGGGCCACACCTCTCAAGTGGGCTGACAGACTGGAAGGTGCCTACGTCCCCAAAGAGCTGATCCGCCGTCATGACCCACATGGCGCGCCGTGTCCAACGGTAAATGAAGGGAAATTCTATGTTGCCCACCTGGGCAGAAGTTGGAGCATCCAGCGGCATGTCATCCGCGAGTACGGCGTCGTCGTTGAGGGACCTGATCCCCAAACATTGATTGACTTCGTTGGCCCAGATGAAATTCGCGGCGCGGTGATTAGTATTTTGCATGAGTGGTGGTTCCCCATGTTAGATGATCCGTCCTGGCTACGCGATCACCCACGGGAATACCATGCATTTGCGATACTTTCCATGTGCCGTGCGCTGCACGCTTTAGAACACGGCACTATTGTCTCAAAACCAATAGCGTCACGATGGGCAAGGGAGAAGCTCGATCAAAAGTGGAGCCAAATTATTGACCGAGCAATCCTTGCGCAAGGACCAACGCCGGCTCCATTTGATCTGTATCATGACGCACTTGAACTGCTCGGCTTCATAAAGTTGCTTCTGGCATCGCACAACGAGCTGTCCGAGCAACCAGCAGCTCGGATAGATTAAACAGGTAAAATGAGACGATAAAACATGATCACGTATCGCGAATTTCAGGACAAAGATTGGAAGGCCATTTGCCAAATCCGTGATCGCGCCCGACCAGATGAATTACGCGGCTCATGTGATCCGCGCGGGTTCATCCCCATCGAACAGGACAAGGAAGTAGAGGAATTGAAAGCATGTTGGAAATTCATAGCCTGTGAAGATGAGACAGTAGTTGGCTTTGTTGGCGTGGACGACAAATATCTTGCCTGGTTATATGTTGACCCGGAACAGTACGGCAAAGGGATTGGTCGTGAGCTTTTGAAAATCTCACTTCGTCAGATAGGGGAAGGGGCCTGGACGATTGTTCTCGATGGAAACCAGAAGGCGCTCAAACTCTATGAAAGTGCAGGCTTTCGTGAAGTAAAGCGCTTTCCAGGCGAGAACAATGGGTATCCCGTGACATGCGTCAGACTGGAAAGAATCTAAAGCTGTGAATGCAAGCCGCTTTCGAAACATCGCACCCAAGGACCTCCCAGACTATCGAGACCACGCCGGCGATATCAGTGATGCCTCCTGGCCGGAGTTTATGCTGCATGACCCGATTGCCAACGAGAACTGGCATGAGCTCTTCGATCGATTCGAGGAGTATCAGTTCGCCATGTTGGATACAGAATCGAATCGCATGGCCGCGATGGGCAACAGCCTGCCCTTTTACTGGGATCAGCCGCTCGAAGAATTACCTGAGCGCGGCTGGGACTGGGTCTTTCTGAAAGCTATCGAGGATCACAAAAATGGCGTGGCTCCGAACATCCAGTCTGCAATTCAAATAGCCATTCATCCCGATTATCAGGGACAGGGCTTGAGTATGAAGATGGTGAAGGCCATGGGCGCGATCGGGACATCGAAAGGTTTCAAGCACCTCGTCGCGCCGGTGCGACCGAACCAGAAGAGCACATATCCGCTCACGAGCATTGACGATTACATCTGCTGGACGACGGACGAGGGCCTGCCCTTCGACGCCTGGCTGCGAGTCCATGCACGGGCGGGAGCCAGGATCATCAAACCCTGTCACGAAGCCATGACCATTGGCGGCAGGCGCGCCCAATGGGAGCGATGGACCGGTCTGAAATTCCCCCAAAGCGGCGAGTACTACATCCCTGGCGCGCTCAGCCCGATGCAAATGGATGTTGAAAAGGACGAAGGCGTTTATGTGGAGCCGAACGTATGGATGGTACATGGCTTATGAGCGCCAACCGCTTTCAGATCATCACGCCCGCAACACACGGAGAGTACCGAAATCTCGTTCGCGGTCTGACCAAAATCGTCTGGCCGGAATTCATGCGACACGATCCCGTGGCCAACGAAAACTGGCATGAGCTATTCGACCGTTTTGCAGAGTACCAGTTTGCCCTGCTTGACACCGAAAACAACCGCGCGGCAGGGATGGGTAACAGTTTTCCGTTGCGCTGGGACGACGCGCTCGAAAACCTGCCTGAGCAGGGTTGGGATTGGGCTTTTACAGAAGCCGTGAGGAATCATAAGCAGGCTGTATCATCAAATCTTCACTGTGCCATCCAGATTATTCTCCATCCCGATTATCGCGGTCAGGGCCTCAGCGCGCCGATGATCGAGGCCGTGCGCGCGGTCACCCAAGCGCATGGTTTGCGAGCGTTGATCATTCCGCTCCGCCCTAGCGAAAAAAGCAGATATCCGCTCATCAGCCTGGACGATTACATTCACTGGCAGACCGAGGGCGGCGCGCCCTTCGACGTTTGGCTGAGAGCCCATCTGCGTGTGGGCGCCAGAATCATCAAGGTCTGTCACGAGTCAAAGACGATACGCGGGACGCGCGCTGAATGGGAAACCTGGACCGGCCTGAAGTTCCCTCAAAGCGGATCATACGTCATCCCCGGGGCGCTCAACCCGATGAAAATGGATAGCGAAAAGGATGAGGGCGTTTACATCGAACCGAACGTCTGGATCGTGCATCAGGTCCGATGAAACAGAAGGAGCGACCGATGACAGGTTCACGTACCGCCATTGAAACGCTTGCCTGGCTCACACAGGAGGCCTTCGCAGGAGATCCAGATCATTCGCTGCTCGCGAACTTGCGCGAACTGCACGAGGAGGATTGGACTGCCCTCCCACTCGGTGCGGGCCGCTCCATCGCCGATGTGCTCGAGCACGTCGGTTGGGCCAAATGGATGTATGAGGATTACGCCTTCGGCTCGGCCTCCATGCGCGGTGACCAGCCGCCGCTCATTCCTGCTGATGGCGCGCGTTCACGTCCACACAAGGAACTGGTAGACTGGCTAACCGAAGGACATCAGCGCTGGCTGGTCTCCATTCGCGCCGTCACAGACGATTCCGAACTGGAGCGCGAGCGACTCGCCAACTGGGGCGACCGGCTGCCAACACGCGTGCTCATCCGCATCCTGATCGCTCACGATTTCTATCATGCAGGTGAAATCAACCACATCCGCGCGCTGTTACATGGAACGGATCGCTGGCCATATGAATAGTATTGATTGGATGCTAAATGGAAAGTAGCGAAACCGAATGCCCCATAGAAGAAACCTCTGTCACCCTTCGAATATTTGAGCCAGGTTTATTGCCCGAAGATGTGACCCAAAATCTTGGAATCACACCTGATCGCACACATCGTCAGGGTGATTTTCCAAAGGGCAATCCAAAATACTCAGCTTATAAACATGGTATGTGGTCTCTCAAATCAAGAATCCCAGCGGACAAATCACTCGAAGACCATCTTGATAGCATTATTACATTATTGGAGCCAAAACAATCATACATTCAGTCGCTTGCGACCCATGCAAGTGTCGATTTCTACTGGCTCCCATACGGGCAGAGTGGTTTTCAGCTCTCGCCAAGAATATTGAAAAGGATTGCTGAGCTTGGCGCAACATTCGGTGTAGTACTTTATAGCTGAATAGCAAGCCAAATAATCAATTAAGTTGGTTCAAAGGGCAAACAGCCCGACAAGTTATAATTACTGCATGAAATTGAACTGCGGATTGGCTCTCGCCTTCATTTTCCTGCTCGTTGCCTGCCAGACAAGCCCTCCTCCTCCCACCGTCACAATCATTGACAATGACAAGATCATTTCTCTCCAAACAAACGAACGCGTCCCTTTGGCGATCCTCGCGCAAGTGGGAATCACGCTCAACCCCGACGACCGCCTCCTCCTCAATGGTCTGCCCAGCGCCCCCGAACAACCAATCTCTAGTTCTCTAGTCACTAATTCTCCAACCACTCTTCAACTCCGCCGCGCGGTTCCCCTGACCATCATCACCCCCGATGGGGAGCGTCAGATCCAATCTTCTGCGTTTACCGTTGGTGAGGCATTGTCAGAAGCATCTATCTGGCTACGCGCAGGAGAAAAGGTTGACCCGCCACTTCACTTTCCAATCTCCGGGCAAAACGTCCAATTCTCCAATTCTCCAATCTCCATTTCCCCGTTCCGCCAGCTGAGCGTGCAGGCAGACGGAAAAACAATGAAGATCGTTTCGTCAGCAAAAACGGTTGGCGAGGCTTTGGCTGAGGCTGGAATCCCCCTCCTCGGGCTCGATACCAGCCTCCCGTCGGCGAATGAGGCGCTACCTTCCGATGGGCAGATCAAAGTCGTGCGAGTCAGTGAGTCCATTTTGCTCACACAGAAGCCCATCCCCTTTGAGAGTGAACTGGTCGCCTCGGCAGACGTGCCACTCGATCAGATCCAGATCTTGCAGCCCGGCGAAAACGGGCTCAACATGCAGCGTATTCGCATCCGCTATGAAGATGGGCAGGAAATTTCACGTACCACGGAGAATCAAACGCTGGTGAGGCCGCCGAAGACGCGAGTGCTTGGCTATGGAACGAAGATCGAGGTCAAGACGGCCGTAGTAGACGGCGTGCAGATCGAATACTGGCGCGCCGTGCAGATGTACGCCACCGCTTATTCGCCGTGCCGCTCTGGTGGTGATCTTTGTTCCTCAGGCACGTCGAGCGGAAAGAAATTGGCCAAGGGCATGGTGGGACTTCGCTATAGCTGGTATCTGGCAATGGGCGGGCAGCCTCTGTATATTCCGGGCTACGGCTTTGCCACGGTGGAGGATGTGTGCGGCGGCTGTGTGGGCAAACCGTGGATCGATCTCGGCTACAGCGATGATGACTATCAACATTGGAGTTCCTGGGTGACGGTATATTTCCTCACACCGGTTCCGGCCAATGTGATTTATGTATTGGAGTAACATCAGGTGACAGTCACTTTTGCGCGGCACTCCCGAAGTGAAGCGCAGGCAGCGAAGTGACTGTCACCTCGATATCAAAATGACTAACTTTGAAAAAGCCGCGGTCTCATTTTTATCGATACTTACCCTCGGTCTCATTGGCGTGGTGATCTGGATATATCAGACGAAATGGCAGCAGCCGCTCGGACCGGCGCTCCAGATACCCACGGTGACACTGATATGGCGTTCCTCTACGCAGACACCCGGTGCAAATGCGGCGCTTCTTTCTACGCCATGGCCTACTGCTGTTTCCTCGACCTTGTTCGCCCCTGTGACACCCACCAGTGCCACCGGTCAATGCGGCGCGCCCTCTGTGATAAACATATTAGCCATTGGCAGCGACCAGCGTGGAGATGAATACAAATACGGTCTGGCCGATGCGATTCGCCTCATGCGCATCGACACGGTGCTTCCCAGGGTGACAGTGTTGGAATTTCCGCGCGACCTGTGGGTGGAAATTCCCGATATCGCCGATAACCTGGACGGCCAGGATCACGAAAAATTGAATCAAGCCTACTTATACGGCAACCCAGGCTTTGGGTATACCGACGATCCCGCGCAGGGACCGGGCCTGCTGGCGCGCACGCTGGTTCTGAATTTCGGAACACGCATCGATCATTATGCCGCAGTCAACATGCGTACCTTCGTAAAGCTCGTGGATGCGGTTGGCGGTATCGATGTCAACCTGCCCGAGGCCGTGGATGGCCGCACTGCGGAGGATACGAGTTCGCGCCTGCTCTTCTCAAAAGGCGACAATCACCTTGATGGCACCGAGGCGCTCACGCTGGCACGCATCCGCATTGAAGGGACTTTTGTCCGCGGAGATAACCAAAACCGGGTCCTCTGTGCGCTCCGCAAGAAACTCACCAGCCCAGCTGTCATTACCAGCATGCCTGATCTCATCAAATCTTTTCAAGGCGCGGTGCAGACCGATCTCAGCCCCGAGCAACTCGGGCAGCTCGCCTGCATCGGCACCCAACTAGAACCATCCAACATCACCTTTGCCAGCTTCCCCCAAACTCTCTTCACGCAAGACCGGGTTCACGATCCCGTTTTCGGCAAGAGCATCTTTGTCTGGAAGGCCGATTATGAGGTGCTGCGCGAGTATGTTCGACAATTCAATGAAGGCACCTGGCCCACTTCCATTGTAGTTACGCAAGCAGATGGCGGAAAAGGAGATACACAACTTTGTCAATGAAAGAAATCCCGCCTTTGAATGCGGCGGCCCTGCTCAAACGCCACGGCCTGCGTGCCGATAAAAGTCTGGGGCAAAACTTTTTGCAGGATCCCTTCGCTTTGCAAAAAATCGTCGCGGCGGCGCAGATTCAACCCACCGACACCGTGCTGGAGATTGGACCAGGCCTGGGAAGCCTGACGCGCTACCTGGCAGCCTCTGCCAAACAGGTCGTCGCGGTCGAACTCGACCAGGACCTGCTTGCCCCGTTGCGAGTTGTCCTCGCACCTTATCCAAACATACGCGTGCTTCAGGGCGATATCCTGGATCTGTCCCCGGCGGAAATCATCCGCGCGGATGATTATCTGGTGGTTGCCAATATTCCCTACTACATCACGTCCGCCCTGATTCGTCACCTGCTCGAAAGCCGCAAAAAACCGCGCCGCATCATCCTGACCATTCAAAAGGAGGTCGCCGAAAGGATCTGCGCCAAACCGGGTGATATGAGTTTGCTCTCGTTGAGTGTGCAGGTCTATGGGAGGCCGCGTATCGAAGCCCGGATCCCGGCAGAGGCGTTTTTCCCTGCCCCCAAAGTTGATTCAGCCGTGCTGGGTATCGATATTTACCCTTCGGCTCAGATCAAAACGGAGCTATTGGACACGTTCTTCAGGCTCATCAAAGCAGGTTTCAGCCAAAAGCGAAAGACACTGCGAAATTCATTGTCAGCAGGATTGCACATCGCGTCGGCGGCGGCGGAAGAAATGCTCAGGAAAGCCAACATCGATTCGAAACGCCGCGCAGAGACTCTGAGCATTGAAGAATGGGAAAGGCTTTGTGAGACCATCCAGCAGGCAGGATGATCAGTGGATCGTCGCAACGGACTCAATCTTCAGCCTTGATCGTATGGGGATGGCTTCTCTGGCGCATATCGCGATAATGCCACCACACGTCCCAAATCCGCATCGCCGCCTCCAGTTGGATCTTCAGGGACATTTTTGACTCACCAAATCTGCGATCCTCGAAATGAATGGGGACTTCCACGATATCATATTCCATGAGGAAGGCCACATAGATCATTTCCACCAGAAAGATATACCCATTGGATCGGATCCGGTCCAAAGGCATCTTTTGCAGTGCTTCACGCCTCCACATCCGGAAACCAGTGGTCACATCGCGCAGTGGAAATTGCAGGACCGTCCGTGCATAATTATTGCCGAATGCGGAGAGAAATTTCCTCCAGAGCGGCCAGTTCTCATCCAGGGACCCGCCTTTGACATAACGGGAACCGATCACCACATCACAATCATGGATATGGCGCGCCATTTCCTGCAATACAGCTGGGTCATGAGAAAAATCCGCGTCCATCTGGACCACCGCATCTGCACCCGAATCGAAGGCTTTCTGAAACCCCTCCACATAGGCAGAACGCAAACCCTGCTTCCCCGTACGGTGCAGTACACTCATGCGTCCGGGATGAGTTACTGCCAGGGAATCAGCAATTTCCCCTGTACCGTCCGGGCTGTTATCATCCACGACCAGCACATGCAGATCCAGTGGCAGCACAAATAAAGCGGAGACCAATTTAGGTAGGTTCTCCGCTTCATTGAAGGTTGGCAATACGATGGTGATCTTCACGAGCGTTTACTAAGCAGGTCCTTCTTCAGCTGATCGACACTGGAATAACGACCAAACACGGAAGGGACTTCGAGAATTCGAACCGACAGCCGGTTTGGACTCTTGGAGGCCTGCTCACGATCCTTGATGGGATAAAAATAATCCAGCGACTGCTCCAGCCGCGAGCGGATGCGGTCTTGGAACGGCGGCAAATCTGTCGGGGCCAAAACGATCACGAAATCGGTGGGGCTGAGATGACCCAGAAAGTCATCCGGCGAGCCCGCCTCTTTCATCGTGTTGTGGATCATAAGGCTGATGGCACGCAGCACATCATCTGACGCTACGAACCCATAGGCCTCACGGAATGCATCCAGATGGCTGATGGAGATATGTAGTAATGCCCAGCCACTCTTGTGAATGACATCTGAGAGCCGCTCTTCCACCAGGGCGCCTTCGGGCAGGCCGCTGACCGGATTGGTCAGGGATCCCTGGCTTACACGCTTCAGCGCATTTCTCACCCTCAGTCGAAGCTCCTGCACGTCAAAAGGCTTCGTGATATAGTCATCTGCACCCACTTCAAAGCCCTGCAGGCGATCCACGCGCTCACGTTTTTCGGTCAGGAAGATGATCGGAATTTCGCGCGTATGCCGGTCCGCGCGCAATCGTCGCGCTACCTCGAATCCGTCAATATCAGGCAGACGGATATCCAGAATGATCAAGTCGGGAAATATGGTTTGACCGGCACGGACCCCATCTTCACCCCAGTTGACGGTGAATACCTCATAGCCTTGAACGCGAAAATAGGCATTCAGCATTTCAGCCACGTCGAGATCGTCTTCAACGATCAGAATTTTGGGTTTGGCTTCGGCCACGTCCGCCCCGCTTACGAGATGGGTTCTTTCTGAATGACAAACTCGCAGACTGCATCACCCACTGCGACACATTTCGATTCGTTGACGCGGAACTCATTGCCGCCCGAAACCCACTTGAGCGCCTCCTGCAAGATGCCTGTCGCAACGTAACAAACCGGCTTGTCCGCGTTGGTGCGTCCCCAACAGACCGGGCACTTATGGATTGTCCAAATGAACTCGGTATCTTTTTCTTCGACGGTGCTGTATTGGTCACTGAGCTGGGAAAAGATCTTGGCAAACGCCGGCAAACCAATCCTCAGCTTGGATTGAAGCGGCAGCACGACGAAGGCCAAATCGGCAGCACCCGCCAGGGCGCCGAAATTCTTCAAGGCATCTGAAAAAGTTGCTCGTCCGGCACGCAGCGCCAGGCCGCGCCCACCTCGCGGACCATACATTTCCTCAAGAGCCACACCGATGGCAGAAAGCTCAGCGAAGTCAAATCCCTTGTCCAGGTTATCAGCCGGATAATTTTCGATGTAATGGGTCAAGCCAGCCAGATTCAGGATGGCGTTCAATCCGTTTTTGCCCATCACCTCTTCGAGCGCCTTGATCGTGATAAGTCCGAACTTATTGGGATAATATAAACCAGTTTTTTGAACAGGGCTCATTGCTTGGCTCCGGTTAAATCAGTTTCGCCAGATCTTCGGCCGCGCGCTGTATGTCCAGGAAGATCAAGCCTAGTTTTGCTTGCTCACGCGCCAGCGCGGTGAGCACGGCCTCTTCGCCCACCGCGATCAAGACCACGTATCCTTTTTCACCTTTTATGTACACCCGCTCCAAAGTGCCTCGCCCCAATTCGGATGCAATTCGTTCGCCCAGGGATAACATAGCCGCGGACATTGCCGAAACACGATCTTCTTCCACACCCTGCGGCAGAGCGGATGCAATGCTGAGACCATCGACACTGACAACTGCAGACGCCTCGATATCCGGAGAGGAAGCCTGTAATTCGCGGAGACGATCAACCATTTGTTGCGTACGTGACTTGGACAAGACGACCCTCCTGCACAATAGTGTTTTCCAGTCAAAGTACGACTGGGAGTCTGCAGATGCATAGATGTTGAAGATAAATTTACCCCAGTGGACAAAAAGTGTCAAGCCAACATCCTGAAAACGCCTACGGTAATTGCAAAGTCAAGAACCGGGGGGTAATCAAGAGGCCAGAAGCCTGGGATCAATGAACAGAAAACGAGCGTCTGGCTTGCGCGGCCTTCTGGAAACTGGCCGGCCGAATGAGCACCGATCAGAGCCTTCAGGTAAGCCAGGATCGTAGCAGTGTCGCCAATCATCCTGCGAGCTGCATCTGCTTTCAACGTAACCTCGCGGCGGTAAGCAGAAGATCCTGGCAGGACCTTAAGTACAAGCCTTTGTGGTGAGTTAAGAAACACTCGGTTTTGGTAGGGAAATCCCTATCTTCCGGAAATAAACCATTTGACTATAATAGCCAATGTCGGTTACTGACTTGCCCCCCTCAAGCCGGTAACTGACATGAATAATCTTTTTTGTGTGACGACCACCCGTGAGTTTACAGGGTGGTCGGCGGTTTTAATGTCCACCAATGCGCCCGAATGATCTAGGTAGGAGTACTTCAAATGTGCGACTTGGGGGTGTGAGAAATGCCTCTGACAGGAGAGGAAGATAACAGGCCACCTCAAGAAAAGTCGGTTGCGTTCAGGAAACGTGAAGCCCGTACCGGTATGGTACGGGCCTGTTTGCGGCGTTCTGTGGGGCGAGAGGGGGTCGAACCCTCACGGTGTTGCCACCGACAGATTTTAAGTCTGTTGCGTCTGCCGATTCCGCCATCGCCCCGATGGATTTGTATTTTACCTTATTTTGAAATACGATCCAATCGTGACATGCTGTCCCGGCTGGTGATAAATTTCGTATACCAGTCTCTGACCGCAAAGGGGAGATAGAGCAGCAGCACGGTAATGATTCCAAGCAATTCCATATACAGGATATACATCGGCCAGTCCGGGAGATAATCGAGCAGGCTGGGTGTGGCAGGCTTGGCGATCAGGTTGAGGTAGTTGCTGCCAATGGTTATATTGAGGAAATAGATGGCGATCACATAAATGTTTGTCCAAATCGCCACGCGAATTATGGATCTCCAGGTGGGGCGGAAACCTTCCACGAAGGTCATGTAAATGGCGGAGGTGATGATGAGTCCGTGGGAAAGAAAAGTTTGGAAGAACCGAAAATGGGGAAAGCCGTAGATGCCCAGGTCAGGCGTTGCCAATGCCTGAATCGCCGCGCCGATTCCCAGAAAATACACAAATTGATAAATCCGATAGCTTTTGGTGAACAACATGAGCGCCCCAAACCAGACCATCAAACTGCATAGTTGCAATGGGAGCATGGTTTGAATCGTCCACAGGCCGGCGGTATAATTCCAATAGTGCCAGGCGATTTCATTGATGAGCAAAATCAGCGCCAACCTCCATCGAATTGTCCGCCTGGTCTTATCGTCCGCGTTTCTGAAGCGAAGCAGATATAGATTCAGCAGCAGAAGATATGCCAGCGCCGCCAGATGTGTGGTGCCAAACAGTTCAAACGCCGGACCCGGGTAATCACCTGCAAAGAATTT
The DNA here is from genome assembly GCA_035720235.1 of Anaerolineales bacterium. Classification (GTDB taxonomy): domain Bacteria; phylum Chloroflexota; class Anaerolineae; order Anaerolineales; family Villigracilaceae; genus Defluviilinea. Next base: position 52,348 of record DASTOH010000130.1, on the reverse strand, counting down.
TTCCCAATCCGTAAGATTCATGATGGTCCGATTTTACGACTGAAATGGGATTTGTGGGGTGGGAGAAAAGTTGGAGATTGCTTCTCGAAGACTCGCAATGACAGGTTTTTTTCCAAATTGCCTCTTGAAAAATCTTCAAAAGATGCTATGATTGGAAATGATTGATTTTGAGCGAATATGAGCGATTTCATCCCTACACCTGAACGACAAAGACAAATCCTGTCCCGGCTCACTCGCCAGGGCCGCCTAAGCGTGACCGAGATTGTGGAACAGTTTTCCATCAGTGAAGCTACCGCGCGCCGGGATCTGGAATCTCTGGCCGCGCAAGGGAAAGTGCAGCGCGTGCATGGGGGCGTGATGGCTGTTGAGCAGGCACCACCTGAGTTGCCGATCCTGGAACGAAACAATGAACAGCCGGAAGAGAAAGCCCGTATCGGCCTCGCAGCCGCGAATTTGATCGGCGATAAGGAGACAGTTTTCCTCGGGTCAGGTACAACCGTGCTCGCAGTGGCACGCAATCTGCGAGACCGCAGGAACCTGACCGTGATCACGAATTCACTGCCGGTGCTGAATATGCTGGCAGGGATTAACGGCATCACGGTCATTTCTCTGGGTGGGATGTTGCGCGAGAGTGAAATGTCCTTCATCGGTCACATCACTGAGCAGGCATTGAACGAAATCCGCGCGGACAAGGTCATTATGGGAACGCGCGGCTTGAGCCTGGAGCATGGCTTGACCAACGATTACTTGCAAGAGACCCTGACCGACCGCGCTATCTTGAAAATCGGGCGCGAAGTCATCCTTGTGGCCGATCATACGAAGGTGAATCGTGTGGCCACCGTATTGCTTGCGCCACTGGATGTCATGCATACCCTTGTAACAGATTCCCAGGCTGATAAGAAACTCCTTCAGGTGTTGAAGAAAAAAGGAATTCGTGTGTTAGTCGCTTAGTTGCATAGTCTGATAGTTGTCCTGTTACTTAGCCGATGATCGGGTGAGCAACGGATCAACTACAAGACTATCTGACCAACAAACTACAAGACCATGAGACTAGTCGATTTCAAACCCAAATCACAACTGGTGACCAAAATAACATTGGTGAACAAGCCGAAGTTTCCGGTCATCGACGCGCACAATCATCTTGGGGATCCGTTTGGCGGCGGGTGGGATCAGAAACCACTGGGCCAGTTGCTGGACCTGCTCGACGAAGCAGGCGTCACTCAGTACGTAGACCTGGATGGCGGATGGGGAGAGGACATCCTTTACGCGCATCTGAAGCATTTTAAGGAAGGTGCGCCGGAGCGATTCCAAATCTTTGGCGGAGTGGATTGGTCCAAGTGGGGAAGCCTGGGTGACGGATTCGCGGATTGGGCGGCAGACAGGTTAAAAATCCAGAAGGAGGCGGGCGCGCAGGGACTCAAGATCTGGAAGCCATTTGGGCTGCACGTTAGGGATCACGAAGGGGCGTTGGTTAAGGTGGATGACGCACGCCTGAGTCCCATTTGGGAGACCGCGGGTGAACTGGGCTTGCCCGTTTTGATCCACGTTGCCGATCCCGTTGCATTTTTCGACCCGATCGATGAAACGAATGAACGCTGGGAGGAAATTGGTGAACATCCCGATTGGGCGTTCACGAGTCCGCCTTTCCCGCCTTTCATGGAGATCATGAATGCGTTCAAGAACCTCATCTCCCGTCATCGTAACACCACATTCATCGGCGCGCACGTCGGGTGTTATGGAGAGAACCTTGGTTGGGTGGGGCAGATGCTGGACGATTGCCCAAACTATTACATCGACATTTCGGCGCGACTGGGCGAACTGGGCCGACAGCCCTATACCGCGCGGAAATTTTTTATCCAATACCAGGATCGTATTTTGTTTGGCTCGGACATGAGTCCTGATCTGGATGCCTATCGTTTGTGTTATCGCCTGCTCGAAACCGATGATGAATACTTCAATTACAACACTGGTGAGGTTCCAGGACAGGGCCGCTGGTATGCGTACGGTCTGTATTTGCCCGACGAGGTGTTGAAAAAAGTGTATGGCGAAAATGCCAAAAAAGTTCTGGGACTATGAGGGTATATGGAATTGAATTTTCTTACGATTGCGGATATACCGGAAGACCTACAGCCCCTGCGGACGTTGCTGGCCGCCTTCGAGCGAGAGAAACAGATTCAGATTTTTTTGCGCCGTGTGAGTTGGGAACGGGCCTGGCAAACCTTGTTGATGGAAGCCGTAGAAGGCAAGGGCCCGCATGTCTCGCAGATCGGTTCGACGTGGGTTGCAACTATGGCGATGCTGGAGGCCTTGCGTGTTTTCAATAAGGAAGATCTCTTTGCCATCGGTGGAGCGACTCGTTTTCTACCCTCCGCCTGGGAGTCTGTGAAATTTGCGAATCGCCCGGAAGTGTGGGCGATTCCGTGGTCCATTTATACGTTCGTTCTATACTACCGCCGCGATTTTTTAGAACGGGTGGATATTGATCCCGGTGCGGCTTTTGCCACGCCCGCGGCAATGCGCGACACGTTTGTTACTTTAAGCAGGAACGGAATCGCGCCATGGGTATTCCCCAGCCTGCATCCTTATGCTGACCTGGTTCACATCGCTTCTTCGTGGGCGCGCGCGAACGGCGGCGACTTCATGAGCCAGAACGGACGCGAACCCTTATTTGCCAGGCCCGAAGCCAGCACAGGCTTGATGAATTTCTTCGAGTTGTTCCCATTTATTCCGCCGGCTCTGCGTGGAATGAACGTGGAGGCTTGTACGAATGCCTTTGCGCGCGGCGACGCGGCTGTGTTGATCGGTGGGGCGGAAATTGGAAACGAACTGATGGAGAGTCCATATGCTTCGCAGGAAATGCGCGAAAACGTGGCGGTTACGACTTTGCCGGCTGTGCCCTGGATCGGCGGAGATCACCTGGTTATTTGGAAAAACGTTTTGGCAGATGCTGCGCATGAGAGATCGGCTTTGGATCTGGTGACGTATTTGAGCAGAAGGGAAACTCAAATCGAGCTGTTCAAGCTGGAGAATGTATTGCCCGCTCGTGCCGACGCGTATGATGAACTGACCTTTCCGCTGGATACAACCAGCGCTGTCCTTCAGACCATCCTGACAACGGGTCGTCCACACCCGCCATTGCAGTTGTGGCGCCGTATCGAGGCCTTTCTCGATGAGATGCTTCTGGACATTGGCACTACGGTCCTGAGGCAGCCAACAGCCTCGCCTTCCGATATTGCCATGCAGATGCTGGTCGATTATGACAAGAAATTATCGGCAGTGCTCAAAGGATGAACATGACCAACTTGCAGAATTATGCCACCTATCGCGAGATCAAATCGCAGCCTGAGGCCTGGGCACAAGCTTTGGATATGATCTCCGCATCACGCTTCGCGCTCCCAAAAGCTGGCGATTACAGCCAGGTCATTTTCACCGGTTGCGGCTCGACCTACTACCTCTCCCTCGCGGCGGCCGCGCTGTACCAGGAGTTGACAGGTTGTGCCGCGCAAGCAGTGCCTGCGGGGGAGTTGTTACTGAATCCGCAGGCCAGCGTAGGTCGGATTGTCGCGAAGCATCCTGAAAGGGCCAATCCGACCTACCTGCTTGTTGCCCTCAGCCGTTCAGGGACGACGACGGAAACTGTCAGGGCAGTTGAGAAATTCAAGCAGGAGCATCGCGGGAACGCAGTAGTCATCAGCAACTACGATGAAGTGCTTTCACGGCTGGCTGATATAAGTATCGTGATCTCAAAGGGACAAGAGGAATCCGTCGCGCAGACGCGTTCATTTGCCTCGATGTACGTAGCGGTGACGGCGTTTTGCGCCACGATGGCGGGGCGGGCGGATTTGGTGGAGGCGATGAGAAGGCTGCCAGAGGTTGGTAATTCAGTCATTGGTAATTATGAGATGTGGGCGAAGCCTATGGGGGAGAATTTGGATTTCGACAGGTTTTATTTTCTCGGCTCAGGGATCCGTTACGGTCTGGCCTGTGAGGCGAATCTTAAAATGAAGGAGATGACTCTTACACACAGCGAGCCCTTCCATTTTTTGGAGTTCCGTCACGGGCCGATGAGCATGGTGAATCAAAAGGCTGTCGTGGTGGGATTGTTATCGGACGCCAATCGGGTCCACGAAGCGAAGGTGTTGTCAGAGATGGAAGCGCTCGGAGGAAGGGTGGCAGGTCTGGGTGAGTCTGAGGCGGCTGTTTGCTTTGAGTCGGGAATTCCAGAGCACGTACGTGGAGTCCTGAATCTTCCGATTTTGCAATTGATGGCTTTTTATCGTTCAGTGGCGAAGGGATTGAATCCCGATCGACCGAAGAATCTCACGGCTGTAGTCAAGCTGGATTTGTGAGGAGGTGCCTAAGAAGAAAATTGCCTGCTTTTCTGTCGTTCAAACAAAGTTCAAAAGGAGAGAAACATGTTTAAGAGAATATCGCTGATGCTGAGTATGCTTGTCACTGCTTCGATGATGCTCACTGCCTGTGGTGGCGCGGCCGCGCCTACCGCGACAGAAGCGCCAGTGTCGAATGAGCCCGTTGAGATTCGGTTCTGGGGCCATCAGGCGCCGGCCTTCAATGAGGCCAACCAGGCGAAATTCGCTGAGTTCATGGCGCAGAACCCGAATGTGACTATCAAGTATGAGACCTTCCCGTGGGATGTGTTCATTCAGACCATCCAGACTTCGCTCCCCGCTGGCAATACGGCAGATGTGATTTTGATCCCTGGTGGTTATACCTGCCGCTACGCTGCAGGCGGCCAATTATTGGAAGTACCTGCAGATGTGATGACATTGGAACAAGCTCAGGAAGTTTTCTTCCCGGCGCCCCTGGGCGGACAAACCTGCGATGGCAAATTGTATGGCTTTCCCGCGGAATACAACCTGGAATATGGCGGCGCTTATGTGAACCCAGCCCTGTTTGAGGCGGCCGGGGTGGCGTATCCGCCGCAGTGGAAAGCGTGGGATGAGGTGGTTGCCGATGCCAAGAAGCTGACACAGGTGGGATCCGATGGTGTGATGACCGTGGCAGGCATGCACTACACCAACAGCGATCAGTTGTTCACCTACTTCCTGGCAGGTATTCTGGAACAGGGCGGCAATTACTTCGCGGAAGACGGCAAACACTTCAATTTCAACTCACCCGAAGCGATTGCGACCATCCAGAAATTGATGGACATGGCGCAGAAGGATGGAATTGTTGACCCCATCATCTTCAATCAGGACAGTGAATGGGTTGGCGATTCGTTTGCACAAGGTCACAACGCGATCGGTGTGCTTGGCTCGTGGTATGTGGGCGACGCCAAGATCGCGTATCCTGACCTGGTATTTGATTACGTATCCTTGCCTCCGATGATGGGCCCAGAACACAAGTTCGTTTCCGTGGGTGGATGGGGTTACGTCGTGGGCAAGAGCACGCAGCATCCTGATATTGCCTGGAAACTGGCTGCCTTCCTCGGTGCGGACCAGGCCAATGTCTTACAGTTTAACTCGGTGTCAACGACCATTCCCGCGATGAAAGCCGTGGCGGAAGACCCGAAGTACGTGGAAGCCGTCCCGTTTGCAGCCGCGGTGTTGCCGATCCTCGACGCCGGTGCATACCAGGGCAACCTGACCGACCCCGACCAACTGGCGTATGAGATCGTCTACCCGACCATTCTTGACGCCATTCAAGGCAACCAGACTGCCGAAGAAGCTGCGAACAGCATCCATGAAGCGGCGAACGAAATGGTGGACGCGGCGCAGTAGATTTTTTAGTCTGATAGTCTTTTGGTCCGCTAGTTAGCTGGTCAGGAATCGACCACAGAGACACCGAGAGCGCTGAGTTTATTCTCTCTGAGTCTCCGTGTCTCTGTGGCAAAATCCTTATCGGAGATGCCATGGCAGTTTCGATATCGTCTCTTTTCAAAAAGGAAGTCGTCAGCGATGGCGGCAAATTGATGGCGCAACAGCGCCGCTTTGCGTACACGAGTCTCGTGCCCATCCTCCTATATATGGGACTGTTCACCCTGTTCCCGATCGTCTTTGCCATGGTCATGAGTTTCTTTAGCTATTCCCCGATCCGGGATGGCAGTGGCTTCCTCGAACTGGGAGGCGCGAATCCATTCGTGGGAATCGAGAACTATATCGAGTTGTTCACCGGCACAGGCAAGCCTGCGGAAGTGTTTCGCCTTGCCGTGAAGAACACGTTCCTTTTTACAGCGCTGGTGCTGCCGTTGAATCTCATCATTACCCTTCCCCTTGCGGTTCTATTGGAAAGCATTGGTGAGAGATTTAGGACATTATTCCGCGCGATCTATTTTTTACCCACCATTTCATCTTCTGTCGCGGTGGTTATCATTTGGGCCTACATGTATGCACCGGGCTGGGGGTTGCTCAGCCTCATGTTTAAAGCGATCGGACTTGTCCCGCCGAAATCATGGTTGTCTGATCCAAGCACGGTCTATTATGGAGTCCCTCTTGCGATGATCTGTGTTGTCGTCGCGCATGTCTGGCAGGATTTTGGCTATAACCTTGTCATCTTTGTTGCTGCGTTGCAAAGCATCCCGAAGACCCTTCGTGAAGCCGCCCGCGTGGACGGCGCCAACGTCTGGCAGGAGTTCTGGCTGGTGGTCGTCCCGCTTCTGCGCCGGACTGTGTTGCTCACGTCCGTTCTGACGGTCATTTCCTCGCTGCAGGTCTTTGTCATTTTCCAATTGCTATCGCGCGGCGGACCCCAGAACCAGACGCAGACAATGGTGCTCAGTGTCTACGAGAACGCCTTCCGCTTTACAAATAGTTTTGGTCTTGCCTCCGCGATGTCCATGATTTTGTTCATCATTATTCTTATTCTTACCGTCACTCAATTCCGCATTCTGCGCACGGAATGGGAGTACTAAAGATTTGCGATTGTCGACACCTGTACTTGCGCCAGGCGCAAATGTTGACGATTTACGATTTCACCGGGTAGTCCTGATAGTAAATCTGAAATCGTAAATCGAAAATTGAAGCGAGCTTACTTATGCTAACCTCCAACAAAAATCGTTCGTCGGTTGGTTTTGTTCTCGGCAAGTCCGGCGCGTATGCGGTTCTCATCCTGGGGCTGGTCGCCACGTTGTTACCGTTCTTCTATATTATGGTCTCGTCGCTCAAGACCAACGCGGAACTCCGTCAGACCCCGCCTGATTTCTTCTCCAAGGAACCGTCCCTTAGAAATTACATCACCATCCTCACTGATGAACGCATTCCCATCGAGCGCAACGTGATGAATAGCGTGACCGTATCATTGTCGCGCGTGGTCATTACACTCTTCACCAGTTCCTTTGCGGGTTATATCTTCGCCAAGTATCACTTCAAAGGCAAGAACCTTGCGTTCGGCGTCATCCTCATCCAGATCATGATTCCCTTTCAAGTGGTCATGATTCCCAATTACCTGCTCATCGTGAAGTTCGGTCTGATCGACTCGCTTTGGGCGCTTATCCTTCCATCCATGGTCGACGCGTATGGCATCTTCATGATGAAGCAGTTCATCGAGTCCATGCCTGCCGAACTCATGGACGCCGCCCGCATAGACGGCGCCTCCGAATTCGGCATCTACTCACGCATTATCCTTCCACAGATGGGCCCACCCCTGGCGTCGCTAGGCATCTTCACCTTCATGACGACCTGGAACGATTATCTCTGGCCACTGATCGTCCTGACATCGCCCGAAAAACGCACTATCCCGCTCCTGCTGGTCTGGTTCCAAACGCAACATACTTCTAATCAAGGTCTTGTGCTTGCTGCCTCCATCCTCACGCTCCTGCCTATCTTCTTCGTCTACATCTTCCTCCAGCGCTGGATCGTGGATCAGGCAACTCAAAGTGCATTCAAATGAGCGAACGGATTGTTCTGATCGGTGCAGGGAGTGCTGTCTTCACACGTGGCCTGGTCGCGGACTTGATTCGGCTCGGCGTAAGAGCGGACCTCGCCCTCGTGGATGTAGACCCTCACGCGTTACGCGTGGCTGAGGCTTTGACTCGCAAAATGATTCAGGCTTGGAACGCACCATTGACGGTCCGTGCTTCGATGAATCGACGCGAGGTGCTCAAGGATGCGACAGCTGTCATTTGCACGATCGGCGTGGGCGGGCGCCGCGCCTGGGAGCAGGATGTCTTTATCCCGCGCAAGTATGGCATCTACGCTCCCGTGGGTGATACGGTTGGACCGGGCGGTTCCTCGCGCGCGCTGCGCATGGTCCCCGCCATGGTGGATATCGCCCGCGATGTGCTTGAACTTGCGCCCAATGCCCTCTGCTTCAACTACAGCAACCCGATGGCTGTGATCTGTCGTGCGGTACACAAAGCGACAGGCGCAAACATGATCGGTCTGTGTCATGGTGTGCAACATGTGGCTGAGTTAATCGCCGAGTTTCTGAATGAACCATTGAAAGAAATGCAATATACGGCGATCGGGATCAATCACCTGACGTGGTTCATCAAAGTCTCAGTGCGTGGGGAAGATGCCATGCCGCGATTAAAGGTGTTTGCCGAGCAGAGGCTGGCTACAGGCGTTCCGAATGGCCCCATGCCTACGTATCCCTTTGCTGCAATGGATTGGCCCCATCACAATCTTTTCAGTCTCGAACTTCTGCTTCGTTTTGGTGCGATCCCTTCCGCGCTGGACAGGCATGTGACTGAGTTCTTCCCGCAATTCTTCCGCACCGGGCATTACTACGGCCAACGCCTGGGCATCGATGCCTTTAGCTTCGAGACCACCATTGCCGAAGGTGATGAAACCTTCGCCGACATGGAAAAGGACGCGCTGGATTCCCAGCCGCTTCCGACCGATTATTTCGAACGCGAAGAAGGTGACCATGAACTGGTCATGGATATCATCGAATCGATTCGGAAGGACCACGAGCGTGTGTTCTCAGCCAATCTCCCCAACAAAGGTCAGGTCCCCAATCTGCCGCCGGATGCCATCATCGAATCGCCCGCGGTTTGCAAACATGGCAGCCTTCAGGCGCTTCAACAGGAATCACTGCCAGCCGCGATAGCAGGCACGCTGGCCACACGCTACCAGTGGGTCGAAACCATTGTCGAGGCCGCCCTCGAGGGCAGTCGCGATAAGTTCATTCAGGCACTTGTCCTGGACGGTTACGTTGAATCCTTTGACATGGCCAAAAAACTGGCCGATGAACTGATGACAGAACAAGCCGCACATCTTCCTCAATTCACATCGTCATGAAACGGCTTTTGACTATCCTTCTTCTTTCCTCTTTCCTCGTGGGATGTGGACCCGGCGCTCGCTCCGCTTTCCCCGAGCCTGCCACCGTGACTCACACTTACATCGCCTCTGACGCCGCCATCCTCAACCCCGAGCGTGGATTCTTCACCCCATACGAGTTGCCCGGTTCCGCAGGTTTTAGTCCCGTGCGCGCCACCGGCAATACGCTCGTCCATCTCAACATCCGTCTCGACGATTGGCGCGAGACAGATATCCCACAGGATATGCTCGACGGCCTGGATTCTAACTTCGCCGATATCCGCGAGGCGGGTATCAAAGCCATTATCCGTTTTGCTTATAACGAAGGACCGTATCCCGACTCCGAACCGGATGCATCCAAATCACAAATCCTGCGCCACATCGAACAGTTGACTCCGCTCCTGCAAAAGAACACGGATGTCATTGCCTGGGTCGAAGCCGGCTTCATTGGAGCGTGGGGCGAATGGCACACCTCCACGAACGGCTTGGATAATCTCACCGATAAACGCGACATTCTAGCAGCACTCGTCGCGGCAATTCCAAATCGTTCTGTTCAAGTCCGGTATCCCGCCAATATCATCGAGATGTATCCCAATCCAGAAGACGCCGCCAAAGCACGTGTTGCGCATCACAACGACTGCTTCCTCTCCAGCGATACCGATGTTGGAACATATGAAAGAGACGGTGTCATCACCATCGAACGCGATAAAGCTTATCTCGCCGAATTGACTCGCCTTACACCCATGAGCGGCGAGACCTGCGCGCCCAATCCGCCGCGCTCCGAGTGCGCCAGTGCCATTCAGGAAATGGAACTGCTTCATTTCTCTGCCATCAACGAAGCCTACCACAAGGGCATCCTCCGCAGCTGGGAGGAGGGTGGCTGCATGGAAGAAATCACCAACCGCATGGGCTATCGTTTGTCGTTGACCTCAGCCGATTTCAATGAACAAGTCCGCCCCGGTGGTTTGCTCAACTTGACCGCGAATATCACGAACACGGGATTTGCTTCTTTGATGAATTCGCGTCCTCTGTTCATTGTGCTGGTGGGGCGGGATGGTATCCCGCCTTACGAAACCAAACTTGAACTTGACCCGCGTACCTGGCAGCCGGGTTCTTCTTCATTCACTGCGCGCATTCGTCTTCCATCCAAAATGGAAGAAGCACCATACGACCTCGCGCTCTGGCTCCCTGACGAAGCAGAAACCCTTCAAGCGAATCCACATTATGCCGTTCACTTCGCGAACGCAGGCATCTGGGACGAATCCACCGGGTACAACATTCTAGGCAAAGTCGCCGTTGATTCGTCCGCCACAGGCAGTTATGAGCGTGCCAACGCCATGCAAGTGGAAGAGACAGCTGTGCCAGCAGCAGCTTCCTCATCCGCGCCAGCTGCCCCAGTCGCGACTGGCGATTTGATCTCCAATGTTCACATCTCCAATGATGCTGAAAATGTCGTTCTATCGTTCGATTTTGTTGGTGGAGCATACAATGCCTTCCAACTTTTCGTTGACGAAGACCAGGATCCAAAAACGGGATATATGATTAACGGCATTGGAGCGGAAGCCCTCTTTGAAAATCACACCTTGAATATTTACGATGGCTCGGGCAATGACTGGAAGTGGGAGCCCACTGAACTATTGATTCATTTTGAAGATACAGGCAGTCACGTCCAATGGAGTATTTCGCGCTCTTTATTTCATACCCCCAGCTTGGACGTAGTCTTTCAACTCGTGGATACCCATTGGGATGCCGTCTTTACAACCGGTAAGCAAACCTATACCTTGAAATGAAACGTTCTGATGTCGCTGTCGCCTGCCTGTTATTTGTCACATCGCTTGCGTTGTATGTTCGCACGCTCGCGCCATCCCTGCTTTATGGCGACTCGGCGGAGTTTCAAACAATAGCATACACATTGGGTCTCGGACATCCAACGGGGTATCCAGTCTATGTGTTGCTTGCCAAATCCTTTATATTAATTCCTGTCGGTGATGTCGCCTACCGTGTGAATCTCTTCTCGGCCTTTTGTGCCGCGTTGACGATTGCCTTCGTTTACCTGAGCACCCGAAAGTTGGGCGCGATGGCTCCGACTGCGATCTATGGTTCGCTGGCTTTGGCGCTGACGCCGATATTTTGGAAGCATGCCTCCATTGCCGAGATCTATACTCCATCGGCTGCGTGTCTGGCATTTATTTTGTTTGCAGTTCTGCACTGGAAGGAAACAAACAATCCGCGCTGGGTGTTTGTCGCGGGATTGCTCGGTGGATTGAGTCTGGGAATCCATACCACAGTAGCGCTGGGTGGAATTTCGATCCTTGTGTATCTCGCCTTGTCGAACCGCCAACGCGCGGTATGGCTTCAAGCCTTGCTTGGCGCAATTGTCGGTGCATTGATTTTTCTTTCCGCTTTCTTCTTTCTTGATACTCTCAATTCCCCCGCTGGTTACTACAACACCGTCGTTTACCCCTCCCTTAGCGTATGGGACATGACCCCAGCCGACTTCGACTCGCCCTTCGAGCGGCTTGCCTTCCTCTACTTTCCGCCACAATTCAAGGGACAGTTATTTAACGTTCCCCTTGAGGAGGCTGTAACGCGTTGGAAGGATTTTGTGAGCGATGTTTCTTGGAATCTACTGCTTGCCCTGCTCGGCTTTATTTCCCTTCTTGTTCCGCGCCAGGACGTGTCATCCCGTTGGCGTGAAGCCATGCTGCTGATCCTTGCCTTCATCACATTTCTTGTCTTCGCCGCGACATATAACGTTTACGATTACCATGTCTATTACATTCCTGCGGGTGTCATCCTGGCAGTTTTCTTTGGGTTGGGTGTCAATGGCGTGGTTGAATTCTTTGCGTCGAGTCCAAAGTTACCACGTTTCACTCCCCTTGGCTTAAGCATTGCTTTCCTTGTACTGGGATTTTATCCATTCATCGGTGTTGTGTCGTCACATTGGAATAAGCGTATCCCGGCTGGGCTGGAGGATTGGGAAGGATATTTTTACTCATTCCCCGACGGCCGCAGATTGGAAGCGGAAGAAATCGTGAATCGGCTCGAAGACGATGCCATCGTCTTTACAGATTGGGATTATGCCTACGGTTACTATTATGTGGCGCACGTCATACAGGGACACACTGGCATGTCCTTTCATGAGACTTTTCCGCAGGAGGGCGTGGCTCGATTTGCAGACTCCGCACTTACTTACATCGAAGCGAACATCAACTCGCGCCCGATCTATTTCAGCGAGCGACCGTCCCAGCTGGCAAACAAATTCAAGATAACGGTAGCAGGCTCAGGCTTGTTCCGCATCGTGAGCAAGTGAAACCCAAAAACAGAATGGCTTTCAGGCCATTCAACCAGGAGACCACATGACCAAAATCACTTTCATCGGCGCAGGCAGTACCGTCTTCGCCAAGAACCTGCTCGGCGATATTCTCTCTTTCCCCGAGCTCGCCGATTCCACCATCAGCCTGATGGATATTGACCCCGTGCGTCTGCGCACTTCCGAGATCGTGGCGCATAAGATCGCGGAATTTTTCGGCGCCAAACCGAAAATCGAAGCCACGCTGGACCGCCGCCTGGCGCTGGATGGAGCTGACTACGCCATCAGCATGTTCCAGGTGGGTGGCTACAAACCCAGCACCGTCATTGATTTCGAGATTCCGAAAAAATACGGTCTCCGGCAGACCATTGCCGATACGCTCGGCATCGGCGGCATCATGCGCGGGCTTCGCACCATTCCCGTCTTTCTGGATATCTGCAAAGATATGGAAGAACTCTGTCCAGACGTGATGTTCCTGCAATACGTCAACCCCATGGCGATGAACACCTGGGCCATTCACCGAGCCAGCAAAATTAAGACCGTTGGTCTGTGTCACAGCGTGCAAGGCACCGCCGAGGCGCTCGCCCGTGATATCGGCGTGCCATACGACGAGATCAACTATATCTGTGCCGGCATTAATCATATGGCGTTCTATTTGAAGTTTGAGCGCAATGGCGAAAGTCTTTATCCGAAGATCCGCCAGGCGCTTGAAGCAAAATCCTACGGACGCCGCTATCGCAGCCTGGCAGATCACGTCCGATATGAAGTCTTTCGCCGCACCGGCTATTTTGTCACCGAGTCGAGTGAACACTTCAGCGAATATGTGCCGTGGTTCATCAAACGTGACCGCGGCGATCTCATTGAACAATACGAAATCCCGCTGGATGAATACATCACACGCTGCGAACTGCAAATTGCAGAATGGGAATCGGCGAAGGCGGCTCTCGAACGGGGCGAACTGGATGAAGTCCGGCATGAACGCAGCCATGAGTATGGTTCCCTCATCATCCATTCCATGGAAACTGGCACACCGCGCGTGGTATACGGCAACGTCGCCAATCTTGGCCTCATCGATAATCTGCTGCACGGCTGCTGTGTCGAAGTCCCCTGTCTGGTCGATAAGAACGGACTCCAGCCCACCAAAATCGGGATGATGCCGCCACATCTGGCTGCGATCCAGCGGACGAATATCAACGTGCAATCGCTCGTCGTCGAAGCCGCGCTCACAGGGAAACGTGAACACATCTATCACGCCGCGATGCTCGATCCGCATACGGCCGCGGAACTCAGCCTGGACCAGATTTGGTCACTCGTCGATGAACTGATCGAAGCCCACGGCGATATGATGCCGCAGTATCGATGAGATGAAATTCAGGACGGCATTTCGCCTCTTTCTTCTTTCATCTTTCCTTCTGGGATGTAGAGCCGCTTCCGCTACGCGTCACTCCCAACCCAATTCTGTTTCGACGGAGACTCCGCCCATCATGCCCTCTTCTCAACTGGTAACTCGTAACCCGCAACCTGACCTATCCTGGTGGCATCCCACCGTCGGACTCACCTGGCAATGGCAGATCGGCAATAATGACATTGACACTTCCATCGAAGCCGATGTCTATGATGTTGATCTATATGTTGACCAATCCATCATCGATGAACTCCACGCCAGAGGACGCAAGGTGATCTGTTACGTGAGCGTTGGCTCCTGGGAGGACTGGCGACCAGATAAAGATCAGTTCCCGGCTGAGATTCTCGGCAGGGCTTATGAAGGCTGGAAAGGCGAAAGATGGCTGGATGTCCGGCAGATCGAGAAACTCGCACCCATCATGCTGGCGCGGCTCGATTTGTGTAAATCCAAAGGCTTTGACGCGCTGGAGCCTGACAATATGGAGGTCTATACCAACAACACCGGCTTCTCCCTGACCTATGAGGACCAGCTGAGATATGCACTCTGGCTGGCAGACGAAGCCCACAAACGCGGGCTCGCAATTGGCATCAAAAATGCGCCGGACCAGGTAAGGGATCTGGTCGAGCACTTCGACTTCGCCATCACCGAAGATGCTTTCTATTACGGCTGGGCAGAGAAGATGATCCCTTTTATTGAAGCAGACAAACCCGTCTTCGCGGCTGAATATACCGACCTGCCCGGAGACTTTGCCGCTTTTTGCGAAAAATCCAAGCAACTCAAATTCAACACCATTCTCAAACATCGCGGCCTGGATGCGTGGAATAAGACTTGTACATAATGTATATACGGAAACAAGTAGACATGTAGATACGTGAAACCGTCATCCACCCTGTCTACTTGTCTACGTGTTTACTTGTCTACATCCCTCCTATGAAACTTCTCTCCATCGGCAAACTGCGCGGGCTACAACAAATTTCATCGCAGCGTGGCACGATCACGGCTCTCGCGCTCGACCATCGCCAGAATTTACGCAAAGCCAACCCTGCCTTCGTCAACGATGAAGAACTCTCGCGGTTCAAGTTGGATGTGACCTCTGCACTCGCCAGCAAAGCGACGGCTGTGTTGCTTGACCCGGAAGTCTCTGCAGCGCAGGCGATTGCTGAGAACGTCATTCCAAATCATGTCGGACTGGTCGTAGCTGTAGAATCAACTGGCTACACCGGTGAGGCGACCGCGCGTCACGCCCAGATCATCCCCGGCTGGAGCGTGGAGAAAGCCAAGCGGATGGGAGCGAGCGCCGTTAAGCTGCTGGTCTATTACCATCCCAATTCGAGCTCCGGGAGAGAGATCGAAGAGTTCACATCGAAGATTGCGGAGGATTGCAAAAAGCATGACCTGGTCCTGATGCTCGAGCCGTTATCCTATTCGCTGGATGAAAATAATAGACTTTCTTCTGATGAAAAACGCTACGTGGTGGTTGAAACTGCACGACGACTCACTCCTCTTGGCGTGGATATCCTAAAGGCGGAATTTCCCCTTGCCTTGACGGAGATGGACGAGACCCTGTGGATGGCAGCCTGCCGGGAGATTTCATCTGCGTCCCTTGTTCCCTGGATTCTCCTCTCTGCGGCCGTGGATTATGATACGTTCCTCCGCCAGGTGGTGGTCGCGTGCACGGCGGGCGCCAGTGGAATCGCTGTCGGGCGGGCGGTGTGGCAGGAAGCCGTATCAATGACCGGCTTGGAAAGAAGCGAGTTTCTTCGCAGCGTTGCGGGTCAACGACTCTCCCGTCTCACCTTATTATGTCACGCGCTGGCCAAACCCTACACCGAATTCTATGGTGCCGATGCGCCGTTCGATTGGTACAAGAGCTATTAACTTCCAATGAAAAAAATCTGGCCTTTTAGTTTCTATCTGTTGTATTTTGGAGCCGGCGCCTGTCTTTTTCCGTACTTTGTTTTGTATTACCAAAGTCTGGGGTTCACCGGCGCGCAAATTGGACTCCTTTCCGCAATTTCTCCACTGATTTCACTGGCCGGCGCGCCGTTCTGGACGGGGATCGCCGATACGACCAACCGCCACAAACTTGTGATGAGTCTTATGATTTTGGTCTGCCTGGGCTTGATCGCATCTTACCCCTTTGCCAGAACGTTTGCAGCCGTTCTTATGTTGGGTTCGTTCTTTGCTTTTATGATCGCGCCAGTCAATTCGCTGGCCGACACTGCCACCCTGACGATGCTGGGCGATCAGCGACAGATGTATGGGCGCGTACGTGTCGGCGGAGCCCTTGGCTGGGGAGCCATTGCGCCGCTGGCTGGAATTGTGATCGATAAGTATGGCTTGAATTGGGCATTCTGGTCCTATGCCATATTGATGTTTATTGGCTTTCTGGTCAGCCAGCGCTTTGTATTCAGTCACGTCAGGCATAAGGTTTCGTTGAGGCATGGTCTGCTCGAATTGTTTTCGAACCGGCGACTGGTCCTATTCCTTGCCACGGCCTTCGTATGTGGCATGGCATTGATGAGCATCAACGTCTATCTGGCTGCCTACATGGCCGAGCTAGGCATAAGGAAATCCTCGATGGGTTTGGCGTTAGGGATTGCCACCATCTCTGAGTTTCCCATGTTGTTTTTTGCCGACCGGCTGCTCGTGCGGCTGAAACCTCATGGCTTGCTGATTCTCTCGATGGTCGCAACGATAGTGCGTCTGTTCCTGTATGCCACCGTTGTTTCTGAATTTGGCATTCTGGCATTTCAATTGATCAATGGCTTTACCTTTGCGGCCCTGTGGGTGGCCGGCGTTTCCTATGTCAACGAGATCGCGCCTGCGGGCTTGAGCGCGACCGCCCAGGGCATCTTTGGCGCGACGGTGTTCGGCTTCGGTGCGGCTGGCGGCGGTTTTCTGGGCGCTATACTGCTGGAACGCCTGGGCGGCGCACAGATGTACGCAATATTTGGCGCGTTGATGCTCGCAGCATTGATCGTCTATCTTCTGATGGAGCGACAACTCACCAGAGCTCAACATGCAGAAATTTGATATCCTGGTGGCGGGTGAAATCAACCCCGATCTGATCCTGGCAGGCGACGTACAGCCTGAGTTTGGTCAGGTCGAGAAGCTCCTTGATTCGGCCACGCTCACCATTGGCTCATCCTCCGCCATTTTCGCGTGCGGTGCTGCACGGCTCGGGCTCAAGGTTGGCTTTATCGGGGTCTGTGGTGAGGATGTCTTCGGCCGTTTCATGCTCGAGGAAATGTCCAGGCGGGGTTTGGATATCGAAAACGTGATCGTCCATCCAGGCGGATCCACCGGATTGAGCGTGATCCTGAACCGCGCCTCTGACCGCGCGATTCTGACTCATCCCGGGCTGATGGCTGAACTAACGGCCTCGGACGTCTCCGACGCGTTGCTCCAGGATGCGCGACACCTGCATGTTGCCAGTTATTTCCTGCAAACCAACCTCCAACCTGATCTGCCTGCGCTTTTCCGGCGCGCACATTCATTTGGACTCACGACCTCCCTGGATACAAATTACGACCCCTCCGAAGGGTGGCTTGGCTTCGATGAACTACTTTCCGTAACCGACGTGTTTCTTCCCAACAAAACGGAGGCATTGTCGATCACGAAATCATCTGACCTTGAATCTGCCGCAAGAGGCCTTGCTGAAAAAATGCAAGCAAATGACGTGGTGCGGAATGATATTCCGCAAGTTTCTGGTTTGGCGGGACGTCCCCATTCGAGGACTGTCGCCCATAGGGACGGCGTTCGCGACCATCCCGCCCCACCTTTTGCAGCAAAAGTTGTCGCCGTCAAGCTCGGCGCGGAGGGCGCGCTGGCCTGCCATAATAAAGATTCTGTCACTCGTGCAAGTTCCATTTCTGTGAACGTGGTCGACACCGTTGGGGCAGGAGATTCGTTCGACGCAGGCTTTCTGTACGGATATTTGAATGCTTGGCCTGTTGAGAAATCCCTGCGGCTGGCCTGTGTCTGCGGAGCTTTGTCCACGCAACAGGCTGGCGGCACAGCCGGTCAGCCGACACTGGAAGAAGCGATGCGGTATGTATCTTGATGAGATCGTCGCTGCGCAAAAGCGCGGAGAAGCCAGAGGGATCACATCGGTTTGTTCCGCACATCCGGCTGTTATACAACAGACCCTGAGGGTTTTTGCGGAGCATCCCCGAAATGAAGCGGAGGGGATTAAGACCCTTAGAGTCTCACCATTGATCGAAGCCACCTGTAATCAGGTAAATCAATTTGGCGGCTACACGGGAATGACGCCGACCAAATTCGTTGACTATGTGCGTGGCATTGCAGAGGAAAATGAATTTCCCTTTGAAAATATCATCCTGGGGGGTGACCATTTGGGTCCCAGTGTCTGGCAGAACGAACCAGCCAATGTTGCCATGCAAAAAGCGGAGGTGCTGGTTCGCGAGTATGTGCAAGCGGGTTTCACGAAAATCCATCTCGATTGCAGCATGAGATTGGCTGATGACTCCCCAGGCGCGTTGGACGTGGAAGACTCTGCTAGGCGCGCGGCACAACTGGCAAAGGTGGCCGAACGGACCATCCATTCGCAACAGTTGAGGTATGTTATCGGCACGGAAGTCCCAATCCCTGGCGGAGCGATAGGGCAGGAAGAAACTGTCAGGGTGACAAAGGTTGAGGAGGCGCGCCAGACCATCGAGGTCACGCGAGCAGCGTTTCTGAGAGAAGGACTGGCGGATGCGTGGGAAAAGGTCGTTGGGCTGGTGGTGCAGCCCGGCGTGGAATTTGGCGATGAAATGACCCATACGTACCAGCCCGAGGCCGCGCGTGAGCTCTCGAAGTTCATCGAAAGCCAACCGATCATTTACGAAGCGCACTCCACCGATTACCAGACACATCAAGCACTAAAGGAGCTGGTGCGAGATCATTTTGCGATTCTCAAAGTGGGCCCGGCGCTGACCTTTGCTTATCGCGAGGCGATTTTTGCCCTGGCGATGATTGAAAATGAACTCATGCCAGAGGAAAAACGATCCAACATCGTCCAGGTGTTGGAACAGACCATGTTGAAACATCCGGAACATTGGAGGAAGTATTATGCTGGGGATGAAGCCATGCAGGCTCACAAACGGAAATACAGCCTGAGCGATCGCATTCGATATTACTGGGCGCGGCCAGAGGTGGAACATTCCCTGAAGCGTTTGATGCAGAATTTGGACAACATGGCCCTGCCCAATTCCTTGTTGAGCGGATATGTCGGGCAGACCAATCTCACCGCCAGCCAGGTCATTGAGCACAAGATCAACCTGGTTTTGAGGGACTATCTGATTGCCTGCGGGCATGCAAGGGTTTAAGCCGGTAAAGCCAGAAACACACTTTTTAACTCAAGGCGCAACTTCCATTTTAGCCTTCGCAGGACGCAGAAAAATGCGGAATCATTTTCTCTTAGATCAGCGACATCAGCGTTTTCAGCGTCCCCAAAACAGATATTGGGAAAGAGTCACACGTTGGGTACTTTTAAAATATTCCGGATTCTGGGCAGGCTACTCGGCAAACACGAAAGGCGAATCTCATCGTATCACGCCTTTGACCACCACTACGCCATCGCCCCATTCAGCGGACGTGAAGCGCACCGGCAACAACTCCGCCCGCCTCAACTGCTTCTGGATCTCCTGCTCGATGGCCTCCTGCATGGAGCCGGGCAATGGCAGGCTTAGGTCCAATATTTCCACCACGGGCAAGCCGTCCTTCAACGTGACG
Source organism: Anaerolineales bacterium (assembly GCA_035720235.1). GTDB lineage: Bacteria > Chloroflexota > Anaerolineae > Anaerolineales > Villigracilaceae > Defluviilinea. The sequence continues at coordinate 32,673 of DASTOH010000130.1, read as the reverse complement.
CGCGCCTCACCGCTGACATGGAAATGGAGACCCGTGATGATCACATCGCCTTCCCCTGAAACTGAATCAGGCGAAATGTGCACTTCCGGATAGGCGAATGGGATCTGTGGATAACGGTTCAGATACCACGTGATGGTCTGCTCCGCTTCGAGCTCTGTCAAGGTCACCTCCCAGGTTTCCCCCGAATGGTCGCCCGAACGGATGTAATCCAGCAATGCCCGTACCTCCGGGTCCATGATCGGGTCCACCACGTGCGGGTTCGTCACTGCCAGCAATAGCTGCGCCCAGGCAAACAGGTTGGCGAAGACCACTCCCAACGCGATCCAAAGATTCAGTCGAGTTTTTATCGCAGCCATATCTTTAACCCGGCGATGCCGGCCGGCACGAGCGCCATCAAACAGACCACGGCCCAGAGCGCCAGCGCGCGATCGGACGGAACGAAGCCTGCCTCGGGCGATGCCTCTCCCTCCGCGGCAAGGACCGGTTTATCATGTCCATAGGCGCGCCCGATCCACAAGGCGGCGATTCCGAGCAGGATCAGAAACGCCAGCGTGGTGCCTGCGGCGGAGAGGCCCAGCAGGCCGATCTCGGGTGGCAGTTCCCCGAAGAAACGCGCCCCGCCCAATGTGATGACAAGCAGCGAGCCTCCGTTCCAGGCCGCGTGCAAGGCCACCGCGAGCGCGAACCGCTTGAGCCAGTTCACAGTCGAATCCTTTTCGCCATGCAGCACGCCCCACCAGCCCTGTGCCACCAATCCAGACCCAAGCGGATGTAAAGCGCCGCCCAGCGCACGCACGACCAAAATGCCCGCCCAAATGGATAAACCGCCCGTGGCGTAGATCACATTTTCCAACGCCGCGAATCCTGCGCCTGCCAGCGCGCCCACCCAAAACGCCTCCTGCTTGTTGAGTTTGTGCAACAATGGCAACGTCACCAAGGGCTTGGCGAGCTCCTCTGCCAGCGGGGCGATGATCGCGATCTGGACGAAGATAAATATGAAACCAGGATTGGTCAGCGCCTCTGCCACCTCCGCATTCGACAAGGCACGAAAGAACACATTGAGATCATCTGATAACGTATCCGCCAGATTGAAGACCAGTGACAGGATGATGACCGGTAACAGGATCTCCAGCACGATGGCGATGAAGACTCCAACTGTCGCGCCGCCCGCAAACGAGGACAATCCCCGCCTCCAGCTCAGTGACGGCTGTTCCACATTACCCTGAACATTTTCCGCGGCGGAGGCATCTCCTGTCTGCTCCTTGACCCGGGAAACTTGCGCCTGAGGGATCATCCACGCGACTGCCCATAAGGGAGGCAACATCGCACAGACCACCAGGATCGGTGGAAGGAGTACTGCCGACCCGAAATTATTGGGATCTTGGGTCAATCCCAGCACGATCAAAATCAGGAAGCCGCCGACAAATAACAAAGGCGGCGAGGGCAGACGCAACGGTTTTGATGGCTTGTTATGCAAGGAATTGTTGGAATGTACAAACGCCGTAAGGCCTACACCGACGGTGAGCACCGCGAAGGTCAGGCTGACCACGCCATAGATCATTGCCTCTGAACCGCTGCTGCCCGATAACACAAGCGGGACAATGCAAAATAGATTGATCGTGATTGGCACTCCGAAGATCAACAAGATCATACCCGTGACCTGAACGAGGCGCTTGAGCCAGAGGGGCACGGAACTCTCGGCTGGCTTCTCTTGAGCGACTTCAGGAGTCCTGTTCAGTTCTGCATCGCTCATTCCCACGTCTCCAGCACCTGCTGCCAGGCTTTGATCGCTTCCAATTTGCGTTCCACGATGATCGCGATGACCACCAGCAGGATTCCGATTAATCCAAAAGTGATCCACTGATTGACTTCCTGCAAGGCATTCAACAACTGTCCCAGCGCCGCCAGTACAACTCCTGCCATACCCGCGTAAAAGAAGCGCCTCAAGCGCCGCGCGCTGCCCCACCAGAAATCAGCGAATCCTTCACTACCCAGAAGAAGCGCGAACAACCAGCCAAATTCAAGTGTCTGCCAGAACAACGAACCCAATAACAGGAATATTGCCGCGTAATCGACCCAGCGCGCCAGAATCCGATTGCCCTTCGTCCATTCGATCAAACCGATGCACAGCAGATACAAACCGGCTGGTATGGCATACCATTGCAGCTGCCTCAGGTTATCCCAGATGTTGATGTAGTAGGAATACGTGAACCACCCGATCAACAACATGCCCACCGCCAGATAGCCAAGCCGGATGCGTCGATACACGGCAGCTGCAGCCACATACAACAATCCGATCAGCGAGCACACCCACACGACCATATACACTGTTTTGAGATCCACGATCTGGCGGAATGACAACCCGAACAGGGCGCGCACGCTCCAGCCGATCAGGTCGGCTCCATAAACGAACGCGAACATAATGGCCAGGATCGAGAGAATCATGGCAGATCTTTGCAGCGGCGTTTCCCAGATGGAAAGCCAGTTTTTCGATGGACCATTTTTCGCTTCGTTCTCACCCGCCCCGGTTTGCCGTTTCAAGAGTCTGTAGCCAAACCCAAGAACGCCATATCCCAGGGCCAGCGCCGCCAAATGGATGGGCAGATCGATGCTGGACCAGTGCGCCGCCTCGCGCCACTGCAGCAGCGCGGAAAGCCCAAGGAACGCGCTGACATACGTGAGTTCGGGTGCAAGCCAGGCAGACGCCAACACAGCCACCAAAAGCATGTTGAGGAGTGAAACCTCCGCGCCGGCAAACGTCCCGTTCAGGCTCCCTATTTGAGCAAAGAAGATATCGAGAAGCACAAAAAGATAAAATGGACGTGACCATCCCGAAAAAATCCTTTTTGTATGCAGCGGAGTGCCTTCGTTGAATCTTTTTTCGATGACCAATCCGATGATCAGCATCGCCACGGTCAAGGGCAGGAAGCGCAGCCAGCCTTGTTCCGCGTGTTGCCAGAACCCGAAATGATCCAGATAGAAACCGAGGCTATAGTGTGTGGAGAGCAACGCCGTCACCAGCCAGAAGCGCAGCCTGAAACGGTACAGGGCCCACCCGTAGAAAGAAGCGAGCAGGATGAAGTTCACGGCAATTAAGTCTGAGCGTGAGTCCGCGAAGATGGGCGTGGAAGAGGCCAATCCCAAGCCCAAGATGTAAAGTGGCAATGCCCACCATTGCAGGAGACGTTTTGCCAGTGCAGAGAGCCATGTGTCTGGTGTGGTCCAGGGAAAGTCTTTCCATTCGCCAAAGCGACGGTCAAGGAACCATCCAAGCATCAAAGCGACTAACGCGCCGGGGAAAAGACTCAAACCGTAATATTCAGGGGAGAGGGTTGAACGCTGAAGCAGGCCGGTATAAGGGATGACGATCAGCGCGCTCGCAGGAGTCAACAAGAGCGGTTGCCTCAACCAAAAAGCACAGACCGCGTACACCACCGCTGCAGCGCCATAACCCCAGATGGCTCCCGTCTGATCGAGACTCGAAGGCGGCAATCCCAGCGCTGTCAGCGCGAAACCCATGATGATGAAAACTGAGCTGTAGGCCTCCAGTCGCACCCGCCGCAAGACCCATGCCGTGAGGAGATAAACTACCGAGAGGCCGATCAGCCACCAGCCTTGTCGTTCTGCAGGAATATTCGCTTCGTTCAAGGCGATCAACAAGGATAGCGCCGTGAACGCCGTTCCCGGATACAGCCATAATGGATTCCTGAAGAGGCGCGCCGAAGCCAGCATGAGGATGGCATCGTAGCACAGTGCCAGCGCAAGCGTCCTCGGCAAGTGAGCCACTAACATCGTGCCGACGATGATGGAGACATATCCTGTCAGATAGGCGGGCAAACCATAGGCGCGTTTGAACTCAGGGCGCGACGCGATGTGTTCGAGCCAGATGCCAGCAACCAATCCCAACACGCCAAACGACAGCAGCAGTGTTCCAAAATGCTCGTGACGTGCCGTGGGCGATAGATAATCGAGCCAGTACACGCTCCATACCGGGAGGAGGCCCAGGGCCGGGTAGAAGAATTTGGTCGCGGCGAGCGGAGAAACTTGTTTCGCTTGCTGATGATTGATCCAGGCTGAGACTGCATACAGCGCAATCGAAAGCCCAACCGTGAAGAGGCTGGCTTCCGTATCTGCAACGGCCCACAGTATCGAGAACGGGAGCAGTACGTGAGTCGCAGTTTTCAGCGGTGTCGTATATGCGAGCGGCGCGCGTCGTTCCACCCACAGGCTGACGAGGAATAAGACCCAGGCCAATATCACCCAACTGACTGCGAAATCAGGCAGGTCTAGCTTGAAGGTTGTGAACCAGCCGAGGTTGGTGAGGATGGTCCATGGGGCGAAAAGGACGATGACCGCGAACCAGACAAAGCGCGCCTTGCGGAACATGCGCGCGGAGAGGGCGTACAGCGCAGTGATAATGAGGAGCCCTGCTGCTGCCCAGGTCTGTTGGATGCGACCGCCGCCCAGCAGGATCAGGTTTCGGAACAGCGATAGGAAGATAATCCCCACAGAAGCGGTCCATCCGGCCACGAGCAATGGACGTTGGTACAGGCGCCATGCCAATCGCATGACGGCACGGACGCGTCGGCGAACCGTATGCTGCTTCAGATAGTTGAGTCCGCGCTCTGCAAGGATCATGATTGCTGCGATGATGGCCCCCTTGGCGGCCAGCGAGCCATGTCCACGGCTGAAAACGATGGCGACGAATCCACCGCCGATCATTCCAAGCCAGGCCGCGAGGTGTCCCCAGCGTTCCTCATAACGTCCCCAGGCGTACGAGCCGTAAAGGATACTGAGCAACAACTGATCCGCCGCGCCCCAGAGTTGCATGGCATCCGTCCATTCGGAGGTGCCGATCAGTTCCTCCAGGGGAGCAACGTAGATCCGAACCAGGATGATGAAAGCGAGAAAATGGGCAGTGTTATACAGAGGGGCTAAGAACTTGAACGTGGCAACGGGGACCCGTGGCCTGCGTTCCGCGGCAAGCCCGGCAAGAAAGTAAATCGCAACCAGCAGACATAACGCAAAGGTGATGATCTCGTTATCTACTTCTGCCTGCTTGAGGAGGTGCCAGAGTCCCCCGGCAGTGACGAGTCCGGCCGGGTAAAATCCTAACGCTTCACGCGATGCCAACGTATCCGCGAAATACAATAAACCAACTGCCAGCAATGCAATAGCTGGTATGTATCCGTCTGGTAGAGTAACGAATGCCACCATTGGCGCGAGGACGCTGACGATCAGCCCGGTCAAGCGCCAGGGAATGCGGCAATCATTTCCAGTGAATCTCCTTAACCAATAACTCACGAAAACCATGAGGCAGGCGAGCGCGACCAATAAGAGAGGCAACACTTCATCAGGGAACTCATTGTTTTGAGTGATTAACCACACCCAGAATGGAAGTGGCAGCGTCGTGAACCAGTGATAGATCGCTTCGCTTGCAAGAAAACGCTTGAAGAGATTTGTTTTCCCTGTTTGTGGGACGGAAGCAAATCCGGGCTGTCCGTGATGCGCCAGAGAGGCGCCCCAAGCCGCGAGCGCGATCCAGTTGCCAAGGGAGTAGGACAGTAAATGTCCGTCATAAATCGAGAGGGGAGGGATGATTGCCAGCGCGGCAATGATATAGGTAGAGGTGACAAGCGGGTTGATGTAAGGTCTTCTCTGTTCGATATATTCTGGTTTGCGCGCCAGCCTAAGCGAAAACAGGATCAACAGGATTGCCAGCGATGCCCAGCCAACACCCAGCTGATTCAAGGACAAATCCAATTCGGACATGGCAAACGTGGACGCCGTGAAAGAAAAGAAAGCCGCGGCGTACAGGGCACGCGGTCGCTCCCATACGACAGCAATCAGAGCCGTACTTGCAATGAGTATGGCATGGGAGGCCGCGGCGGCAGTTCCACTGGTCAGGTCGGTGAGCGAGAGCAGCGCAGCGACGACGATCAGCGTCATGCCCCAGCCTGTGGCCGTCCGTCCATGGGCGGAGAGAACGGCATCATCCTTGAAAGCTGAGAGTTTGCGGCCGGTATACAGGTACAGTGGAGTCAAACATGCCAGCCCGAAGGCGTGCCAGGCAGGGTTGATCCCAGTCTGATGGAAGAGCGCGCCCTGTGCCATATACACAGAGACCGGCAGCGAAATCGCGGCGAGCATTCCCAGACTCCGCGAGCGATGATGGATCGCGCCCCAGGCGAAGATGAATCCGCCCAGAAACCAGTTGACGGTCATAGCGTAGTGCAGGGCATCGTAGGCCTCACGCGTGACGAGGCGCAGTCCGAGCGTGAGAGGCATTAATACGGCCGGGGTCCAAAGCGCGAGGTAACGAAACGGTTCGGCGAAGGCGCGCCAGCGACCGGCTTGCTGGCGACGCGTAATGCCCGTCGCCAGCAAGAGCATGCCCACCGCGAGAACGGATAGTGCGGCAGAGTACCAGTCGCTCGAAAGATCCGTGAAGACTTCCAGGGAGGCCAGGACTGCGCTGCCCGCCGCGATGCCTGTGATGTAGCCGAAGAAGCGGCTTTGAATTTGCAGAGCGGCAAGAATGTATGCGACCAGGCACGCCAGCGATGTGATCAGCCAGAACTCCGGCCAGCCTTCAGGCGGCGAACCATAATTGGCATAGATCGTGTACGAATCAATCGGGATCAAAAGAGCCGCGATGGCGCTGAGCGCGATGGCAGAACGATAGAGATGGGTCCTGGTACGAACGAACCAGCCAAGACCGAAGAAGAGCATCGTGAAGCCAAAGGGAATGGCCACCCGCACGGGTGCAGAGAAATCCTTCCAGCCCCAGATCACGAAGGAGATCGCCGCGACGAAAAGCAAGAAGATGCCGAGGAAGAGCAATGCCTGTAGTGTGCGTTCGGAAAGGATCGAGCGCCACAGCCATTCCCTGAGCGGCGGACGCGGCGGCGGGGGAGGTTCTTCGGGTTTGGGAGTGGGTTTTGGTAGGGAGGCAAGCTTAGCCGCTCGACCGATGGCCCCGGTCTTGATCTCTGGCTTTTTCTCCGCTGGAGGGTTAAGGAGGCTCTCCAGCGTGGCCTTCTCGATCAAGAGAGGATTGCTGATGATGTACCTGACTCTCGGGTTCTTGAACTCTCCGCGCGAAGCGAGGGATTGAATGGCACCTAACAGGAAGTCCACTTCATCCAGCCGTTCGCGGTTCGTCGCAGGGAAAACACGGCCCTGATAGCCCACCATGCGGCTGCGCAGCTCGATGAGCCGGGCATGGTAACTGGGAAGATAACCCGTTTGGAGATGCCCCGCGGCCTGCCATTTTTCCAACTCCTGAAAGAGAAGCTCGTACCGGCGCAGTTCCGCCCACGCGGTGGCAGCCTCCTGCGATGTGAAGGGGACATGAGCCAGCCCCAGATCAGACAGGACTTGCTGCCGGCGGGTTTCGTAATGTTTTTGCAGACGCCTCGGGATTTGTTTGAGGATACCCTGGTCAACCCATGAATTCATCTCCCTCAGAAGCCAATTAAGCCGAGAGAGGTCTTCAATCTGACCGGGATCCCCGTGGAAGCCACATTTGGGGCAAGTCCCATTCGAGATGAAATTGGGATACTTACACCGTGGACAGTGCATACGTTCATTATCGCATAGGAGGAATCGCTCATCAAGCAAATTCGCTGAAGAAAGGTTCCAAAAGTGACATTAGGCTTCAAAAAACATGACATATTTGATCTGCAAAGAATTTGACACGATTTCTCGTCAATCGAAGGGGATATAATTACCCCTCTGGAGGCCAGGCCAGAAAACCGGCATGGTTGAGGGCCATGTACCGAAAGGCTGGATTACGATGGAAAAGCAGGAAGAAGAAGCCAGGAAAAGGCGAGAGCTTCGAGAAAAAATTCAAAAGCATGTGGATCAGCTCCCGCTGTGGGACCTCCTCCAAATCTATCTTTATATCCAATGGTATAGGTTTCGGGAGAGGCTACACTGGCTGGCATGGAACTGGTTCGTGTTCCAATGGAAGCTGGATGGGGAAAAATCACGCGCCAATCGCAGGAGTGGGTTTCGAATGAAGAGGAACAGGCTATTCTTACGCTACGGTCGTTGGGCGCTTCTTGCTGGTGGGGGTTTAGCTTCCTACATTGCCCTGACCATGTTTTGGCAAATGCCCTACGATCTGTGGCTGGGGATACATAATCTGCTGGTGGTCGCCTCGCTCCTGTTGGTGGCGTTCGCTGGATACCAGCACCGGATGTTTGAGGTTCCCTTCAGGTTCATGTTTCTGTCGGTCATCCTTTTTTTCGCGGTGATCATGCTTTTATACCTCGGCAGCTATGTCGTGACGACTACCTTCCTTGCCGACAGAATGGTTTGGATCCCGTTCTTCTACCATGACTACAATTATCATGATTTCGAATCGGTCGCAGCGTATTTGAATCACGAGGACAATTACCGAGAATTGCTCGGACTGCAGTTTTTTTCACTTTCCATGAGTTCAGTGATGTACTTCGCGGCGGGAGGTGTGGGTTATAGCCTAAAAGCGCTCATGGATGGAACGCGGAGCTCGTCTGGCATCGCTCAAACAGGCGGTTAGGAAGCAAGTCGATCAAAACAGGAATACTTTGCCCGCAAGCGTTTAGCGAGATAATTCCCTCACAGCCTCTCAGTGTGTGGCTGGCTTCATGGGCGTGACCAGCACTTTGTCCACCCGGTGTCCATCCATATCCATAACTTCAAAACGGAGATCATGCCATTCGAACTTGTCCCCCACGGTTGGGACACGTCCTAATTGCGCCATCAAGAATCCGCCCAGGGTATCATACTCATCCGAATCCTCGGGCAATTCGTCCAGGTCCAAAAGCATCTGCAGTTCATCCGTAGACATCAGGCCATCCAGCAGCCAAGAACCATCTTCACGTTGCACGGCCTCGGGTTCCCCATCAATGTCCAGCGCGGGGATATCCCCCACGATGGCTTCGAGCACATCCGTCAGCGTCACCATCCCGTCGATTGTTCCATATTCATCCACGACGAGCGCCACGGGACATTTGTCCTGCCGGAGGCGTTCCACGACTTCCAGGGCATTCATGCCCTCGGGCACAAAGGGAGGCATTTGCAACGAAGCCGGGATGGCAACAGAGCCTCTTGTTGCATATTCTCTCAGCAAATCCTTGGCCCGTAAAACCCCAATGACCTGATCCACATCACCTCGGCAAACCACAAAATTGGAATGACCGGATGCGATCATTTTCTTGATGTTTTCCTGAATGGGGTCATCCACATCCAGCCAGACCATCTCAGAACGATGGGTCATTAAGGAGTTTACGGTTCGATCGCTCAAACGAAAAACCCGTTCGACAATTTCCTGCTCGACATCCTCGAACAAGCCCGATTGCCGTCCCTGCTCGATCAGGATCTTGACTTCTTCCTCGGTGATGGCTGGCTCACTGGTAGGTTTGATCCTCAGAAGACGCACGAGCATCTCAGTAGAGGAGCTCAACAGGCTCACCACGGGTCTGGCAAGTCTGGCTACAAACTCCATGAAAGGCGCCACGGAGATCGCAATCGCCTCTGGATTGTTCAGGGCTAAACGCTTGGGTACGAGTTCCCCAAGGACGAGGGAAAAATAGGTCACCACTGTGACCACAATCCCAACACCGATGGCTTCACTGTAGGGTTGAAGGATAGGGAAGCGGGCAAAATAAGCCGCGAGAGTTTCGGCGATAGTTGCACCACCAAATGCGCCACTCAAAATGCCGATCAGTGTGATGCCGGTTTGAACGGTGGAAAGAAAACGGGTAGGCTGCATGGCGAGGCCCAGCGCGGTCTTTGCGCCTCGGCTGCCCTCTTCTGCGCGTTGTTGTAGCCTCACCTTGCGCGCCGAAACGACTGCCATCTCAGCCAGTGAAAACAGTCCGTTTGTGAGAATCAGCAGTATCAGGATAATTATTTCGTTTGTTGAGGAGTTCATTTCAGCCAGGGCATTCGTCCGGAAAGGTATCGGGAATTTTATCATAGGCGTTCAAAAACTTGCTGTAATAGCAGGTGCTCTCCTTGCTACCGGTTGGCACGTAAATAGCTACGCATTCCGGTCTCAACAGGATGAGTCTGTTGTCGCTGTATATCAAACGCGGACCAGCCCCTGCAAGACCCAATATGGTTTTCTCAAGAACGCTTGACAAAATCCACTTTTGTACACAGAGCACGCGGACAGCGCAGATTCTACGCTTTGCTTCGACCGTGACAAGACGGAAAAAAATCCGTCCGCTTCCTGAAACATGCCGAAGGTGTCGAGGTATCCGGGTATAAGGCATCTTTACCTCCGATTTTGAAAAAGCCATGGTGCCGCGCCCCTGAGTCGTTGCAAGATTCCTCGATTCTGCGATACACTCAAATACCCGGTCATGTTCCTTCACACTGTCCTTCGCACAAAGATCATTCCACCTCCACGTGGGCTGCGCACCTTAGCCCGTCCGCGCGTGAGTCAGATACTGAAACAGGCATTCGATTATCGTCTGACGATACTCCAGGCCGGCGCGGGATATGGCAAGAGCACGGCACTAGCAGAGCTGGCGGGGGAGACTCAGCCAGTTGTCTGGTATCAGGTTAGTGATGAAGATAATGACCCATTGGTATTCCTTCTGCACGTATGTCATGCGATACAAAAAGCGTTACCAGGCATCACGGATCTGCCGATAGCGTTCCTTGAATCATGGGAGGGGGGACAGGGGCCCCTGCCATGGCGCGGCATTCTCGATCAGATCATCAATGCGTTAAGTAATCATCTTGTCGTGCCTGCACTGCTCATACTCGATGACGCGCATCACGTTACCGATACAGGTGAGGTACCGCACCTGCTTGACCGGCTGATTGGCCTGGCTCCGGCGAATTTCCATGTGCTGTTATCCGGTAGGCCCACACTCACTCTGCCTAACCTTTCGCGTTGGCGTGCGAAAGGCGAAGTGTTGTTTCTGGATCAATTCGCACTGACCTTTACCACCGAGGAAATCACTGCGCTGTTTGTCACCCATTACAATGTTGAATTGACAACTGAGGAAGCGGAAGCATTGCTCTCTTACACCGAAGGATGGGCAATTGCGCTGCAACTCATCTGGCAGAATCTGCGTGCCCAGCCTGTGCCGTCGTTGGATTTTCCATCTCGTTGGCAGGCAGCTTCATTGGATGCGCTTTTTGATTTGCTTGCGCGCGAGGTCTTTGCAGGGCAGTCCTCGGATGTGCGCGAGTTCTTGTTGATAACCTCCACGCTGCGTGATCTTACACCCGATGTCTGTGATGCGCTTCGAAGGACAGTGGGCAACCTTGCAGGAGACTCTGCCTCCATGCTGGCCTATCTGCGCAGGCAGGACTTATTTATCGTCGAAACTGCCGAAGGTGTGATGCGCTATCATCATATTTTCCATAACTTCCTGCGCCAGCAATCCACGTTTGAGCAACGTCAAGGATGGAACAGAATCGCAGCAGATTATTTTTCTGCCCGCAATGATCCTGAATCCGCGATCTATCATTTGCTTGAAGCTCAGGCATGGGATGCCGTCGCGGATATGCTGGATATATATTCGGGAAATTTACTTAGTATGGGACGGCTCGATACGCTTGCGACCTACATCGATTCATTGCCACCCGAGAGCCTGCACGGACATCCCATGCTAATTTTTACGCTGGGAGACCTGGCTCGTTTACACAGCCGGTTCGATGAAGCATTAGGTTGGTATAAGCAGGCGGAGACTCTCTGGCGCAGCCGTGGACAGCAGGATGGCGTCGCCCGAGCCCTGCGTGGTCAGGCCCGGGTATATCTCGATACGGTGGACCCCAGCAAGGCAGAGCAACTGCTCGAAGAAGCCATCCGGTTGAGCGATGGTTTTGAAGACCGTGAGGCGCAGGTGCGCTTGTTCGAATTGCTGGCAGAGAACAAACTTAATTACGGGCGTGTGGAAGAGGCTGTGCGACTGCGCCAGCGTGCGGAAGACCTCCGGTTGGAAGGTCCAACGAATGACCAGCTATGGTTCAGGGTCTTGCTGCGTACGGGTCGTTTCAATGAAGCCAGGAAAGGTCTGGAGCAGCGTGCAGAGGCCGAAAAAGCGATACCGGTCCAAACACCGCGCGCACACCGCGAAACGCTATTGCTCTTATCCTTTATCTATGTCATGCAAGGCGAACCGGAATTAGCCTATCAGGCAGCCGTGGAGGGGACGAGACGCGGCGAGTCACTGGATTCCCCGTTTGTCAGCGCGGTGGGCTACATGCGTCAGGGACACGCCTGGATGCTCCTCGGGAATTACCGGGAACGGGATGAGAATTTCAGCAAAGCGCGACAACAGTATGAAAAGAGCATCGAGCTCAGCCGTATGTTGGCTGTGCCGCGTTTGCGAGTCGAATCGGGCTGGGGATTGTGCCGTTCGTATGGATACGCAGGCGACCTGACCAGGGCCTTGACCCACGCGCAGGAATCGATTGAGATCGCTGCGCAGGCGGGCGACGAATGGATCGCGTCTCTGATCCGCCTGACGATGGGCGCGAGTCTGACGTTGGCAGAGCGATATGAATCTGCAGAGCAATGGCTTGGCAAGGCGATAGCAGGTTTTCAGGAATGCAGCGATCCGTTTGGCCGCAGTGCGGCCCGCTTGTGGCTGTCACTGGGATGTTTCAAACGTAAGCAATTTGATCGCCTCTCCCAGACTCTGCCAGAAGTGCTTGCCACCTGTCAGGCGAACGATTATGGTTTCCTGTTTACCCGTCCGTCCATGTTGGGAGCGCTGGATGAGCGCATCTTTGTGCCGTTAATCATCCACGCATCGCAAAAAGGATGGGAAGGCAGCTATGCTGCTCAATTACTTTCCGAGGGCCTTGGATTGGCGGGTATTGAGGCGCATCCAGGCTATCAGCTGAGAGTCGACACCCTGGGTGGTTTCCAGGTCTGGCGCGGAGCTGAGGCGATTCCATCTAATGGATGGCGGCGCGAAAAATCGAAGCAGTTGTTCCAGCTCCTGTTGACGTACCGTCACTCGCCGCTTGACCGCGACCAGATCTGTGAATACCTTTGGCCCGAAGCGGATCCAATGACTGCGCAACGAAATTTCAAGATCACGTTGAACACGCTGTACCAGGTTCTCGAGCCTGAACGGGATGCGGGGTCTGAATCGGCATTCATCTTTCGTGAGGGCAGCACCTACGGCTTGCGTCCAAACGCGGACCTCTGGCTGGATGCGGAGGAATTTTCGAAAGCAGTGAAAGAGGCGAAGGGGGATCCTGCCTTGCTTCAGCAGGCGATGGACTTGTATAAGGGCGAATATTTACCTGATACCTTATATGAGACCTGGGCCGCGGAGGAGAGCGAACGTCTGTCCACTCTTTTCCTTGAAAGCGCAGATAAACTGGCGGAGATCCTTGTGGGGAAAAAACGGTTCAACGAAGCGATTGACCTCTGCCAGCGCATTCTGGGCCACGATAGCTGCTGGGAACGTGCCTATCGTCACCTGATGCTGGCGTATGATGGGCTGGGGGATAGGGGACAGATAGGGCGGACGTATCAACGCTGTGTGCAAACGCTGCGCAATGAGCTGGATGTAAGCCCGGCTCCCGAAACGCAAAAGTTGTACGAGCAGTTGGTGCGTGGTGGATAGATCTATAACTTCACGACTTACGCAAAACCTTTTACGAGTCCGCTAATCCGCGCGAATCTCCACGAATCTGTTTTCGATTCGCGTAGGTTGGCGTAGATCAGCGGAATAAAGCTTTTTACAGTATCTGTAACTCACTTGTTACTACCATTTGCTATCCTGTTGGCAATGGACTCCCAACCACCGCTCATCTCCTCGTTTGTCATACGGTTTGTCATGAATGAAGCACAGGATGATCTGGTGGATGGTACCCAGACGCAGCATCCCTATCGCGGCTCTATCCGTCACATTCAGAGCGAAGAGGAGCTGAACTTCCATTTGTGGGAGGATGCGGTTGAATTTATTCGGCGTTATGTGCCGCTCGACATCGAAAAAGGGTCGGACGGCGCTTAACGTCGTTTTTGGTCGAAATTACATAGAGGAGTACAGATATGAGAATGCAGGATAAGGTTGTTTTGGTCACTGGCGGCGCGGCGGGGATCGGCAAAGCAACTGCCGAGCTGTTTGCTGAGGAAGGTGCCAAAGTGATTATCTGTGACTTGGCAGAGGAAGCTGGCGAAAAGGTCGCGGAAGCCATCGGCGGGGAGTTCTACAACGTCAACGTGACTGACCGTCAGGCGGTACAGGCATGGGCGGATGAAGTCATCGCCAAACATGGGCGGATCGACGTGATTATCAACAATGCCGGTATCGTGCGCGATGGGCAACTGGTCAAGTTCAAAGAAGGCCAGCTCGTCGGGCAAATGTCTGAAGCGGATTTCGATCTCGTCGTTAGTATCAACCTCAAAGGCGTGTTCAACTGCGCGCAGGCGGTCACTCCGCAGATGATCAAGCAAGGCGGTGGTGTTATCCTCAACGCATCGTCGGTCGTTGGTCTGGATGGCAACTTTGGGCAGACCAATTACGTCGCCACCAAGTCGGGTGTCATCGGCATGACCAAGGTCTGGGCGCGCGAGCTCGGCAAGTATGGCATTCGCGTCAATGCGCTTGCGCCAGGTTTCATCGCCACCGAAATTCTCAACTCCATGCCGCAGAAGATTATCGATGGCATGAAGGCGCGCACACCGCTCGGTCGCATGGGCGATCCGCGTGACATCGCCAACGCCTATCTCTTCCTGGCCTCGGACGAAGCCTCCTTCATCACCGGCGAAACCCTGCGCGTGGATGGCGGCATCGTGATCGGAACCTGACATGGCGCGGCATCCTCAAATTCTCTCCACGGGAAGTTACGTTCCCGAGCGCGTCGTAACCAACGCCGAAGTGGACGCCCTCCTGGGCGCATCCACCGATCAATGGTTGGTTGAAAATGTCGGGATTCGCGAACGCCGCTGGATGTCGCCTGAGCAGACGACCTCTGACCTGATCGTACAAGCTGCCAAAAAAGCGCTCGGTCGCGCGGGGCTTTCGGCTAGTGACCTGGATCTGATCATCGTCTCCACTGATACGCCTGACTACCTGTCCCCAAGCACTTCGGTTGTCGTCCAAGCCAAACTCGGCGCGGACAAGGCTGGCTGTTACGATGTCAACTCCGCGTGCGCGGGGTGGGTGACCGCGCTGGACCAGGGCGCCCGCTACCTGATGACCGAACCAACGATGAAGCATGTCCTCGTCGCTGGCGGATATGGCATGAGCCGCTTCCTTGATTTCAAGGATAAGAAGACCGCCAATCTCTTCGCGGATGGCGCGGGCGCAGTTATCTTGGCAGTTGGCGAAGAGCCAGGCTTCCTAGGAAGCAATCTATTGGCTGTTGGCTCTTATCATGACGCGTTGGGAATTTACACGGGCGGCGCGTATCGTCCGTGCACACCGGAGAACATGGCGCAGTTCGGCGCACCCAAAGTGGAATTCGTTAAAAAATTCCCCAAGACCTTCAACACCGAACACTGGCCCAAGTTAATGCAAGGCGCGCTCGACAAGGCGGGCCTGACCTTTGATGACGTCGACCACTACTATTTCACCCAGTTGAACCTGCGCACGATCGAATACATGATGGATTTGCTCAAACAACCTGTCGAAAAAGCTCACTGGGTCATGGACAAGTGGGGCTACACAGGTTCTCCATGCGTCGTGATGGCGTTAGATGATTCGATTGAACAGGGAAAGGGACCTCAACCTGGTGAAGTGATACTGTTCTGTGCCAGCGGCGGCGGGATCACGATGGCATCGTCCGTGTGGAAGTGGACGGTGGGGTAGGTAGACAGGTAAACACGCGCAAGCGGACACGTACACACGTCTCTTGTTTACCTGTCTATTGGTGTACCTATATACAAGCGATAGAAAGTCATGAGCCCTAACAAAGAATACACTCCCTCCAAAACCGGCTACGTGGATGTCGAAGACGGCACCCGCAAGATTTACTGGGAGTATTTCGGGAACGGTGAAAAGGAAGTCGTCGTATTCCTGAACGGCCTGGCAATGCTGACCAGGTCCTGGTACCGGACCGTGCCGTTCCTGCACCCGGACTACGATGTCCTTTTATATGATTATTTCGGACAGGGGCAATCCTCGGCGGAGGATGAACCGTACTTCATCCACAAATTTGCAGATTACCTCATCCACGTCATGGACGCTGCGGGCGTAGACAAAATCCATGCCATCGGCGTCTCATACGGCGGTTTCATCGGCGCGGAGTTGGGACGGCTGCATCAGGACCGGCTGCATACACTCACGCTTTCAGGCATCCTGTTGACGCGTGAAACTTTATTTCAGATGTATCAGGATATTTCGCTGCGATTCTGCAATTCGACGGATGAGGTCTTTGACATCTACACCCAATATCTGTACGAAAAGACATTTGGCGAAAATATCTCGCGCAAGATCTACGGTGAAGCGATGGAGGCAGGCCGAATCAAATTTTATGACAGATACAGGGACCAAAAATATTGCCTGGTGCGCCTGACCGAAGCGCAAAACCCATTCTTTGCCAACATTGATAACGACCCGGACGCCTATCGCAACGTAATGACGCCCACATTGATCCTGACGGGCGAACAGGATCGCGCCATCCCACCCTGGCAACAGACGAAGATGGTAGATATCCTGCCCAACAGTCGACAGATCATGCTGCCCGAATGTGGTCACATGACCTATATGGAACGGTCGGATATGTTTTGGCCGATTTTGCGAAAGTTTTTTGAGGCCAAGTCGGTGGAATTTGATGTTTGAAGAAGATGTAAAAATGTAGACACGTAAACAGGTAAACACGTAGACAGGGCAGTTTCCATTGCCTCAACCTGTTTACTTGTGTACTTGTCTACCTGTCTACCTCTCCCGGAGGTACCCATGTACATCGGCGATTACTTAGGACGGCGCGAGATCTACTCTCCCGATACACTTGCTATCGTCGACGCGGGCAAATCGCCTGAATTGCGTTTGACCTACAGGGAATGGAATCGGCGCGTCAACCGTTTGGCAAACTGGCTCAAGGATACTGTTAGCGTCGGCTACCGCGACCGGGTAGCGATCCTGGCGCAGGATGGAATCGAACATCTTGATCTGTTTCATGCCTGCTCCAAACTCGGCGCGATTCATACCGCCTTGAATTGGCGCTTGCACTGGCGCGAACTGATTGCCATCATTAAGGACACGCAGCCTAAAGCCATCCTCTATTCGGATAAATTCAAAGAGTCTGTTGCCGAACTTGAAAAAGCCACGCGTGGCACAGAACATGAAATCAAGTATTACCTCCATGTTGACGGTGAAGGACTGGAGGGTTCGCTTGCATACGAAAGTGCATTTCAATCTGCGCCTGATACTCCAGTCACATATGAGAAGCTCGAAGCTGAAGATATCGCCTGCCTGCTATTCACGGGGGGCACCACGGGACTTCCCAAAGGGGCGCAGATCAGTCACAGGCAGATATGCTGGAACGTGCTGAACACGGTCATTCACGATCTCAATCATGATGATATCTATCTGTGTGTTTTTCCGCTCTTCCATGCCGGCGGATTGTTTGCGTATGTCTCATCACAGGTGGTGTTCGGTAATACCACCATCCTCACCAAACAATTCGACCCTGTTCAAGTGCTCGAGTTGATCGAGCGCGAGAAAGTGACCGTCTTTGCAGCGGTGCCAACCATGTATCAGATGTTGACTCAGGCTCCGAACTTCAAAACTGCCGATATGAGCAGTCTGCGTTTTTGTACCAGTGGCGGCGCGCCGTTGCCGGTGCCGTTGGTCGAGCAGTACACGCGTGAGAAAGGCATTCGCTTCAAGCAGGGCTTTGGCATGACCGAGTACGGTCCCGGCTTGTTTGCGCTTCCGCCCGAAGATGCCATCCGCAAGGCGGGCAGTATCGGACGTCCCAACTTCTTCATTGACGTACGCGTGCTCGATGAAAAGGATCAGCCGCTGGGACCTAACCAACCAGGCGAGCTCGTTTTGAAGGGACCGTCGGGCTGCTCAGGTTACTGGAATAATCCCGAAGCCTCCGCTGCGGTGCTCGATGATGACGGCTGGTTCCATACAGGTGATATCGTTGAATATGATGACGAGTGGTATTTCTACGTCCGTGACCGCAAGAAGGATATGTTCATTTCGGGTGGCGAGAACGTGTATCCGGTTGAGATCGAGAATGTGCTCTACAAACATCCCGCTGTGCATATGTGCGCGGTGGTCGGCATCCCGGATGAAAAGTGGGGTGAAGTAGGGAAGGCTTGTGTCGTGTTGAAACCGGGACAATCTGTCAGCGAAGAGGAATTGATGAAACTCATGCAGGAGAACCTGGCGCGTTACAAAGTGCCCAAGAGTGTCAGCTTCATGAATGCGTTACCCCTGTCATCCATGGGCAAGATTCTAAAACGTGAACTCAGAGAGCAATTCAGTTAACTACATCTATTACTAAAAGGAGATCAAAATGTCCACCATTCCCACATTACCCGGAATCGAATCAAAGATGGTCGCCACCCCGCGCATCAATATGCACGTGCTCTTCAGCGGACCCGAAGCTGGCACGCCTGTGCTGTTCATTCACGGCAACGCCTCATCCGCCACTTACTGGGAGGAGATTATGCTCAAACTTCCCGTCGGATTCCGTGGCGTTGCGCCTGATCTGCGTGGCTATGGCGATACCGAAGACAAATTGATCGATGCCACCCGCGGCGCAGGTGATTTTGTGGATGATCTGCTGGCGCTGATGGACGCGCTCAACATCGAAAAGGCCCACGTCATTGGTCACTCGATGGGTGGGACGCTGGTATTCAACCTGATTGCTGCCGCGCCGGATCGCGTTCTGAGTGGAACGATGGTGAATCCCGGCTCTCCCTACGGATTCGGTGGAAGCAAGGGACTTGATGGTACGCCGAACTACGATGATTTCGCAGGATCAGGGGGTGGCGTTGTCAACCCTGAGTTCCCTAAGCTAATGGCAGCTGGCGACCGCTCGATGGATAACCCGCAGGCCTCCCCGCGCGTGGTGATGAACAGCTTCTATTGGAAGCCGCCTTTTAAACCGGCGCGTGAGGAGGATTTGCTCACTTCATTAATGAGCGAAAAGGTCGGATCGGATAAATACCCCGGCGATTTCGTCTCCTCAGGGAATTGGCCGAATGTAGCGCCCGGTAATTTCGGTCCCATCAATGCAATCTCGCCCAAGTACGTCGGTGACAGTGTGCAGAGGTTCATTGACGCAGATCCCAAGCCGCATATCCTGTGGGTGCGCGGCGACTCGGACCAGATCGTCTCGGACAACTCACTCTTTGACTTTGGCACGCTTGGCAAACTCGGATTTGTCCCTGGCTGGCCCGGTGAGGAGGTATATCCGCCTCAGCCGATGGTCGGGCAGACACGCAGTGTACTGGACCAGTACAAGGCGAATGGCGGCTCGTATGAGGAAGTCGTGATGGCAGATACCGCCCACTCCCCATACATCGAAAAGCCTGAAGAGTTCATGGCTGAGTTTACGAAAGTTTTGAAATAAAGAAAAGTGGGAAGTGAGTCGTGTGAAGTGAATGGCGCGACGCGGGCGAAAATCCACGTCTGATGATTCGCCATTCACGATCCACTCTCTACCATCCACCTTCCACTATGAAGGAGGCTTCATGCCTAAATCCAGATTCCTCGCACGCGGCGTTGCCCTTGTCGGCGCGGGGATGAGCAAATTTGGCGCATTTCCCGAGAAGAGCAGCCGGGACCTCTTCGTGGAAGCGTTCCAATCCATGCGCCAATCGGTGGATAAAGGTTTCGATCCGGCTGACATAGAAACGATCTATATCGGCAACTTCTCCAGTGACCTGTTTGAATCACAGAGTCACACGGCCCCGATCATGGCGGATGTCGTCGGTCTGGCCTCCCGCCCGGCTGCGCGCATCGAGGATGCCTGTGCCAGCAGCGGCGTCGCCATGCGGCAGGGCATTCTAGCCATTGCTTCCGGGCTGTACGATATTGCACTCGTTGGCGGCATCGAAAAGATGACCAATCTGCCCACCGCCGAGGTGACCGATACATTAGCTGCGGCGGCTGACACGATCTATGAGATTCCAGCGGGCTTCACATTTCCCGGATTTTATGCTGCCATCGCATCTGCCTATATGCACAAATACGGCATGACTCCTGAACACCTCATGAATGTTGCCATCAAGAACCATGAAAACGGCGCGCTGAATCCCAATGCTCAATTTGGCATGACCATCCCGGCCTGGATGCAAGGGCGCAAAGCCGCCGCACAGAAAAAGGGCAAGCCCATTCCCACCTGGCAGGATGAGATGGATTTCCTGCACGATGACAGCGCCAACCCAATGGTTGCCTGGCCCCTGAGGCTATTTGACTGCTCTACGATCACGGATGGGGCCACGGCTGTCCTGCTGGTGGCGGAGGAAATCGCAAAACAATTTACTGACCATCCGCTTTACATTATTGGGTCAGGACAAGCTTCGGATGTGGCCCTGCATGATCGTGACGATCTGACAACCCTGGGCGCCGCCCGCCGCGCCTCACAGGAGGCTTATGCCATGGCTGGAGTCACACCGGCGGACATTCGAGTCGCCGAAGTTCACGATTGCTTCACCATCGCAGAAGTGGTGGCAACGGAAGATATCGGTTTCTTTGAACCGGGCACGGGCTTTCGGATGGTGGAGGATCGCGTCACTGCGCGCGATGGCGCCAAACCGGTCAATACCTCCGGTGGCTTGAAATCCAAGGGACACCCGGTGGGCGCGTCGGGCGTGGGGCAGGCGGTGGAAATCTTCAAGCAAATGCGCGGAGAGGCTGGGGGGCGGCAGGTTGCGCGCGATCTTCCGTTGGGATTGACGCATAACGTTGGCGGGACGGGTGGTACCTGTGTGGTGCACATCTACGAGAGGAGAAACTGAGATGGCGACGACCGCTGAGCGACTTTTCACACCTGCCTCTTTTGAGAAATACCTCAATGAAAGAAAACTGATGGGCTCGCATTGTATTGCCTGCAACAGGGACTACCTCCCTCCACGGGCCATCTGCCCGCACTGTCACGATGATCAATTGACATGGGTCGAGTTTGCCGGTAATGCAAAGCTGTTGGCATTTACTTCCATTTTCATTGCGCCGACTGCAATGATCGAAGCGGGTTATGGACGCGAGCATCCCTACCTGGCGGGTATTGTGGAATTGGATGAAGGCGTCAAAATCAGCGCTCAAATTCTGGGTCTGGATGCCAGCAAACCGCAGGAAGTAAAGATTGGTACACCCCTGCAGGCCGAGTTCGTCGTACGGAGTGAAGGCGAAAAGAAGAGAACCCTCCTGGCTTTTCGCGCGGTTTGAGGAAACCGTCCCGAAGGGCGTTGTCCGACGCTCAAATCCTACAAAACAAACCTTGCGGATGGTATCTATGCGGAGGAGACATGCCTACGCTAAATGTCAACGGCGTAAACCTCTATTACGAACTTCACGGGCCAGAGATGGCCCCGGTATTGGTGCTCAACAATGGCATCATCATGAATGCAGCCACAAGCTGGTTTTTTCAGACCAGGGTGCTGTCCAAAGAGTATCGTTTGCTGCAATATGACTGCCGCGGCCAGGGGCAGTCCGATCATCCGGAAATCCCATACTCGATGGAGGGCCACGCCGATGACTTATTCGGCCTGTTGGACGCTTTGGGTATCGAAAAAGCTCATATCGCGGGGATTTCATACGGTGGAGAAGTGGCACAAGCCTTTGCACTCAAATATCCCGCGAAAGTTCGCAGTCTGATTTTGATTGATACAGTCAGCGAGGTCGGACCGGAAGTAAGACTGGTCGTCCAGAGTTGGGTGGATGCCCTACGGGTGGGCGATGCACTGGCTTTCTTCAACGCCACCGTGTCATGGAACTTCTCTCCCGAGTTTATTGCGAATAATTCGACATTGCTGGAAGACGCCAAAAAGCGCTATGCGGCGTTGGATTTCGCAGCCATCATTCGCTTGTGCGAAGCCTTCTTCGAGGTGGATTTCACAAAACGATTAGGCGAGATCAAGGTCCCCACCTGCATCATGGTCGGCGAGTTGGATCTGCTCAAAGGAATCCGGTATGCCGAAGTCCTCAAAAGGAATATCCCTCACGCCGAGTACCACGTATTGATGGGAGCGGGACATGCCTCCTGTTGGGAACGGCCCCAGGAATTCAACTCCATCGTGCTGGGTTTCCTGGCAAAGCAACCTTGAGAGAGTGTAACTGTCCAGTAACCCGTGAATACTAGAATGAAACAACTTTTTGAGGTGCCTAGTGCACGCGGCTGACCTATTAAGAAAACGAGCTCACCTGACCCCCGAACGCATTGCACTGGTCGAATTGGAGACCGGGCAGCGCTACACCTATGCCAGATTGAATGAACGCGCCAACCGCCTGGCAAATTTCCTGTACGGCGAATTGGGAGTCCAGCCGGGCGACCGCGTTTCGATTCTGGCCAGGAACAGTATTGTCTACATTGACCTGTTCTATGGCTTGCCGAAGATCGGTGCAATATTCGCTCCCTTCAACTGGCGATTGACTTCACGCGAGTTGACTTTCATGATCAATGACCTTGAGCCAAAGGTGCTTATCGCTGAGCCTGAGTTTTTGCCTGTGATTGAAGAAATGCGTGCAGATATCCAGGTGGAGCATTACGTCAACCTTCGCGGAGCGGGCATGCCCGGGGCAGTAGAGTATGAAAATGGCGTGAGGCAGGCCCCTGATCAGGAACCGGCGCGGCCGGAAATGGATCTCGAAACGCCTTACTGCATCCTGTATACGTCGGGCACCACTGGCAACCCAAAAGGCGCGATCATCCCGCATCGCCAGATACTTTTCAACGCCATCAACACCGTCATCAGTTGGGGATTGACCGAAAAGGACATCTCTCCGGTCTATACACCACTGTTCCATGCGGGTGGTTTGTTCGCGTTCCTTACGCCCATTTTGTATGTCGGCGGGCGAATCATTCTGGCGCGTGACTTTGAGCCCGCCGCGTCGCTGCGCTGGATCATGGAAGAGAGGTGCACCGTCATTCTCGGCGTGCCAACGCTCTTCCAGATGTGGATGGACTCGGATTATTTCGAGGAGGCGGATTTCAGCTGTGTGCATTTCTTCATCAGTGGAGGCGCGCCGTGCCCGCCTTCACTCATGAATACCTGGCGCGACAAAAAGGGCATTATCTTCCGCCAGGGCTACGGACTGACCGAAGTGGGTGCGAACTGTTTCAGCATGACGGATGAGGATTCGATGCCCAAAACGGGATCGGTAGGAAAGCCGATCTTCCATAGCGAGATGCGGATCGTTGACCCCGAAACAGGCGCGGACGTTCAGACTGGTGCAGCGGGCGAATTATTGATTCGCGGCCCACACGTTACCTCCGGGTACTGGCGCAACCCCGAAGCCACGACAAAAGCCATCGTGGACGGCTGGTTCCATACCGGTGACATGGCGCATAGAGATGAAGATGGCTTCTATTACATTGATGGACGGTACAAGGACATGATCAAAAGCGGTGGTGAGAATATCTACGCAGCGGAGGTGGAGGCTATCTTTCGTCAACACCCGGCAGTAAAGGATGCGGCGCTGATTGGCAAGCCAGACAAGACCTGGGGGGAAGTCGGCCTGTTGATCGTCATCCTTGAAGATGGAAGGTCAACGACGGAGGAAGAACTCACGGAGTTTTGCCGCCAGCGATTGGCACGCTTCAAAGTCCCCAAAGAGATCGTCTTTGCCGATGGATTGCCCTACTCAGCCTATGGAAAGGTGGAGAAGGTAAAGTTGAAAGAGAAGTATTTGCAAGGAGCATGAACATGCCGAAGGAAAAAGTCAATGACATCGAGTTGTATTATGAAGTTCATGGTAAAGGCACGTCGCTGGTGCTGATCTCCGGGCTGGGATATCCGCTGTGGCAGTGGCATCTGATGGTGCCATATCTGGAACAACACTTTCAAGTCGTCACACTGGATAATCGCGGCGTTGGGCAGACTGATAAGCCAGCGGGTCCCTATACCGCCTCCATGCTTGCAAAGGATGTGGTTGGTCTGCTCGATGCACTCGGCATTGATCAGGCCGTCGTGCTGGGACATTCGATGGGAGGGTTCATCGCCCAAGCCATGGCCTTGGAATATCCGCATAGGGTCCATAAGTTGATTCTAGCATCCACTAACTTTGGAGGTCCGCGTCACGTGCCGGTCACGGCTGAGGCCATGGCGGTGCTCTCGGATGTGAAGAGTGATCCGTTGACGCGCCTGAGGAATGGAATCGTGATCAGCACCGCGCCGGGATTTGCAGAGCGACAGCCTGAACTCATCCAGAAGTGGCTGGAATGGCGCGTGGCGAATCCACTGGATCTGGCAGGGTATCAGGCGCAGATGGGGATCGGGGTTGCGCTCCTGGCTGAAGCCGCCGCGTTCGAAAACAAATTGCCGAACATTTCCGTGCCAACACTGATTCTCTTCGGTGCGCACGATAAAGTTGTCCCGCCTGCGAATGCCGATCTACTGGCGAAGCAGGTTCCGGGTAGTCAGATCCGCATTCTTCCCGATGCGGGGCATTTCTTCCCATTGGAAGTCCCGGAAGAAGCTGCCCAGGTCGTCATCCAATTTGCCAAATAGGAGGTGCATCAGCCAAGTAACGTCTGATGGTCTGTTTCTACTCATAAAAATTTCGCTTACTCTAGGAGGAGTAACCCCATGAAAATGATACGTTCGATCACCTTCGTAGTTCTGACACTGTCGCTGTTGCTGGCGGCTTGCGGCGGCGCTGCAGCAACGCCAACCACCGCGCCGACTGAGGCTCCTGAACCTACCGCTGTTCCACCAACTGATGTGCCAACCGAAGCAGCAACCGAAGCGCCGACTGAGGCAGCGGCGGGACTGACCTGCGCCGAGCCAATCAAAGTCGGGTTGATTACAGACGCGTCAGGCGCGCTGGCGATTTATGGCGCGCACATCCTGCGCTCGTTCATGCTCGGCATGGAATATGCCACCGGCGCGCCAGGTTCAGCTGGTGAAAAATTCGATTTCACTCAGACCCAGGAAAACACGTTCAAGATCGACAATTGCGAAATCCAGGTCTTTGTACGTGACGATAAGAGTACGCCCGATACGACCGCGGCCGTAGCGCGCGAACTGGTAGATGTGCAAAAGGTTAACGTTCTCATTGGTACCGTCTCTTCAGGCGCTACTGCCTCGTTACAGGGCGTTGCGGCTGAGAGCAAGATCCCGTTGATCGTTGCCCCCGCGGCGGCAAATGACATCACCGGTGTAAACTTCAATGAATATACCTTCCGCACCAGCCGCAACAATTACCAGGATGCCATCAACCTGTGCGAATATTTGCCGACTGTGTACAAGACGTTCGTCCAGATCGCTCCGGATTACAGCTTCGGACATGGCGGCGCGGCGTCGTTCCGAGATGCGTGCACCCTGAATGGCGGCACGTTTGTGACGGATGATATCTTTGCCCCGGCTGATACCACAGAATTCACGCCCTACATGGAGCAGATCGCCGACTCTGGCGCGGAAGCCTGGATCGTGACCTGGGCTGGCGGCGGCTTCATCCCGATGATGCAGGCGGCTGTGGATACTGGCGTTACCGAAAAGATGGCGCTTGGCGCCTCGTTCGTGGACAACGTGGCCCTGCCCGCCTTCTTCGCCAACGCGATTGGCACCACCAGCGGAATTCTCTATCACTACACCCTGCCTCAAAATGAGATCAATGATTGGATGGTGGCAGAGACCAAGGCCCGCTACGCTGTCAACCCTGATCTGTTCGATGCGGATGGCTTCAATGCGGCTATCATGCTCGTGGAAGGACTCAAAGCCACAGGTGGTGATGCCAGCGCCGACGCGCTCCTCAAAGCCTTTGAGGGCATGTCGTTCGAAGGTCCGAAGGGCACGATCGAAATCCGTGCGGAGGATCATGTGGCCATTCAGGATATGTACATCGTCAAACTGCTCAATGTGGACGATTCTGATCAGAAGTTCTTTGAGGCTGTAAAAACAACCCGCCCGACTCCGCCCTGTCTGTTGCCCGAAGCCTTGAAAGACCGCTGTGGCAGCCTGCCTTTTGGCAGTTTGAGCGGACAGTAAATTTGAGTCTGCTCCAGAAATAAATCCCTAAGGGTCTTTGTACTCCATAAGACCCTTAGGGATTAGAATATTCATAATGGATTCCGACGTCATCATCGAGACACAGAATATCCGCAAAGAGTTTGGCGCGCTCGTTGCCGTGGATAATGTCAGCATGAAGGTTCGAAAGAACTCACTGCATGCCATTATTGGACCGAACGGCGCGGGCAAGACCACCTTCTTCAATCTGTTGAGTGGCAACCTCGAGCCGACCAGCGGACACGTGATCTTCAAAGGGCGCGACATCACACATCAGCCGGTTCATCGCACCATCCATTTTGGGATCGGACGCTCCTTCCAGATCACGAACATCTTCCCTAATCTCACGGTCTTTGAAAATATCCGCCTGGCGTCTCAGGCGCTGGGACGCGACAACTTCAAATTCTGGCAGGCGGCTTCTGCATTCAAAGCATACGAAACCCGAGCCTGGGAAGTCATTGAAAAGGTGGGCTTGAAGGATCGTGCTCTTACTCCTGCCCGGACGCTGCCCCACGGGGATCAGCGCAAACTCGAACTGGGAATGATCCTTGCTCCTGACCCGCAAGTATTACTGCTCGATGAGCCGACCGCGGGAATGGCTTCGGAACAGGTCCCGGAGTTGATCGCGCTGATTCAGGATATTCAAAGCGCAGAGGACAAGACGGTCATGCTGGTCGAACATAACATGAACGTGGTAATGAGTGTGTCAGATGCCATCACGGTCATGCACTTGGGCAGAGTGCTGGCCGAGGGCACACCGTCCAAAATCGCCGCCAACAAGGAAGTGCAGACGGCCTACCTTGGTGGATTGTATGAGTTGAATGTTTGACCTAACCCCCGCCCCTTCGGGGCACCCGCTTCCCTCTCAGGGAAGGGGGATGAGGGGATAGGTCGTTTTTGAGTCTTCATGGATTATCTTCTCGACGTTCAAGGCATTCACACTTTCATCGGTCAATACCACATCTTGCAGGGTGTGGATGTGCGCGTGCCAAAGGGAAGTATCACGGCCTTGCTTGGGCGTAACGGCGCAGGTAAAACCACTACGCTCAAATCCATTCTCGGGCTGACGCCGCCGCGCCAAGGCAAACTGACATTCAACGGACGTGACATTCATGGCATGAAGTCGTTCGACATCGCTGCGCTTGGCATTGGCTTCGTGCCTGAGCATCGCGCCATATTTCGCGACCTGACTGTGGAAGAAAACCTCAAAATCGCCGAACGAAAAAAGGGTGATTATGCCCGCAAGCAGGCATTTATCTTCGAACTCTTTCCCGACCTGAAACGGCTGATTACGCTTTCGGGCACAAATCTTTCCGGCGGTCAACAACAAATGCTCGCGATTGCGCGCGCGCTCGTCGCCGATAACCGTCTGCTCCTCATTGATGAACCCAGTGAAGGTCTGGCCCCTGTTGTTATCGAGCATCTGATGGATGCCATTCGACAACTTTCTGCAGAGTCTACGATCATTCTCGTGGAGCAGAATTTTCTGGTCGCCAGCCAGCTTGCGGAATATTATGTCATCATCGAAGAGGGCCGATCGGTTCAATCTGGCAAGATGCAGGACCTCGTCAATGATAAAGCCACCATCCATCGCTATCTAGGCGCAGCGTAACGCGGGATGCCCTTTACAGGGTGTGCCGCCATGGCGCCATGCGACACTTCGCGACCATCCCGCCCTACGGAAGTATTCATGAACATCTTCATCCGCAAGAATTTTCTGCTCATCCTCACGTTCGCCATACTTGCGGGTCTGCTCACCGTGGCGCGCAACGGCATGGGGACCTCAGATTTTGTCATCACGCTTCTGCGCGGTCTCTCGGTCGGTTCGCTGACCTTCCTCGTCGCTTCGGGGTTTTCCCTCATCTTCGGTCTGTTGGATGTCCTCAACCTTGCACACGGCACACTCTTCATGATCGGCGCCTATATCGGCTGGACTGTTTTCGTACGACCCGATACCTTTGTCGATTTGCTGACGCCGCTCGCTCTGATCCTGAGCGGATTCATGCTCCGGGATGTGTGGACGCTGCTTTTATCATCCCCGCTGGGGGCCACCCGAATCCTGCTCGGGCTTCGAATGAACCGTTTCCTCCCCTGGGCCGGATTGCTCGTCTCCATCCTCATCCTGTTCAGCGTGCTGACGCGTTATCCCATTGCGGCATGGAGTGTGGACAATTATGCCGAGAGTCCTGTGTCACTGGCCCTGCTTGCCTCTCAAGGACAGAGCCTCGCGCCTGCACATGCGGCTTTCGATAGGCTTCATCCTGTGGTTGCGGTGGTTGGACTTCTGTTGGCCAGTTCGCTCGGCGCGTTCAGCCTGTCCCTCTTTGGAAGCGGCTCGCAGCCCGTGCAACGCTTATCGTGGCGCAGCTATGCTGGCTTCGCGACTCTATTGATCGTTGGGCTGGGCGCGCTGGCGCTCAATGAACCATTAACAGCCATGCTTTTTGGCCTGGACGCCAATTGGTTGTTTTTGGTGGCAGTTGTCATTGCAGTATTAAGTGGTGTTGCACTGGGCGCGCTCATGGAGACCACGCTCATCCGCCCGTTATACATCCGCCCGATCTATCAATTGATGTTGACGCTGGGATTGAGCGCCATTGGCATTGAAATTGTCCGTGCGGTGTGGGGGCGGCCAGAGTTCACCATGCCCAAGCCTGCGTTGTTCAACGGGACCGGAGAAGGCTGCCCCGCGGCCTCGTTCAGCGACTGGCTCGCACACAATTGCTCCACAATATTTATCCTGGATGGACGCGTGCGGGTCTATAACGAGATCTTCATCCCAATCGTCGGGCTGGTAGTTCTGATCTCGGTCTGGATTTTGCTGAAGCGTTCGCGGCTAGGGATGATCATCCGCGCTGGCGTACAGGATAGGGAGATGGTGGAGGCGCTGGGCATCAATGTCCGGCGCGTGTTCACACAGGTCTTTGCGCTGGGAGTGGGTCTGGCGGCGTTAGGCGGCGTGCTGGCCGCGCCCTCCATCGGACTTTCCAACACGATGGGGGAAAGTTTTCTGCTCAATGCTCTCATTGCCCTGGCGATCGGTGGGTTGACAAGTTATCCTGGCGCGGCGCTGGGCTCGTTGCTGGTTGGTTTGCTTCAGCAATTCATCATCAAGTACGGGCAGATCGGTATCTCCATTCCATTCACCGAGATCCTCTTCAAGCCCACGCCTCCCATTGTCCCTGCCTCCACGGTTTTGTTGATGGTCATTATTTTGCTGATCCTGCCGAACGGGCTGCTGGGGAAGAAGGAGTAACTCGTGGCGGAAAACAAGATGCTCAACCTGAGAAAACACCAGAGCACTGTTATTACTTTGACCATTCTCTTACTGTTCCCGTTCGTAGTGGGCCTGCTGGAGGGTGAATCACTAGCAGCTGTTTGGAGCAACGGCGCAGGGACGTCCAAGTTCGTCCAGGGATTGGTGATTGAAGTTTTCATCCTGGCCTTATATGCGCTGAGTTATGACCTCATCTTCGGTTTCACAGGCCTGTTATCCTTCGGGCATAGCATGTTCTATGCCGTAGGCGCGTATCTGACGGGTGTTTTGCTCAAGAGTTTCGGCTTGTCGCTGTGGCAAACATTCGCATGGGTGATCCTTGCTTCCGTCCTGCAGGCGCTGTTGTTTGGAATCGTCTTGCCGCGTGTAAAGGGTATTACTTTTGCGCTCGTCACATTGGGAATGTCTTCCGTTTTTCATATTCTCATTATGTCGCGCGAATTGGGCGAATACACCGGCTCGGACGTGGGTTTGCAGGGTGTCCCGGTCCCGGTCTTCCTCAGCCCGGCCACAGAGCGATTGAGGTTGTATTATGTAACACTGGCGATCCTGGTCCTGATATACCTGCTCTACAAACGATTTGTCGATTCGCCTACGGGACGTGTCTGCACTGCCATTCGGGAAAATGAAGGGCGCGCCAAAATGCTCGGCTACAACACGTTCACTTTCAAACTTGCCGCGTTGATCCTTTCATCATTCACCGCGGCGCTGGCAGGCGTACTGCACACGATCTACCAGCCGATCGTCAGCCCAACCATTGCCGGACTTGGATATACGGTCACAGCACTACTCGTAATCCTGATTGGCGGCGTGGGCACGTTGAACGGCGCGCTGGTCGGCGCGGCTGTCTTCCGCCTGCTGGATTTTGGACTGCGGCGCTACCTGGGTGAAAGCGCAGGCTTTATAAACGGCCTCATCTATGTGACCATTGTTCTCTTCCTGCCCTATGGCATTGTCGGCACATGGCGGCTGAAATCTTTGCAGATCAAACAGGGCTGGGGACGATTGACCGCCTTGTTCAAGCCGAACTAACCAGTCGATTTTTTCAACGCATTCCGGCGATGGAGTTCTGAACGATGAATGGAGTTTGTAGTCAGAGTGTTGCGAGGTTGGGCAGGAAGTGGTTCGAGCCGCCCGGCGATTTGCCGATGATGGAGTTAGTAAATATGCTCAAGCTGGGGAACTCCTCCATTAAAAGATTGTGACCCGATCGGCATCGCTCAGCTCTATTTGGGTAATTAAAGGTCCAGGCACATTAAAACGAAACAACTCTGTGAAAATGCACAGAGTTGTCTTATCTAGGCGGTCCCGACGGGTAATGAACCGGCGGAGCGTAAATTGTATTATGGGAGGCTTTCGATGTGCACGATGCAAAATACCAAGTTAGATATTTTGTAGGGGCAATTGTATTGTGCCACTAATGAGGCGTCAAGTAGTTATGGACGATTAGGTCAAAATCGAGATAAACGTCCACTTATGTTCGCTAATGTCTACAACCCAACGAGCCTGCCGATCAAATTGCCCTATCCTTCCAAGGCATGGAAAAACAGCGCCCGTCCAATATCACCGCTTTTCCACACTGCTACAACGACAACGAGGTTAACCGTTCCTCTGCTTGGACGGACATTGTTTCGTTCACGAACCTGTGAGAGAGTTTTGGACAAGGAGCTTGGGTAGTATAATTTTTCTGGGTGGTATCATCGTCCTATGACCACCTCGACGGCTCAAAGCCATCCTAATATTGCGCTGGGATATTAATTACAACTGACAACGGTATATGGTGGTCGGCAGCCAGGCTCGTATGCACCAGATTTGGTAGATAAGCTTATGTTCACACAGATGCGTATGCAACTTTTTGGGCAGTTGGAGTCTCGATGAACAAACGCAAACTAAAGCGGCAATTAAATTTGGTGCAAGTGGTCATGCTTGGGACGGCGGGAGCCATTGGCGCACAAATATTTGTTCTCACCGGTCACGCGGCCGGCATGATTGGCCCGGCTTTTGTGCTGGCGATCATCTTGGGCGGGGTATTAAGCTACAGCATCGCCTTGAATTATGGTGAACTTGCCTCGTCCTTCCCCGAAACCGGCGGGGCAATGACTTATGTGCGCGAAGCCTGGGGGCGTAACCTGCTCTCCTATCTGGTTGGCTCGTTGGATTGCCTCTCCAGCACCTTTTACGCCGCACTCTCGGCGATCGGGTTCGCTTATTCCCTGCAAATCTTTTTCCCATCTCTGCCCATTGTTCCAATAGCTATCGGCATCATTCTGGTGTTCGTTGTTCTGAATATTCTGGGGGTGGGAAATATTGGAAATATCCAGATTCTGTTGGGTGGAACCTTGTTGTTCGTCTTGTTGGCTTACATCGTACTCGGGCTGAGTCTGCCTGGCGGCTTCCAGTGGAGCACCTTTTTATCTGGAGGAAAATTCTTCATCTATGACGGTGGTTGGGAAAACTTTTATAGATTACTATCCACTATTGCTCTGGCATATGTGGCTTACATCGGATTTGAAGTGATTGCAGATGATGCTGAGGAAATTAAAGACCCAGATAGAGCGATTCCGCTGGGTATCCTCGTCAGCCTGACATTGCTCTTGATTATCTATCCTATGATCATTTTGGTCACCCTGGGAACGGTGTCCTGGCAGGAACTGGCTGGGTCAGAAACGGCACTGACGGATGCAGTGGTCCGGTTTTTACCCCAATGGGGTCCAGCCACCCTGGGCGTTACAGGCATCATTGCCACAATAACATCCCTGAATACAGCTATGTTAAGCGCCACACGCGAAGCATTTACCCTCAGCCGCGATGGCATGTGGCCACGTTTCCTGTCCAGATTAGGGCGCTTCCGAACTCCTTACGCAGCCGCGCTGGTCATTGGCCTAATAATCATTGCAGTAGCATCGGTAGGACTGGTCGAGTTTCTAAGTTATATTTCCAGCTCAGGTTATCTTTTTGTTCTTTTTTGGTCAAATCTGACATTAATCCGCTTACGAAAGCGCTACCCAAACTTGCATAGACCGTTTAAGGTTCCCTTTTATCCCATCACGGTCTATTTAGCCATAGGAACTTGCCTGCTGATTATTTCTTTTACTGACCTGCGTGCGCTTGGGTTTGGGGCAGGGTTGTTAGGGGTGCTGACTGTCGCTTATTATCTGTCGCCGGCGGTCAATCAAATTTACATAACGCACATTAGCTCCGTGGAAAAAAACAAAGATCGGATTCTGGTGCCGATTGCCAACCCCAAAAGTGGTGCGCATCTGGTTCGCATGGCCACGATACTGGCGCGTGCCAG
>DASTOH010000129.1:0-18654 GCA_035720235.1 Anaerolineales bacterium | reverse complement strand
GCTGCCTGAACGTCTGAATGCCTTACTTGCAGTGATTTACCTGATTTTCAACGAGGGCTACGTCGCCACGAGTGGCGATACACCCATCCGAGGCGAACTATGTGGCGAAGCCATCCGTCTATGCCGTATATTGGTGGCACTGATGCCTCAGAATGCTGAAGCGCGCGGTCTGTTGGCGCTGATGTTGTTACACGATTCACGAAGAGAAGCACGCCTCACCCCGACAGGTGAGTTGATTCTGCTCGAGGAGCAGGATCGTACCCGATGGGATCAGGCAAAAATTCACGAGGGGATTACGGTTCTGGACGAGGCGCTGGCGCTTTATGATCCCGGACCTTATCAAGTGCAGGCAGCCATCAGCGCGCTGCATGCCGAAGCAGCGACACCCGAGGCCACTGATTGGCGTCAGATCACAGCGCTTTATGGCAGGCTGGCCACAATGACTCCATCCGTGGTAGTCGAAGTGAATCGTGCAGTAGCAGTCGCAATGGCGCGGGGCGTGTCGGAAGGTTTGCAGATGCTGTTGCAACTCGAAAGCCAGGCGGAGGGTTTTTATCCGTATCACGCGGCGCGCGCCGATTTGCTGCGTCGAACCAATCAGCGTGAGGCGGCTGCCGACGCTTACAGGCGAGCACTCGATCTATGTGGCAACCGTGCCGAGCGCGCGTATCTTCAGCGGCGGCTTGATGAGATTGAGCATCTCGTTGATTAGCGAAAGAAGCTGCAGGAGAATAGTACAAGTCCATGAAGAATCAGTTCTGGCAAGCATTTAGCGTGCTCTACCGTTATCCGTCATTCGGACGCCTTTGGATTGGCAGGTTGATATCGCTATTTGGCGATGCCTTGACTCTGATTGCACTGCCCTGGTTCGTCCTCCAAGTCACCGAATCAGGTACGGCAACAGCCGGTATCCTCCTTACCTTGCAACTTCCCGCCATTCTCACGAGCATGGTCATTGGCTCCTTGATAGATCGCTTCCAACCCCGAGCCATTATCACGATTGATAATGGCCTTCGCACCCTCATCGTCAGCCTGATTCCCATCCTGTATTGGTTTGGACTGCTTGAGCTATGGCTGCTTTTTCTGCTGACTTTCTTGGCAGGCATGTTGGTACCTGCCACGGAGGTTGGAACGCGCAGCATCCTGCCCGAGCTTGTAGAGGATAAGGATTTGGATGCCGCAAATATGCTCTGGTCATTCAGCATTAATCTTTCGCTGGTACTCGGGCCAATGATTGCCGGGCTTCTCGTGGCGTCCTTCGGAGGTCCCTCGGTGCTGCTCATCGACGCGGGGACCTTTGCCGTAATGGCGCTTGTTGCCATCACGCTTCCTATCCTTAAACGCAATAAGCCTCCGGTGCAAGCTCCTCTCTCAGAACGTCTGGGGTTACGTCAACTTTGGCAAATGAAGGTCGTAAGATACACCACCCTGCTAAGCCTGGTATTCTTTTTCTCCTATGGTCCCCTAGAGGCGGCTTTACCACTCTATAGTGATGCTATCCTTCAAACGGACGCGCGCGGCTACGGGCTGCTCTGGTCCGCTTTGGCAGTCGGCGCGCTGATCGGAACGCTAAGCAGTACAATGCTCAGCCAACATCTGCGCTTAGGTGTTGCTTTACCGCTGATCGCACTCCTCTGGGGCGCCAGTCTTTTGCCCATGGTGTTTACCAACAACCTTTGGTTCGCCTGTGCGATGCTTTTATTGGGTGGCTTGATGTGGGGACCCTATACACCGATGGAGACGACTTTGCTGCAACGCAACATCCCCAAGGCACAATTGGGCAGGGTCTTTGGGGCACGTTCCACCTTACTCACAGGTGGATCGCCACTGGGTTTGGCCATTGGCGGCATATTACTGGCATTTGTACCTTCAACCAGTGTGATTGCCCTTTCAGCAATCGCTTGCATCCTGGTCGGTTTGGGTGGACTTGTATCCCCGACATTCCGAGGCTTGTCGCTTCCCTCTGCGGACTTCGACTCTTAAGCCGAGTAGAATAACCGTAACTGTTCACACAAAAGCTGGTTGATATAGGAAAGGCAAGACAGGCTTGCCCATCAACTTGACTATTTTTTGGAAAGGGCTCTGTCCGTTGCGTTTGGCAGTATTCAAAACAGTCACCAGGGCTGCATAGGCTTGAGCGCCCCAATTGGAGCGGAAACTACCTATTAAAGTCGTGAACTGTTACCTTTCTCCTATTTCTCATTATCTTTAGGTCTATAGAAAGAACTCCTCCAACGAGGGGCCTAGGACAGCCGGGACAATATCATGGTCCTGACCTTTCAAAGTGCGATATCGACCATCAGGCAGGGCTTCTGCCAACGATTGCGCCGCGCGCCGCATCACCTCAGGGCTTTCCTCGCCATCTATCACAAGCGTAGGTACTCGGATGGAAGCTAACAGTCCGGTTGGCAATGATCTGAGGATAAGCGATTCGTAGACCAGGGTGTGTGCTATTTTTTCCAGCGCCGGTCGGAAAGGTACATTTCGCATCTGAGCAACGACGGCAGCTGGTATGCCTACGGCCTCGGTCTGGAAAAGCTCGACGGCATCACCCCGGCGACCCGCCGCGATCAGCTCGGTGAGCTGGGGAGCGAGTTGTCCCGCCTTAGCTCCGGTAGGCGGCGGTTCGTATAACGCAAGCTGCGCAATATCGAGCCCGTGAGCCGCAGCTCTGAGGGCAAGGATTGCGCCAGACGAATATCCGAATACGCGCACCGGGCCATCAGCTTGGGCGACCAGGGCATCCAGGTCTTCGATCTCGCGTTCGACGGCATACGATGCGGTATCACTACTCTCGCCTCGCCCCCGACGGTCATAGTTGAAAACAGTGAAATGCCGTTCGAGGAATTGAGCCAGAGGTGCCCCGGTCGCTCGGTCATTGAACGCGCCCACCACCAGGATGATCGCGGGTCCCTGCCCCGACTTCTCAAATGCAATGGAAGTGCCGTCTTTCGAAATCACTTTTTCCGTTTTATCAACTGCCTGAGCTTTTGTGTTCATAATATCTCTCCTTTATTAGTCCGTCATTTCTATCCCCCAAAATAGATTATTCCGGGATGGGTTTTGATCAATCAGCCGTACTGGCTGTACAGCCACAGCCGCTGCGGGTGATTGTGGCTGTGTCAGCCTCAACCAGGTCCGGTGGCCTCTGGTGCTCAGAGCTGGCAGGCACGCGGCGAAGCAGGGTTACGGCCATAACCGCCGCGCCGATCGCGATGGCCGCACTGATTGCAGCGGCCAGGTGCAGTCCCTGGACGAAAGCGTCACGGGCGATGGCAAGCAGCGCCTGGCCGATCTGTTCTGGAAGCTGCTCGGCCACGATCACGGCGGCGCCCAACGTGTCACGTGCCATCTGTCCTGCCTCGGGAGGTACGCCGGCCGGCAGGCGGTTGGCCAGTTCGCTCCGGTACACCACCGTGCCGAGGCTGCCCAGGATGGCGATGCCGAGTGCTCCTCCCAGCTCGGCGCCTGTCTCTGAGATCCCCGAGGCCACCCCGGCTCGCTCGGGCGGGGCGCTCCCCACGATCAGCTCAGTCGTCAGATTGAACACCGGAGACAGCGCCAGCGAGATGATGACGGATGCGGTCACGACCACAGCCAGGCCGATCGACCCACCCACCTGGGTAAGCGCCATGAGGCTGGCGGCCGCCAGCGCCAGCATGCTGCCTAACACAGAGGCTGGAGGGAAGCGGTGCACGAAGCGCGGCGCCAGATTAGACCCGATAATGAAACCGGCTGACGAGGGCAGTGACCACAGGCCCGCCTGCAACGGCGACAGCCCGAGCACCAATTGCAAGTACTGCGCGACGAACAGAAAGTATCCGACCGCGACGAAGACGGCGAGCAAATTAGTTGCCAGTGAAACGTTGAAGGAAGGGATGTGGAACAGGCTGAGGTCGATGAAGGGGTCGGCAAGCCTGCTCTGCCGGCTCAGGAACAGGAAGCCAGCAGCCAACCCGGCGAGGATGGACAGGGCGGGCATCCATCCGAAGCCATCCTGGGCTATCTGTTTCAGGCCAAAGATCACTGCCAGGATGGCCGCCAGCGAAATCCCGGCGCTGAGCAAATCTAATCGCCCCGCCTCGGGGTTGCGGAACTCCGGGAGCACGCGCGGCCCCAGTAAGAGCAGCAAAGCCATCACCGGCAGCGCCAGTAAGAACACTGAGCCCCACCAGAAGTACTCCAGCAGCACTCCACCCAGCACCGGGCCTATCGCGCCGCCGGTCGAGAAGCTGGTGATCCACACGCCGATGGCGACCGAACGCTGTTGCGGATCGCGAAACATGTTAAAGATCAGCGACAGGGTTGACGGCGCCAGGGTCGCACCGGCGATCCCCATCAGCGCCCTGCTCACAATGAGCATCCCGGCGCTGACCGAGAACGCGGCGAGCAGTGAAAAGACGCCGAACGCGGCGGCGCCGATCATCAGCAGCCGGCGGCGGCCGATTCGGTCTCCTAGCGTTCCCATCGTGATCAGCGACCCCGCGACGAGGAAGCCGTAGATGTCCACGATCCAGAGCAGTTGAGCGCTCGTGGGTTTGAGTTCAGCGCTCAGGCTTGGCACTGCCAGGTGCAATACAGTCAGGTCCATGGCGTACAGAACACAGGCAATGGCGAGTACCGCCAGCCCGACCCACTCGCGGCGGCCTGCCCGAGGGGGAGAAATATGATTTTCAGTTTTCTTGCCGGGGGATGTCATCAGATTTCCTTTCAAACTGAAAAAGCGAATGATCAGCAATCTTCCTTTAGAACCGATGTTCTAAATCACATGTTTCTTACATTAAAAAGTCAAGGATGAACTTCAAAGCTTGAAGCGAAATCAGGAATTGTGTATTTGGTTATGACTATCCCAAGTTACGATCAACAAAGACATTGCAGACAAGCTCTACCCCTTCTACTGCCTTGCAGCCGATACCGGCATGAGCCAGTCTAAATTTCTTGGGTTAAGTTGGAAGATGTCGATTGGAACTTGAGCACCATCTGAGTCAGGTCAGGCATTTCAAGGGCGGCGGTCTCAGGATTGCCCAAAATCCGCTTTCATGATTTGAGACATACAGCAGCCTCTTTGATGTTGGACCACGGATTTCCAGTGTTGATCGCCTCAAAAAGACTTGGGCATTCAAAACCAAGCATAACAATTGATGTCTATAGCCATTTGATATCCAGCCAGCAAGAAGAGGCCGCTCAACCCATGGATCATCTGATCTCCGAGTGATCATTGCAATTGCACCAGGGTTGCAGAAGAACAAAAAAAGACCCAAGATATAGTTATATCTGGGTCTTCATCAGGGAAAAATCCCTGTATGTGCTCCTCGACCTGGACTCGAACCAGGAACCTAGCGGTTAACAGCCGCTCGCTCTGCCAATTGAGCTATCGAGGAAAGCGACCGACATTATACCCTATGGATAGGGCGTGTCAAGCATTGTATGTCATTGCGAGTCTTCGAGAAGTAATTCCCTGTCGGCGGGAGATTGCTTCGGGCTATCGCCCTCGCAACGACATGGTTAATATTTCACCGCGCTCAAGTGGCGTAACTTATCGATCCGATGTGTGGCATCGATCTGGCGGACAGTTCCGGTCAGGCCGCGCACCACTAGTGAGTCCGTGCTGGCGCCGTCGCCGAAGTACCGTACACCCTTGAGCAGTTCGCCATCGGTAATACCGGTCGCCGCAAAGAAGACATCCTCCGAGGAAACCAGGTCCTCCATCGTGAGGATCTTGTCGAAGTCATAACCAGCCTCACGCCCACGGCGCAGCTCATCCTCGTCGCGGGCATACAACTTGCCCTGGATCTCACCGCCCATGGCGCTCAGGGCACAGGCTGCGATCACGCCCTCCGGTGTGCCACCCACACCGATCAACACATCCACGCCGGACTCAGGCCAGGCCGTCATCAAGGCTGCGGCCACATCCCCATCGGGAATCAGGCGGATACGCGCGCCCGCCCTGCGAATTTCGGCAATCATGTCCTTGTGGCGATCACGGTCCAGAATGATCGTTGTCAAATCTTCCACATCTTTGTCCGTGGCTTTCGCGATCGCTTGAAGATTCTCGGTGATGGACTTTTCGATGTTGATGGTGCCCTTCGCTTCTGGACCCACGGCGAGCTTGTTCATATACACAAACGGCCCGGGGTCATACATCGTCCCACGCGGCGCCAGGGCCACCGTCGCGAGCGAATTCGAGCGGCCAAAAGCCAGGGGGCGGGTTCCATCGATGGGATCCACAGCCACATCCACTTCTGGCCCGGAACCGTTGCCCACCTTCTCTCCGTTGTACAGCATCGGCGCGTTATCCTTTTCCCCTTCGCCGATGACGATGATCCCATCCATATCCACGGTCTGGAGGACGATCCGCATCGCGTTCACCGCGGCCTGGTCAGCTGCCACTTTGTCACCGCGGCCCATAAAGCGACCCGCCGCCAGTGCGGCGGCTTCTGTGACCCGCGCCAGCTCAAGCGCCAGATTTCGGGTGGGATCCTGAGATTGGTTCATGATGCCTCCGTTAGAGAATGAGATATTGAATAATGAAATAACCGATGGCCGCGCCCCAGATCCACGAATCGATCCGGTCCAGAAAGCCACCGTGTCCTGGAAAAATATTGCTCGAGTCTTTCAACCCACCCTGGCGTTTGAACATGCTTTCTCCCAGGTCGCCCAGCGGCGTGATGGCGCTGATCAGTATTCCCAGCAGCGCGCCCTGGAGGGGATCAATCAATCCCTGCAAGGGCCGCGGCCCGAGTGAGGAATAGGCATACGAAAAAAACGCGCCTATCATGAGGGCCGTAAAAATGCCTGCGAAATATCCCTCCCAGCTTTTCTTGGGGCTGAGCCGGGGAGTCATCTTGTGCTTCCCGTACACGGCGCCGATCGAGTATGCACCGGTGTCGCCGGCCCATACCATCGGCAGGATGAGCATCAACCACCAGCCGCCCAGATCACCCAGTTGATTTCGCAGATCGAGCAGATAGGATCCCAGCCATCCCAGATAAACAATCCCCGCGACCGTAACAGTGAAATCCAGCGCGGCTTTATCCCGGCCGCGTTCATAAGCGACCACGTGGACGGTCATTGCCAGCAGAATCAACAGAACCAGGGCAGCTACCGCGTACTCCGGAAAAAAGAAGCGCGCTGTGGCTATCACAAGCACGCCTCCAATCGTGACGATTTCATTGGACTCGTATTGCACCGCCCGGTACAGACGTACAAATTCCCAGGCGCTGCCCACCAGAAAAATGCTCAACAGCAGAAAGTAAAACACCCCTCCGTAAATGATGGCAGGCAGACCCACAGCTGCCATCGCCAGGGCTGTCAGCACGCGCCTAGGCATTGGATGCTTCGTACTCCTCGGATGAAACTTTACCGTACCGGCGATCGCGCGATGCGAAGGTTTGCAGGGCGCGGCGGTACTCTTCCTCACCAAAATCTGGCCAATAGGTGGGTGTGACATACCACTCGGAATACGCCGCCTGCCAGATCAAGAAATTACTGATACGTAGTTCGCCCGAGGTGCGGATGATCAGGTCCGGGTCAGGCACGCCAGCGGTGTAAAGATAACGGCTCACCAGCTCATCGGTCACTTCCTCGGCGGGGATACCATCTTTCATGATATTCTGAATCGCGTTGACAATCTCATCGCGCCCGCCATAATTGAACGCAACGTTCAGGACCAGCCGGTCATTGTTCTTCGTTACCTCAATAGCGTCCAGCACCTTTTCCTGAAGCGTCGGAGCCAGGCGCTCCAGCCTGCCAATATGGCGCAATTGCACGCCCTCCTTATGCAGTTCCGCAAGTTCGCGGTCGATGACATCCTCGAGGATGAACATCAACCCGTGCACTTCCTCTGGCGGACGGCCCCAGTTCTCCGTAGAGAACGCGTAAATGGTCAGGTATTTGACGCCGAATTTCACGGACGCCCGGATGACGCGGCGCAGGTTTTCGGTCCCGGCTTTGTGTCCCGCCAGGCGCGGCAGACCGCGCGAAAGCGCCCAGCGACCGTTGCCATCCATGATCATGGCCACGTGCCGGGGAATTTTATCGGCCGGAATGTTCAAGGGAGTTTCTGTCATAATAAGGCCTGTCATGGCGAGTCTACAAGAAGCAATCTCGTAGTTGTGGTCCATTGAGATTGCTTCGTGGCGCCTCGCGCCACTCGCAATGACACCGTTACACTTCCATGATCTCAGCTTCTTTTTTCTTGCCTTGCTCGCCAACCTCTTCAATGAACCGGTCGGTCAGCTTTTGCAGCTCCACCTCCCCGCGCTCCAGGTCATCTTCTGAGATCAACTTTTCCTTTTCAAAATCACGCATGTCGTTGTGTGCATCGCGGCGGATATTTCGAATGGCGATCCGAGACTCCTCCAGGCGATGATGCACATGCTTTACCAGGTCTCGCCGGCGTTCCTCTGTGAGCGGCGGCAGGTTGAGGTGGATGACCTTGCCATCGTTATTGGGATTCAGGCCCAGGTCTGAGACTTGAATTGCTTTTTCGATCGTCTTCAGCGTGGAGGCGTCAAAGGGCTTGATCATCAACGTGCGTGGTTCCGGGACACTAATCGAAGCGAGCTGCTGCAATGGCGTAGGAGCGCCGTAGTATTCCACCGGAAGTTTTTCAACCAAAGCAGGGCTGGCGCGCCCTGTGCGGACGGCCGCCAGGTCATCATGAAGGACTTGAATGGCGCTGCGCATGCGATGCTCAGCGTCGGTAAGGATGTCTTTTATCACCACAGTCTCCTGGCTGGAAAGACTTCGGAGGTCTTTCCTGAAATCTTCACAAGATTGCAACTCCGAAAAAAGTGTCGCCATCCCGCGAGTCGCGGGACCCCAGCGATGTTTCTGAAGTCCATATTAAGGATACACCAAAACGATAAAAAACGCTACAGGCAGACCCATCTATGAGATATTTTGAGAAAAGCTGAGAGGCTCTCAAAAGATGAATTCTTGGCACAAAGATATGTGGAATCAAGTAAGGCGGTTTTTCGTTCTAATGGGTTGTCAACTTATATGTCACTTATGGCGTCAGATTGAGATTGTCGTGTATAAGGCTGGCCAGGTCCTGCATCTCATGATCGGCGATATCCAGGATTCCGTTTTCTATCCGCAAGGCTTCCAGTTGTTGGTCATCGAACGGCACGCCATATGGCAGTGGCGCGATATGCCAATGCACATGGCGATTGCCCTGCTGGCTTCCCAGTGACAGGATGTAAACACGTTCTGTGGATACTGTCTTCCGCACTGCTTCTGCTGTTCGATAGACAACGTGCTGGAGAGCCAGATATTCTTCGAGAGTAAAATCGCCTGTAACCTGTTCCTTATGCTGGACAGGTGCCACCAACACATATCCATATAAAACGGGGTATTTATTGAGAAACACAATGACGGAATCGTCCTGATGGACGATATGATTGCCAGCCAGGCGGCCTGCGATCATCTCACAGATAAAACACGGACCGTTCTGAATCCTGTTGAGATACTCAGCCTGGTCAAAGGCCTTACGATGGGTCATCGCTGTCATATTCTGAGCATAACACGGGAAATTTTAGTCGTGTACCAGCGTCCCCACGGATTCGCCGCGCAGCGCCGCCAGCAGTGCATGGTTATCCCAAAAGTTCAGCACAAGGATGGGCAGATTGTTTTCCATGCTCAACGTAACCGCTGTGCTATCCATCACCGTCAGGCGACGGCTTAAGAAGTCCAGATGCGTCATCTCATCGAACATCTTGGCCTCCGGATTTTTCTTCGGATCGGAGTCATATACGCCATCCACTTTGGTGGCCTTGATCACCACATCGGCGCCGATCTCGGTGGCACGCAGGGCGGCGGCAGTATCCGTTGAAAAATAGGGGTTGCCGGTGCCAGCACTGAAAATCACCACCCGGCCCTTTTCGAGGTGGCGAATGGCACGCCTGCGAATATACGGTTCGGCGATGGCGCGCATCTCGATGGCAGACATCACGCGGGTGTACACCCCGGCCCGCTCCAGGGCATCCATGACGATCAGGGCATTCATCACGGTGCCCAGCATGCCCATGTAATCGGCCGTAGCCCGGTCCATGCCGCGCTCCAGCCCTTGTTTGCCGCGCCACAGGTTTCCAGCTCCCATCACCAGCGCAACCTGCACACCCATGTCATGGACTTCCTTGACGCGGCTGGCAATCACCTCGGCTTCACTCACATTAATTCCCAATCCACCTGCACCTCCCAGCGCCTCCCCACTCAACTTGAGCAAAATGCGCTTGTACTTCAACTCGCTCATGTAGGTCTCCTCTGATAACGTCATAAAAATGACCAACCTGGGGGGTTGGTCATTTCACACACTAATTGTTCAAGCTTTCACCCAGCTCCCAGCGCTGGAAGCGTCGGACGATCACATTCTCGCCAATGGCGGCCACCGTCTGGAGGATCAGCTTCTCCACCGTGATTGATCCGTCACGGATATACTCCTGCCGGGACAGAACCACCTCATCCTTGAACTTTTCGAGGCGGCCCTGGACGATTTTTTCCAGCACGTTCTCGGGCTTGCCCTCTTCACGGGCGCGAGCGCGGGCAATTTCCGCTTCGTGTTCCAACACTTCGGCGGGAATCTGCTCCACTTTGATGTAGCGAGGCGC
The DNA here is from genome assembly GCA_035720235.1 of Anaerolineales bacterium. Classification (GTDB taxonomy): domain Bacteria; phylum Chloroflexota; class Anaerolineae; order Anaerolineales; family Villigracilaceae; genus Defluviilinea. The sequence continues at coordinate 8,044 of DASTOH010000129.1, read as the reverse complement.
CGAGGCCGCGATCTGTAACGCCAGTTCGTGTGCCAGTTCACGGAATTTGTCCGAGCGCGCAACGAAGTCAGTTTCGCAGTTCACTTCCACCATTACACCCACGCGTCCGCCACCGTGCGAGTACAGCTCTACCACACCCTGTGAGGCTTCGCGGTCGGCGCGTTTGGCAGCTGTGGCCATGCCTTTTTCACGCAGCCAGTCCACCGCCTTTTGAAAGTCACCATCAGCTTCCGTGAGTGCCTTGCGGCAATCTAAAATACCAGCACCCGTTGCCGCGCGCAATTCCTTGATCATGTCAGTCGTAATTTCCATCGAGATTTTCCTTTCCCTATCTTCAAGAATCAGCTATTCTCAGTCTTGGTCTCAGTGCTCGATGTAGTGGGGGCTTCCTCAGGCGTGGTGCCTTCAGTGGTGCCTTCAGCAGTTTCCTTCTTTGCCATCTTTGCCAATGTGGCTTGACCAAGCAAGGCAGCATCCTCCAATTCCTCGTCTGTCTCAACCACCTTGGGAGCCCTGCGGACGGACCGGTCTGTCCTTGTCAAGTCAACCGCAGGCTTTTCCTCTTCAAATTCTTCGTCCTTGCGGGCGGCTTTGCCTTCGAGCACGGCGTCTGCAACCTTCGCCACCAGCAACTTGATGGCGCGAATTGCATCGTCATTGGATGGGATCACGTAGTCAATCTCCTGGGGATTGCAGTTCGTATCTACCAGGGCCACGATCGGAATACCCAGCAGGTTGGCTTCATGGACCGCCGATTCTTCGCGCCCGACATCAATAATGAAGATCATGTCAGGGCGGCGCTTCATCAGGCGGATGCCGGAAAGCCGGGTGGTGAGACGGGTGATCTCACGACCGATCAACAGCCCTTCCTTCTTGGTCAGGCGGTCAATCTCATTGGTGTCCCGTAATTTTTCGAGACGTTCAAGTTCCTGGATGCGGGCATACATGGTGGACCAGTTTGTCAGGATGCCGCCCATCCAACGTTCGGTCACGTACGGCATACCGCAGCGGGCCGCTTCCTCGGCAATGGTCTCCTGGGCCTGGCGTTTGGTGCCAACGAACAGAATCGTACCGCCGTTCGCCACCGCGTCGCGGATCACGTTGTAGGCCTGCGTCAACAGCTTGGAAGTCTGCTGCAGGTCAATAATATGAATGCCATTACGCTCGGTGAAGATGTACGGTTTCATACGGGGGTCCCATTTGTTAGTGCGATGCCCGAAGTGCACACCACTCTCCAAGAGGGATTTCATGGAAATAACAGCCATTGTTCTCCTTACTTCTCTGCCAACAAGTGCGCACGAAGTGGCATTTGGCAGAATGAGTTTAGCGGGAATTCGGCTCTGTGAGCTTGACCCGCTCAGGGACGCTTAATGCCCGTCCCAGGCAAGATGGTGCTCCTCAACCAGAGAGAAGCGGCGGGATTATAACACAGGATTCGAGGGATTCCCGCGGCATGCGCCGGGTAGATCTGCTTCAGCACCCCAAACCGATTCTCCCCTGACAAATCGTCCATGCCACCCCTTCGGGGTTTTGGCTCTTCAGTAGTTGCCGTGATTCTTGTACACGGACAACACGGACGCTATGCGCACGGATTTCACGGAAAAACCTTATAAAATCTGCTTTTTTTTCCGTGCCTTCCGCGAAATCCGTGTACCGAAAAGGTTTGATCACGGCACTTTCCAGAGAGCCGGGGTTTTCAGGTGATCGCATTAGGATTTTCAATCCGCTAATCTACGAAAAATTCTGAGCATCTGAGTTTTTCAAATGCGATCGCCCTATCGGGTTTTGGCGCATCTGGCTTCAAAATCCCGAATGGATGGCAAGGTTATAAAACACCCCAAAATAGGGACTGTGAACTCCAAAGGAGTGACATATTTCAACGGCAAGCCAACAAAAAAGCCCCGAGTACCCTCGAGGCCATCGGGCTAGGCGGCCACTGGCCGGTTCAGAAAGTTTTGCCACAAGTTATCTGCCAGTTTCTTGAGCTTTTCATTTTCCCTGACCTTATTGATCCCATGCATCACAGTGGAGTGATCGCGGCCGCCCAGGATCTCGCCAATTTGAGGCAATGAGATTTCGTTGAACTCACGCAGCAGATACATGGCCAGTTGACGCGGCTCGGCAATTTTGGAGGAACGATTTTGGCCAAGCAATTCATCCACAGTGAGCCCGCGTTCTGAGGCGATAAACTCAAGAAGCTTGCGCGGGGAAATATTCCGCTTCTGGGGTAACAGATCGGCCAGCGCCACTTCCACGAGATTGGGCGTCAGAGAGGCGCCACTGAGATCCGCAAAGGCCAGGATGCGGTTCAACGCGCCCTCCAATTCACGGATATTGGACTGGACACGGCGCGCAATGCTTTCCAAAATCTCATCGGGAACCTGCCGGCCGGCGCGTTCCGCCTTGGAACGCAGAATGGCGAGGCGAGTCTCCAGGTCTGGCGGCTGAATATCCACGATCAGGCCCCACTCAAAGCGAGAGCGCAGGCGTTCATCCAAAGTGACCAGTGACTTCGGCGGGCGGTCAGATGAAAGGATGATCTGCTTATCCTGTCCGTGCAGCGTGTTGAAGGTATGGAAAAACTCCTCCTGGGTGGATTCCTTGCCTGCAATGAATTGAATGTCATCCACCAGGAGCACATCAGCCGAGCGATATTTCTCGCGAAACGCCTGGTTGGTGTGGGTGCGGATGGAGCCGATCATGTCGTTGGTGAATTCCTCCGAGGAAACATACAACACATTCAGGCCACGCTGGAAGCAGGCATTCCCAATCGCATGAAGGAGATGGGTTTTACCCAGACCCACTCCCCCATACAGGAACAAGGGGTTGTAGGCGCGGGCAGGTTTTTCAGCGACCGCCAGGCAGGCGGCATGTGCCAGGCGATTTCCCGAACCCACCACGTAGGAATCAAAGACGTAGCGGGGATTGATGCTGAGGCTGCGTGCCGTCTGTTCAGAGACCGGAACCGGCGCCGGCGTAGGAAGAGGCGGTTCATCCGCAACTTGCTCGGCTGCCATGCCGCTGACAATAAATTTCACATCTACGCTCGAGCTTGTAATCCCAAGCAGCAGACGGCTGACCGTGCTGGCCAGGCGATTCTCGAGCCAGTCACGGGCGTAGGCATTGCGGACGCCAACAGTCAACATGCCGTCCTGGTAGGAAACAGGTTTGGTGTCACGTACCCAGGTATCGAAAGATGCACGCGGCATTTCCATCTGAAGTTGTCCGAGTACTGACTGCCAGGCCTGTTCTGCGTTCATAGTTGCTCCATTGCGCTAATACAATCTTGTGGATTTTGCGATGCCGAACTAATCCGCTTCGTCAGCGGCTCGTTTGCATTCTCTTTTGTATGCTTATGATAAGATTTCTTTTTGGGGCTTCAGATGCGAATCGTTCATCACATCCTTATTTCAGCGTGCTGCTATTCTAGCAGATATATATGGAAAATAACAACACGCAAAGCCTACGCTTGTTTTAAAACATCGTCTTTTTTAAGGTCAGTCAATGTTAAAGAATCGATCTGCATCTCTTTTGGAAGAAGGTCATTTTATAGAACACTCGTTTCAGCCATGTACGTGCCACAGAGTTATCCACACCCCCATATCTGGTGCTTTTGGATGAATTTGTGAAGGCTCTGGCATATAGAGAGGTCAATGTTCATTCATGATCTTGTGGATTTATTCTGCGAGTCAATATTTTTGAATCACCGAATCTTGTGATTCAACATTAAAGGAATTTTCGATTGGCATTTTTATGCCCTCGCGCGGCGTGGCACCCACGCGAGAACGGTCGAACCCTCATTCAACACCGATGAAATATCCACGTCACCTCCCACGGCATGTGCACGCGTTTGCATGTTGGCAAGTCCGTGACCGATGGAGGCGTTCATCGTTTCCATATCAAAGCCCTGGCCATCATCGTTGATCTCCATCAGTACCCGATCGTCGGTTGCCCACAACGTGACTTGCACATTGCGGGCCCTGGCATGCTTGGCCACATTCGCCAGTGCCTCCTGACAGATATGGAACAATACCATCGCATGAGGTTCCGGAAGCTCATTCATGTCAGATTCAGCCGCTGTGAAGCTGCTTTCAGCCAGTGTATCCGCTCGAAACTCGGCCACCAGCCGTTTCAGACCCGCTATCAGGCCTTCGTCGCCCATTCTTCTGGGTCGCAAATCCATGATATAGGAACGAATATCGCGAATCACCTCATTCAACCCATCCATGGTGCGCTGTAAACGTGGTTTGGCATCGTTCACGTTGTCATCCAGGGCATGATAGGCACTCTCCAGCGATAATCCCAGTCCATAAATGGACTGGATGATGCCATCGTGCAGATCCATGCCGATGCGTTCACGTTCCTCCAGCACCGCCAGGCGGCGCGCGTTCGCATGCAGGCGCGCGTTCTCGATGGCAAGTCCTGCCCATGTGCCTACGGCTGTGAGGATTTGAATGCTTCTTTCCTCAAAAGGTTCAACCGTGCGGGTGGCGACACTCATGACGCCCATCAGATTTTCACCGGTGACAAGCGGGATACAGGCGATTTGTTGAAAACCGGCCTCGATCACTGCCTTCCGTACAAAGTTGGCATCATTTGTCAAATGTCGGCTGATCAACGGCTGGCGGGTTTGGGCGACCGTTCCTGGGTATCCATCGCCAACCTCAAAGACGTTCCGTGCCCAGAACGCTTCAGCGGCCTGGCCCCGGTGTAGTACCATACGCAGCGTGCGTTTGTCCTCTTCGAGAAGAAAGATCTCGCCTGCCTCCACTTTCATGTAGTTCATTACAAGCCCAAGGGTTTTATTGAGAATCTCGTCGAGTTCCAGGCTCGAGGTGAGGGCGGAAGCGATACCGTTGAGCAGGGCCATATCCACGTTACGGCGCGTCAAAGCCTGGTCGCGTTCCCTCATCTGTTCGATCAGTCGGGCGTTCGTGATGGCGGTGGCGGCATAGCCGGCCAGCATCTGGATGATCATCTCATCATCCGACGTGAACTCCCGGGCCTCCATTTTTTCCGTGAGATAGATCTGCCCCAACTGCCTCTCGCGGGTGCGGATCGGTACCCCTAAAAACGAAAGCATGCGTGGGTGATTGGGCGGAAATCCCGCCGACTTGGGATGCTCCTTGATCATCGGTACGCGCAAAGGGCGATCCGCATTCATCAAGGCACCGATCAATCCACGCCCCACCGGCGGATGCGCAATCCGTTTGACTTCATCCTCGCTCATACCAACGGTGATGAATTGTTTGAGACGGCCCTCGTCATCCAGCACACCCAGGGCGGCGTAGCGCGCACCCGCCTGTTCGCAGGCCGTGGCGGCAATGCGCTCAAGAAGGGTCTCCAGCGAAACATCATTGACCAGCTCCAGACTGGCGCGGTGGAGCGCGAAAAGCCGCTCTTGTAATTGTTCACGAGTCAGCAACATACCAGAAAACCTCTCCAATTATCTCACAAATCATGATAGATTTTGGAGGGTATTGGGGCTACAATAGTTGAAATGAGCCACAGTCCCCTAACGGGGATAATAAAGATCACTGTACTCTGCGAGTATGCTCCGCGAAGTTCCGTGAGAAAGAATTCTCAAAATCTCTGTGTTCTCTGTATGCTCCCCCGGCACTTGCGCCCGGGGCAAGTGTGTGGCTAAGCAAAGGCAAACCTATGACAACGTCCCGCATTTCCGGATTCTACAACATGACCCTTGAACAGCGCCGCGCCAAACTTGCGGAAGCTGCGCATCAGACTGCCGAAAACCTGTCCGCGTGGATGACTGGCGGACTCTCTCCTGATGCCGCTGACCACATGATCGAGAATGTGATAGGCCTGCACAGCCTTCCGCTTGGAATCGCGCTCAACTTTCAGGTAAATGGGAAGGATGTGCTCGTCCCGATGGCGCTCGAGGAACCATCCGTGGTAGCGGGCGCTTCCTACATGGCGAAACTCGCCCGCGCCGGCGGTGGATTCCAGGCCACAACCACCCCGCCTCACATGATCGGACAGATGCAGGTGCTGGATCTGCCTAATGTCTATCTGGCGCAGCTTTCCCTGCTGGAGCACAAGGACGCGCTTCTGGCCGAAGCGGACGCGGTGGACCCTGTGCTGAAACAATTCGGCGGCGGGGCGCGCAACCTGGAAGTGCGCGTGATCAACGAATCCCCCATTGGATCGTTCCTGGTTGTCCACCTTATCTATGATGTCCGTGATGCGATGGGCGCCAATGCCGTCAACACCGCCTGTGAACGGCTGGCTCCGCACATCGAATCCATTACGAGTGGCCGTGTCCACCTGCGCATCCTCTCCAACCTGGCAGACCATCGCCTGGCCCGCGCACGGTGCATGATTCCCGTCAATGAGCTGGCTTTTGATGACTTCACAGGCCAGAAAGTCCGGGATGGGATCATCGAAGCGTGGGCGTTTGCCGCATCTGACCCCTACCGGGCCGCCACCCACAACAAGGGCATCATGAACGGCGTGGATGCGGTCGTCGTCGCCACGGGCAATGACTGGCGCGCCATCGAAGCCGGCGCACATGCCTACGCGGCGCGTTCCGGAAAATATACATCCCTCTCCACCTGGGGCAAAGACAAGGATGGCAACCTGGTCGGCACGCTCGAAATGCCCATGGCAGTGGGAATTGTCGGCGGCGCGACCAAGGTCCATCCGGCCGCGCAGGCCGCGGTCAAGTTGATGGGTGTGATGAGAGCCAATGAACTGGCAGAAATCATCGTCTCGGTGGGACTCGCCCAAAACATGGCTGCCCTGCGCGCCCTGGCCACCGAAGGCATCCAGCGCGGGCATATGTCATTACACGCAAGACAGGTTGCGATTGCCGCCGGCGCGACAGGCGATCTCATCGAAAAGGTCGCGGCGCGGATGGTAGTGGAGAAAGTTGTGCGGATTGACCGGGCGGAGGAAGTGTTGAAGGAGTATACAAGTACACAAGGAGACACGTAAACACGTACAAAAGAAAACACGACCTGCGTGTTTACCTGTGTACATGAGTACCTGCCAATATTTTTTCCATGACTGACGACTCCCTCCTCTGGCAGGTACGCCATTTCGTCTACAACCACTTCGCGGACACGACCCAGCCGCCAAGTGTAGAAGACACTGCCCTGCACTTTAACATCTCAACTGAAGAAGCCAGCGAACTGCACAGGCAATTACATCACCGCCACGCCATCTTCCTCGAGCCAGGGACCTCGACCATCCGCATGGCAAACCCGTTCTCAGGGATTCCCACTGATTTCAAAGTCCATGCGAACGGAATGACCTATTACGCCAGTTGCGCCTGGGACATGCTCGGCATCCCCGCCGCGCTGCATACTGACGCGGTTATCGAAGCCGTGTACACAGAAAGCAACGAGTCAGTTCAACTTGAAGTAAAAAACGGACAAATTACCACAAATCATAGTGATGATGTCACCTTGAGCGCTAGCGAAGGGTCTCTACCACCTAAACGCGAGACTCTCCCCGGCACTTGCGCCCGGGGCAAGTGTCGGTCGCAACAACCGCTCCCTCAGAGCGACATGTTACTCGTCCATTTCCCCCTACCCTTCGCCCGCTGGTACGATGACCTGGTCTTCACCTGAGCAACGATGCTGCTCTTCCAGTCGGAAGAATGGATTGATAAATGGTGCAAACAAAATAATGTGGCGCGCGGAGAAATCCTAACCATCGATCAAGTCTGGGAGCTTTCAAAACTGTGGTATCACAATCGATTGTCCCTGAATTATCATGGCCGGAGCATTGAGCAGGCTGAAGAGATATTTAGGCAAGCTGGGTTGACGTCAGATTTTTGGCATATGTAATGCATAAACAACGAGACCAGTAAACAAGTGCCCCACAAATCCGTTTCTCATCCGTGCATCCGTTTTGCGAAGCAATCCGTTGAAAACCGCAGGCAGGGTTAACGTCAAAGTTTTGGTATATTCAGAGATAAATATGACTGAAAGAAAGCCTCTCACCTCCGAAGAAATCTCCGCTATCGTGGATGGATTCGACCCTATTGATTGGGTGCAAATGAAGTTACTGGCAAATATGC
>DASTOH010000128.1:0-5468 GCA_035720235.1 Anaerolineales bacterium | reverse complement strand
GTCCGGGTTGTATCCCGGATCCATTGTTGGAGGTCAGCGCGGGGATTCACCAGCACATTGAACACACCTGCTTCCGAGTTTATCGCCAGCGAGGTGGCGCACTGCCCCTGCGGGTCGAAGTCCACCAACAACACGCGCCGGCCGCGCCGGGCCAGCCCATGCGCGAGGGAGATCGCGGTCGTCGTCTTTCCGACGCCACCTTTCTGATTGGCGATTGCGATGTTGTAGGTCATTGAGCCGTTTACCTTAATAACAGGATGTCTTTGGTCCGCCAGTCGATGACTTGGACAATAACACTTCCGTCTCCGTGAAGAAAACGGAAGTTTTCCTGTAATCAACAGAGGGGCTTACTTCTGAAAAAATACAGAAAGGAAAATGGTCGGAGGCTTCCGATTCGAAACGACCGACAAAAGGTATCTGGAGCAGGAATCTTAATTCCCGGAACGGACCGTCACTTATCCCAACTCGTGGCGGCTCTTGATGTTAAGCTTCTTGAGCACCCGGCTGACATGGTTTTTCACCGTCTGTTCGCTGATCACCAGACGCGCCGCGATCTGACGGTTGGTCGCCCCCGTTTTCAATTCCTTCAGGATCTCACGCTGGCGGTTAGTCAGTCTGGACAGACCTTCTGCTGTCAGGTCTTCCCGAGGCGCCAATTGAGCAAATTCCTTAAGGATGCGGGCGGTAACCTCGGGCTGGATGGCTGCCTCTCCTCGTTCCAGGCCGCGCAGGTAACTCAGCAAGTTCGAGGATGTTACGCTCTTGAGGAGATATCCTTGCGCTCCGCGCCGGATCGCATTGAACACTCGTTCATCATCCTCATGGATCGTCAGGAAGACGATTCTTGTAGCCGGCAGTTCCGCTAGGATGGCCTGGGTGGCCTCCAAACCGGTACCGTCTGGCAATGTAAAATCCATCAGGATGAGATCAGGTTTCAGCTGGCGCGCCTTTGTCACAGCCTCCAGCACCGTGGTGGCGCCGCCGACAACCGTCATATCCGGCTGGGAATCGAGCAGGCGTCCCAGGCTTTCCTGGAATAATAGATGATCTTCAACAAGCAAAATGCGCATGGCTTTTTAATTCCTGTTCGAGAAAAAATGAATCGTTCAAATAATGTCGTTTCGAAAATTGGCAACCACGTGGATTATTCTGCCAGGAGGGCATGGGTTACGGTCAGCGGACAGCGAAAGATGATCTTCGAGCCCTCACCAGGAACCGACTCAACCTCCATCGATCCATTGATCTCTTTAATGCGTTGTTTCATGATTTGTAACCCGAAGTGACCAAACCCTGAAATCGCATTTTGATCAAAACCGATTCCATCATCATCCAGGGTAATAACCAGTTCTGGTTCTTCCCAAAGAAGGGAAAGGCTTACCGTCTTCGCGTGGGCGTGCTGCTCGATATTGTTCAGCGCCTCCCGAAGGATCAACAGGATTTTTCGCTGCACATCGGCAGGGAATAGCTGCCGGTTCGTGCCTCGAACCCGATACTGTAATTCGAACCCGGCCCTTTCCGCCGTCTTCGATGCGATTGTATGCAGGGTATCTGACAAATTCCCCTCGTATTGGGGTTGTAGTGAACGCAGGGTTTGCCGGATCTGTTCATAGGCATCGTTCGAAATATCCCGCATCCGGTCCAGGTCATGCTGGATCGAGGCAAGCCTTGAATACATATCATCCATATTGAATTGTTCAAGGATCGACCTGAGATAAGACAGGCTTTGTCCCAGGGTATCATGCAGCAAGCGACCGATTCTCTCGCGCTCCAGGCGCGCCGCCGCGATGCGGACGGAGTCAGGATCCTCTGGTGTCGCAGCTTCGATGGTCGAGGAGATGGATGGGGCAAGCCGGTTGAAAATCCGGATCTGTTCGGAAGTTAGGCTTTCCCGCGCTGGAGTGTAGATATGCATGATGCCCATCAGGCGGCCGCCATGAACGAGGGGCAGGCAATAGCCCCGCAAGGAGGCACTTTCAGTCTGATCCTTAAAGGGGTGAAGCTCATTCCCCGGATGATTTTCGCCAGCGCCGCAAGTAGCAATCGGGTCGTAACCCTGCAGGGCGAATCTCACGTCCGGGTGTAAGAGCGACCATTCGGAAGCCAGAGAATATTTTTCGCTATCGCGCGATTGCAGGTATAGACCCACGGCCACGACCGGTGCGATCCGGCGCGGAATGGATGTGATCGTTTCCAACAGTCCCGACCAGCTTGGCACAGCCATCATGTCTTCGACGAATTTTTGTTGCTGTAAGGCTTCGTTCCGCTCCTTCTGAACGTGGAGCAAAATGGTGAGCAACCAGCCCACCACCAGCGGAAAGATCAATCCAAAGAAAACGACCTCCCTGTAGTATTGAGCGTCGATTTTCTCCAGGCCAAACAGGATTTCTGAACTTTCAAAGAGAAAGGCAAATGCCGACAACAATACAATGAATAACCAGCGGTTTTCAAGTAATCTTTGACCCAGTTTTAGATTGAAATTAGAGAGCCATTGCCGCATCGTTCACATCTCCGAACCTGTTTCTGACAAAACTTCAATTGCCGAGAAATCCGCTAAGCGGCTGGGCAAAAGGCAATTCCCCGGCTGGTGCAGAAAAGGTTGTGAAAAAGAAGTGCTTTAATCAATAAGAACCTGTTCATGTTCGGTCTGTAGTCAATAAATCCACGTCACATTCAGTTCATGTTTCATGACGAGTTTGACAAGATGAAGTTACTTGGAACCGAAGTTTTGATCTACTAACAAGTGTGGGAATACAGGCAGCGGTTCCAATCGATACGAACCATTCGTCACTTCGGAAAAACGTTCCGACCCAGCTGAACCTGTTAAATTTGTATCAGGGTGTGTAACAAGACTATTATTTTTTGGGTGAATCTGAAGTGACGAAGGACTGGGCTGTGCTTCAACAAGTCAATAAGCAGACGTAGACCAGACAGACACCCGTGATCCCATTTTTGCATTATACATCACATTTCCCATGAACCGAATCTAAAAATCCCAGCTTTCAGCCAGGCACATTTCCTACGAGGAGTTTGTGGTGATAAGGATTTCGTAGCGCTGTCGAATTCCTTATCACGGTTGTGATGAACTAATTTTACTTTCCATAATTGCATCCGATGCTGATGTGCTATGACATCTCACATGAAATTACGGTTCTCCAGTTTTGGACGGGAAACCCCTCAACACGAAGTACACCAAGGGGGAGGAAATCACGACTTTACGGTATTTATTGCTTAGTGACCGTTGTGTCACTTCGACTTTGCTCAGTACAAGAGTTTGTGGTTGAAAAAAACTTCTCCCGTTAAAAACGGTAAAGCCGAAATCACCACGGAGCCGGATAAAAGAATATCAGGAGCACAAGGAGGACCAGGGATAACACCCAGTTGGGGACACCCAGTACGCCACGCCTGATTTGAGACAAACAGGTGAGGAAAAAGATAACACCCAGCAACGGTGGCGCCAGTTTCGCGAGGGAACCAGGGTCAAAAGACATAGTATGCGCTCTGTTCCTTGTTTGAGACATGATGTAAATCAACCAACCCAAATCCGATCAGATCCACTTTGCCATCGCGTCATTGTTTAGAACTTTCTTATCAAGGCTTACCGATGCTGATCCAGGTGCTCATGTACACGCCGTCGTACCAGGAGAACCAGTACTCGGTGGTCAGTTGATTGTTGGGCACGCCCAACGTCTCTGTGAAACTGCTGCCAAAGATCTGCCGCTCGTTGGCGATGAGGTTCTGCCCGTTGGTGCTGACCACTCGCACCCATCCGGCGAACGTCCCTGGGAAGATCGGCGATGCCTGCCCACCGGGCGGGATCACATAGGGCGTGCTGTTCATCTTGGTGTTGCCGAGGTAGATATCCACCGTGGCATTGGCGCTGTTGTTGATCGGCGCACCGATGCTGACCCAGGTGCCCATTGTCAGCCCGTCATACCAGGAGAACCAGTAGTCGGTCGTGAGCTGGTTGCCTGGCACCCCCAGGGTCTCTACGAAGCTGCTGCCGAAGATCTGTCGCTCACTGGCAATAACCTTCTGTCCATTGGTGCTGACCACCCGCACCGGCCCCGCAAATGTGCCAGGGAAACTCGGCGAGACTTGTCCACCTGGTGGGATCACATACGGTGTGTTGTTCATCTTGGTGTTGCCAATGTAGATGTCCACGGTGGCATCGGCACTGTTGGTGGTGGGAGCACCGATGCTGATCCAAGTGCTCATTGTCAGCCCGTCATACCACGAGAACCAATACTCGCTGGTCAGTTGATTGTTGGGCACGCCCAACGTCTCCGTGAAACTGCTGCCATAGATCTGCCGCTCGCTGGCAATGATGCTCTGTCCGTTGGTGCTGCCCCCCGCACCGGTCCAGCAAACGTCCCTTCAAACTTGGGCGATTGCTGCCTACCCGGCGGGATGACATAAGGGGTGTTGTTCACCTTCGTGTCGCTGATGTAGATCTCCATGGTAGCATCTGCGCTACTGGTGGTGGGCGCGCCAATGATGAGTACATCAGGTTCTGATTGCATATCTCCGCTCCTGAAGCTTCCGTCGGGTTCCGCTATTGATCGATTTGCTCGAAGCCATGATAGCAAACGAAATGAAATTCACTCGACCTACGGCTGCTCCACCCCATGTTCGTTCAGGAACTTCTCATCCGGAAAAATTCCTTTTGTTACGCCATCCAGCATACTCATGCATGGGCAGCGTTCTTCAACCAGATTCAGGTCCTGCGTGGCAACCAGCCGGGTGATCGGCCAATGACGCAACAGATTGATCAATATCCGGCCGCCCCATCCGCGGCCACCAACCCTACATCCATCCCAATCAGACCCAAGATGAAAAGCACAGGGCGGGAGCATTGCCCGCCCTGCTCTCGATTGCACCTGATCCTCTGACTTCGAGACCCCTACTGCGAGGTAGCCACAAACACACCCGCATACCCGAAGCCAACCGCATCGGTTTTGCCATCCCCATTCACATCGGCCAGTAGCCGCGGATGCTGATCCACGCGCCAGCCGGCATTGTAACTATAGGCGGGTGTCCAATATCTGGCGCTCGGCGCAAAGGCGGTGCCAGTATCATTGGCCAGTGCCACATACACACCGGCATACCCGAAGCCGACCGCATCCGCTTTGCCATCCCCATTCACATCCGCCAGCAGGCGCGGATGCTGATCTACCCGCCAGCCAGCATTGTAACTAAACGCACCCGTCCACAAGCTGGCGGTCGGGGCGAAAGCGGTTCCTGAAGCGTTGGCCAGCGCCACATACACCCCGGCATACCCGAAGCCGACCGCATCGGCTTTGCCATCCCCATTCACATCGGCCAGCATCCGCGGATGCTGATCCACCCGCCAGCCCGCATTGTAGCTGAACGCACCCGTCCACTGGCTGGCCGTCGGGGCAAAGCCCGTGCCACTCTCATTGGCCAGCGCCACATACACCCCGGCATACCCGAAGCCGACCGCATCGGCT
>DASTOH010000127.1:0-3865 GCA_035720235.1 Anaerolineales bacterium | reverse complement strand
GGATTCAATGCACTGGTGCCGGATTTGTTTCAGTAAAGTGATGGGATATATCTTACTCTGCTTTTTATTGCGGCGCGCGTATGATTTGACCCGCGCCGCGATTGAGCCTGCAGGTGGCGCGGACAAAACAAGATCTACCAGATCGGAGGGGAAGCCATACAATTTGGACGGTAATCCATCCGGGCGATCTTCTCCGGGGGAAAACAGATTCATGATCTGGTAACTTTCGCCAATCTCTGGATAAGCCGCTCCAGTGCCCAAGCTCCGACTTGAGGGAAATCTCTTTCCTGCGCCGGCAATCCCAGCACACTTCGGTCCCATCCCGCGGGCAATGCTTATCGGATCGCGCAAGGGCTTGCCGCATTTCTTACAAAGGGATTCCATTTGACCTCCTTATAAATATTCTCCGGGCAGTAGAATGATCAGACACGACTTCCCGGGTTCATCATCGACCCGCGATGCATACAACAGGGTCCCGCAATCCAATACGATATCTGTGAATTCAATTTCCTGTCTTGCGATGGGCTTTTTGACCTTGCCGCAAACCAACACAGATGTATGGATGCACCTGGCTTACATCGAGTCCGGGCAGTCTTCCTGAGTGTCACCCTCTTCCGCTCCTTCCACGTAGTTCCTTATGACTTTTGCCAATCCCTCAACGCGCTGGGTGGAAGCCCCTGCAACCCCAAAGGCACGCAGCTCACCGAGTTCTTTTTCGTCAAATGAGACATCTATTGCAAAATCTAAAACGGTCGTTTCCGTTAGGATCACTTCACCTTTGTCGCTGCGCTCGGCGAGAGTAAACTCCAGCCTTTTCAGGCATTCCGCCAGGCGGTCAAATCGTCTGTGGGGCGAGGGTCGCTGTACTTCATCCGTTACCTCGGACAGCCTGCAGGTCTTGATGTATTCCACAAACTCAGAGAGAAGTTCGTCTGGACAGAGCAATACATTCACCATGCAAAAGGCCAGGTCCTGGGAATTGCTCCAGTACTTGGGCAGGAAACCATAGGCCTCTTCGTTCTGCTCTAGTAGGAATTTCCTGGCAAAGTCCTCATATGCCTTGGTACCAAGTAGCAAGTCTAGCTGTCTAGATTCCAGCTCCTTGCCATCCAGGTAAACGGCGTCATTGATCACCGTTGCAGCCAGGTCTAATGTGCCATCTGCGAGAATCTTGGGGGAGAGATAGCAATCACCGGTGATATAAGCATCCAGCGGCTGAAGACCCTTCACTTTCTCTGCGCCGGTCAGCAAAGACTGGATCGCCCCCGCAAAATCCTTATTGGGGCAAACGCAGATTAGATGCGGGAGATTATCGCTACCCAAGGCAAAGATGTTGAATCCTTCCACTGAGAAGGATCTGTAGCTATCTATCAGGCTTTCGAGATATTGATTTTGAAATTCCATGGAGAGCTCCTTAAATACAGTCAGCCCGGACATGAATCCGGGCTGACCACTAAACCAATAGAATATAGGGCAGTTTTAGAACAGTGTAAGTTGTCCCTCAACTACCTTTTTCTGAGCTTTCGTCATGCCCTTCTTGGGTGTGGCTGGCTTAACAGGCATTTCCAAGAAGTCGTCGATGTTCATTTGACCGGTCCCACCCGACAAAATACTGCGGGTGAAACCGGCCATCAAAGCGGCTGACTCTGCCTGGCTTTCGAGCTGCGCCACCGATTCGGGGGTAACCGAAATAGCATCGGGAGCAACGGTAGGAACGGCGATCAGTTCATCCTCGGCGTACACAGGTAAGGTCATCGTGTCGTGGATCTCATCAATGCGGCGTAAGATCGCATTGATGTCGAACTCCAAGATCTGCTCGGGTTCGGGTGTTGCTTCTTTCTCGACAACGATTTCCTCAACACTGTTTTCGCCTTGCTCTTTCGCCTCATCTTTCCGCAAGTCAATACCGGCTTTGATCAATTCCTGGTCCAACTCCGTCAAGCGTGCTACCAGAGTTTCCAGTTTTTCGGCCCTCTCCCAGGGGTCTTTCAGGAGAGCTTCGAGCGTGTCGATTTCCCGCATGAGGAACTCTCTGCGCTCTGTGCTTTTCTTGATCTCGCTATCAATCGAGCGGATAGCTGCATCAACACTGGCGACCGTACCAATGTCCGAATCGGAGACATGTGCCACCAGCACCTGCGGGACGTTGTAATCCAGGATGATGTCCACGCCGCCATTCGGGTCCTCCACCAAATCCGACATGCTGCGTTCGTTATTGGGCTTCGCGCGTAACCACATCACAAAACCGCGATAGACGCCAGCTGCCTTCCTTGCTTCTTTGCCGGTGCGCTCGGCATCCAGCTTCACCGCGCGGCCCATCTCAATCAATTGTTGACCGGCCAACTTGCGCTCGGCATATTCTTTTCCATCAACTTTCATGGAGAACTGCTCCGAGGCGTGGGCGTCACGCACTTGCGCGCCCATACCCAGGTTGCGAATGCGAATATTAGTTTGTTCGAGTTCTTCCCTGCGACTGGCAAGCTGCCGCTGTGAATTGCGGCGTTCGTTCTGCCAGGAGAGGCGCAATTGCTCAAGCTTCATGATTTCGTTCTGCGCCATCACGCGCTCCATGATCTTTGGGTTGCCGCTGGCAAGGGCCTTGATTTCTGCCATGGAGAGTACGGTTTCACCAATATCATCCATTTCGCGGACATCCGTCTGACCGGTCAGGAATTGCTCGATGAACTTTGCTTTCGTCTCGAGGATCTGCCAGACATACGCGTCGAAACTCGATTCAACAATGTACACGAAGGAGAAGACTTCCGGATACATGTTGCCCTGACGAATGAGACGACCTTCGCGCTGCTCCAGGTCCGCCGGGCGCCACGGAGCATCGAGGTGATGCATTGCAAGCGCTCGTGTTTGCACATTCATGCCCGTGCCCATCTTTTCAGTGGACCCGATCAATACACGGATGCGACCCTCGCGTACAGCCGCGAACAGTTGGGACCGTTCGGTGGGGCCTTTGGCATCGTGGATGAAAGCGATTTCAGAGGGATGGACTCCCAGCTTGACGAGCTTCGCCTTAATGTCGGCGTAGACATTTTTGAAGAAGATAATCTCCTCTTCCGTTTCCTGGGGAGCGGCATTTTCGTTCTCATCGCTGTCCTTCACAACCGCGCTATCCTTGTGCGGTTTGGGTGTACCCAGATCGCAGAATACGATCTGTGCTGACTTGCGTTCCATGGTGTGATGATAGAGTGCAGCAATGTTCTGAGTAGAGATGTTGATCTTCGACAATGGAATATCTGCCATGCCTGGGATTGCCAACCGCAAGTCGAGCGCCGCCTTTCTTCCGTCGCCAACCACTTTTAACATGTTGTCATCTCGGGGATCTACCTGCCCGCCGCGGATCTCCTCGGCTCGTTCGGCCAGCAGCTTCACGTACTCTTTCAACTGCCTGGAGCCTGGGATTTTCACAGCGGTAGGCTTGTCGCAATACAGATGCGGGCGGTCTACCTGACCATTTACGTCCTTGAACCTGCGTAGGATCATGAACTGCGATAACATGGCCGAGAGTTCGGGGATGTTGGAGAAGCGCGCCAGGCGGGTGTTCACTCTGAAACCGCTGCCGTCCGGCGTCATCTCGGGCATCATCACTACGTCCGCGAACATCTGTGCCCACGAATCAAAGTGAGACAGACCCATCTCAACTAATTGGTCATAGCTGAAATAGCGCTGCAGGGTGAATACTTCTGCCATCGTGTTCGAGATCGGCGTGCCAGTCAAACCGATAAAGCGGCCGCTGCGCTGCATTAAGTCTCGGACCTTCACGAACATATCGAACGCGCGTTGCGAGTCCGTATTGGGCAGACCAGCGATACGGGTCATCTTCGAATGGAAGAACAAATTTTTAAATAGGTGG
>DASTOH010000126.1:0-6827 GCA_035720235.1 Anaerolineales bacterium | reverse complement strand
TCTTTGCGCCACTTGCCACCGCAATGTGCGCAATCCACAAAGTGAAGTAAGTCGCAGAATTACCAGACTTTACCTAAGAACTGGAAAGCCGGATGAGGCGAAAGTCTCACGTCCGGTTTGGGAAGAGGCATGAAGAAACCTGCCCGCAGAAATGCGAGCAAGGCGCTTCGTGCCTACTTCACATTTGATCATCGGACAAACAGGAAGATGGGTAAGTTTGAAAGAACGCGGTCTCGGCTTCAGCTAGGAGACGCCATGTCTATGCAATTGACTCCCGACTTCACGCCCAAACATCAACGAGAGCAAAGGCCAATCGTTCAGACGGAAGCCTGGCTCGATGTGAGCGATATTGCGCGCGGAGCCGGATTCACAGTTATAGTCCAGGTCAGCGTCAACCTGAATGAGGCGCTACAACCTCTTCAGTACGAAATAGACGGCGACTACGACCAGCGCCTTTATGACGCCTTATGGGTGGCGCACTTTAAATTGTCTCTCGATCAAAGTCCATCCGCCACTTTCAACTTTACCTTCCCACGCAGGGACTGCAAGACCGAGAAGGTGTCTGAAATCAGTTTGCGAATGAGAGTGGAAGTGCAGAAGCAGGTTGTGCTGCTCGGCCTGCTGGAGGATTTCTCGGAGGTATACTTTTAGCAAGAGCGCAGGCTGATCTCACCATCGCATCGAATCACAACGCCAGTGCTCTTCCCAGTTTGACCAAACACTCCTTCTTCGCTAGGCGCAAAAACCGGGAATCAAGGATTAGAAGAGCCATCAAATGACTAAATTCGTCGGCGAAGGATGGCAGGTGTTCTACGCGTATTTCTCCAGGGCAAGGTTTAAAGAGGCAGCACGCCAGGAAGCGCAAGCTGTGAATGCCTTGCTCGTGGTTGTGGAGACACTGGATAAAGAATTGAGCGGCGCCTGATGGCAAAGAACCCGGCTATTCCAGAAAAATACGGGATATGGATTGAAGTTCGCAAGCGCTATCGCCTTTCGGACGCTCAGGTCCAGATGGCGCGAGAACTGGGCCTGAACCCGCACAAGTTTGGCAAGCTGGCGAATGAAAAGCAAGAACCTTGGAAGAAACCCCTGCCTGAGTTCATCGAAGAGATATATTTCAAGCGGTTCAAGAAGAAGCAGCCTGATACAGTGAGGAGCATCGAGCAGTTGATCCAAGATCGGCGGGAAAAGAGAGAGGAACGCAGGGCGCGTAGGGACAAACCTCAAGAGCAATAGAGTGTGACTAAACTCAGTTGATGGATGCGTTGTCCTGAGCGCACTGAAGACTGAAACCAACCAAATGCAGTCGCACGCAAATCATTCAGTCAGATCGTTAATTCAATCCGATATTCGCTCAGCCCCCAAAACTCACAATCTTTGGGGGATTTTGCATTGTGGACAATGCCTGGTCAGAATATCACAAGAGCTAGTGAACATCCCAGCAACTTGCATGGCAAGTTCATTTTGAAATTTCACCCTTCACACACAACAGAAAGGAACAATCCCATGTCCTATTACTCTGAACACCAACGCTTGAAACCTGTACTGGACCTGGCGCGCCAACTCGATATCGCCACCAATCCACATCCGAGTGCGATCTTCGAAGCCGGTAATGGCGGCTTGCAGGTTTGGTGCACGCCTCAAGACCACCCGCGAGGCTGGAATGGAATTACCATGATCCCGGGCGCCTTCTCGAAACCCTGCGAGTATGTAGGGAGTGTGCACTGGCAGTGGGATGATGACAAAATCGTCGGTTTGCAGATCGAAACAGCCGCCTGCGCTCTGGCAGAGCAAATGCCAGAGGAATACTGCAACGTGCAGAAGATCCCCGAAGGATCCAACCGCCACACGATCTTCAGCCGTGAGGCGGACATCGATTGGCTCAAAGAAAAAGTCGCCTGGTTGTTTGCAACAGCCGGCGTCTCGCTCCCATCACTCGCGTACGAACAGGTGTCTTGGCCTGATCGCCGACCCTACCTCCTGGCATATTATGAGGCCGCGAATGATGAGTACGGCGAGTACGTGGTGATTGTTTCGCCCGCATCCGATCCGCATCAGTTCTGCCGGGTGGGATATCAGCTGGTGTGCACACTGGAAATCGGGAATGCCAGAGACTTTCCAATTAACGTGATCCTGCGCCCAGACCATGAACATCGGGAAGCGCTGATCGAGCCTGACCCGGCTTCTATTCTTGGACAAGCCCAGACTGCCAGCCGCGCGCAGGAGGATACCTGGTTGGAGACGGCATTCGAGGATCGTGGGAGCGGGCAGCGGACGTAGAGTTTGAGCTGGCCTGAATGTTATACTTAAACCATAATGATGTCCTATCGCTTTTCTTTCACTCCAGAGATTGTCCTGGCATTGCAGGCCATCGAAGCGGCCCGGACGAAAGTCGAGATGGTCGTGCTGCCTCCGGCGGTCGCCGAAGGGCTACGGCTGCGCGCCCGCATTCGTTCCACTCATTTTTCGACCAGGATTGAAGGCAACCGGCTGACGCTCGTGCAGGCCGAGCAAGTCTTGCTGGAAGGGCGTGAGTTTCCAGGCCGACAAAAAGACACCCTGGAAGTGCAACATTATTTCCAGGCGCTGGCGCAGATCGAGCAATGGGTGGAGCAAGGGCTCGATGTCACGGAAGAACGCATCCGCCAGCTGCACGCCCTGATTTACAAGGGAAAGCGAAGCCGGCCAACTCCCTATCGGGATGGGCAAAATGTGATCAAAGATAGCGCAGGAGGACTGGTATATCTTCCGCCCGAAGCCAAAGATGTGCCGGGGCTCATGCGCGAACTGGTATCGTGGATCTCGGCGGCAGAACGAGATCAGCCTGTTCCGGTCGTGGCAGGGATCGCGCATTATGTATTTGTCACCATCCATCCTTACTTCGATGGCAATGGGCGTACCGCGCGCGCACTGGCCACGTGGCTTCTCTACCGCGGCGGATATGACCTTGGCAGGTTCTACGCGCTGGAGGAATTTCACGCCCAGGACTTGCAGGGCTATTACGACGCGCTGGTCACCCACCCACACCACAATTACTATGCGGGCAGAAACAGCGCTGACATTACACCCTGGCTGGCGTACTTTGTAAAAGGTATGGCCGCGGTCTTCGAAGCCGTAGCCCGCGAAGTGGTGGAGAAAGCCATCCAGCGCAATGGGACGACTGAAGTGCTGCTCCAGAAACTGGACCGGCGCGCCCGGATCGTGCTCGGTCTGTTCTCACGCCAGGAAAAAATTACCGCGAATGATGTTGCCCGCGTACTGAGCCTTTCCGCCAGGCAGGCGCGTGATCTATTAAGTGACTGGGTCTCCGCCGGCTGGCTGGAAATAAGTGACATGTCACGCAAATCTCGTGCCTACCATTTATCGGCAGAATATCGGCGGTTTATCGGCGGTTTATCGGCGGAATAACGGCGATCCCCGGTTGTGCATCCAGTAGCCCCATGCATTGGCACCGGGCCTTTCGTTCAGACTTCTCAAGGGATTCGAGAGCCGCTTGAATCCTATCTGTTGCCGAGATACACAACGCGCCCCTATGGTTCGGACGAAGGTCCAATCTAACTGAGTGCAGCTGTTCCAGACCGAAGCGCAAGAGTAAAGACACGCGTTGAAATGCCCTTCCCACGGGCATTTTTATTTCCAGGAGGCACCACAGAAAAACAGCAACACATCCTCTCAATACATGACGCCCCGGTCGATAGATGACCGGGGCGTGTCTCTTGAATCTAAATGATTTCAATCAAATTCCGGGAGGTTCATATCCAAAATCCTCGTCCACCATAAAAATAGATCTCGTAGGATGTGCCCATGTCAGTTGACACCAATCTAGCGACTGTAAGCATGGTCCAAGTCTTCCAGTTGAACATTTCGCCTTGCTCCAGGTCCATCGACGCAAAAGCCGGGGTCGATCCATACATCGGGCGGCCCTTTGAGCCGGGCATCAACAAGGCTGAATAACTCATCGAGCCCTTGCAAATTGGCGTCACACTTCTGGAAACTGTCACGGCGCAATCCGAGACATTTCCCGGGGAAAGCTTCAACCAATTTGTTGGTCCGGTATGAACGTACCTTGAGGCATCCAAAGCAAATCCGGCCGCGGAAGCATCCGCGACATCATAAACAAAAAGAAGAAAGTCTATCGTACGCAAGAAGGGGAAAACAAACCAGCTGAACAACCCGTTCGTTCAGACCCAAATCCAAAATTTCAATAAATCAAAACTCTGGAGGTAACCATGATTCTCGAAACTATACTCAAAATCATTTTGGTCCTGTTCTTCCTGTACATCCTATGGCATGGCTACGTGGTGATTGTCGCCTACCGCTGGAAGCAAGAAGACAAGCTGATCTCCCGCGCTCTCGCTCCTCGCGACGACGTGCTCTAAACCAATCTTCTATTCACGCAACTACATCAAATTTCTATTGAAGGAGGTCTTTATGACCGAACCGACCAATATGTCAATCATTCAACCTGAGATCATTGCCCCGCCGAGCGTTTCTCACCTATCGGTCGCCCAGGTGGGAACGGGAATGTTTAGTGTCGCCATGCAGGTCATCATGGTGGTCCGCTTCCCGACCGATGTCCCGGCTGGTTCGCCGGTGGTAATCAGCACTGATCACGATGTACCGCAAACACCGGCAATTACATCAACCACTGTGCAAGCCACCGGCGAGCTGATGTACGGCAATGGGGAACTCCCCAATGCCTTCGATGGGGAAGCCGAGGGCTTTCAGGCGTTTGTGCAAGTGCATGGTTATGTCCCGCCCACAAGAGAAGTACTTATCCAGTGGGCGAAAAATTCCCAAGGAGGTGCATAAATGTTGCAACAACAAATCACGATTGAAGTAATTGCCCAAGAAGATGCGACCTCGCAATACCATGTGCGAACGGATGACAAGGGACAGGCGCTCAGTCGTCCTATTTTCTATACGGAAATCCCGGTATGCTGGACCAAAGATCCCGACCACAATATCCTGATCAGCGCCTTTGTGTGGGGCAACGAAGTCCAGAACGATAACCCCACCGCGGAAGAAATGGGTCTGTTCGCTCTGCGCGCGGCGGAAATCAAGAAGGGGGACATTGTTCTGCTCACTGGTCGTCTATGCGGTACAGCCGACGGTACGCTGACGTTTGTCGATCCACAGAAAGTCACCACCGCAGCCAACCTACAGATGACTGTCCAGGGATTTGCTGTCACGGGAAGCACAAACGTACGCTCGGTCGATCTACATCCTCTGCAACAAATGGTCTTCTTCGAGGCATTCGTGGGGACAGACGCGAAGGCGGGCTACAGCAAGAACAATACGTTCTTCGCCAAGTTTACGGCATGCTGGTCCAAAGGTCCGGAAGAAAAACTTTGGTTCGATGCAACGGTCTGGGGTAAGAAGGTCCCAAGCGATAAACCGACCGCGGAAGAAGCAGGATCCTTCGCGGTGTGGACCGCCGAAAACGTGAAGGAAGGCGACAGGGTTCTGTTGATCGGTCGTCTGGCTGGCTCGAAAGAAGGCAGGGTCAATCTCTACACAAAGGGTCGAGAGGTTCGTGCATCTTACCTGGATGTGTCGATTAACTCACTGTCGATCACCGAAAAGAAAGCCAATCGCGCGATCAAGCCTGCGCCAGCAGAAGCCGATACGCCCTTACAGGCAGCCGCTATCCCAGTGGTGCTCTCGACTCGTCCAGTTCTGCCCATGGTTTCCAGCACTTTCCGCCCTGCACTGCCGACGTCCAATAAGCGGGCAGTGCCGGTTATTGCATCTAGCCTTCCATTGCCGCCCACTCCGAAACCGGTGGTCGCAACCAACCCGTTTGCCAGATTCAAGAAATCCTGACGAGGCGCAATGGAGCTTATTCATCGCTTGAATGTCAACATAGCCGCTGAGCAAAACTGCTCGGCGGCTTTTCCTTTTCTCCATAATTCAAATTCAATTCTGTAGGAGGCCCCATGGCTAAATTAAATTACTCATCCGTTCCGTCCGCAGCTCTCGCTAAGGCTCTTAGCACTGTCGTTCGCGCAAGTGGTAAAGACCCCTATCAAATGGTGCATGTCCAGGCTGAAAATGGCAAGCTCTCCGTCCGCTGCTTCAATGGCTTGATGGGCATTCTCGCCATTATCGCGGCGGAAGACAAAGGCAGCGCCTTCGACGCCATGATCGACGCGCAGGTCTTCGCCAGCCTGGTTAGCTCAATGACCGGCGCCATAACGCTTTCCCCCTCTGGCAAGAACTGTCTGCAGGTGCAGAGTGGTTCGGTGGATGTCACCCTCAAGGGCATCCATAAGACCCTGCCCGAGTTCGACGACAAGGACACGAAGAAAGTCCTGACGATCAACGGTCAGGACCTGGTCGACCTGCTCCGTGTGGGCAGCTGCGCCGCCGCGGATGTCGCTCTTGCGTACGCAGCAGTTCTGGTGAACGTCACATCCGGCGAAACATCCTCCTGGGCGACAGACAGCTTCCGCGCCGCGACGTGCGTGAAGGCAGTTGGCGGTGAAACCACCAGCATGCTGCTCCCGCTTACCCTGGTCAATTGGCTGCGCTCCATATCTCCCCGCGCGACTGTCACGGTCAAATCTTCCGAGAAGCGCGTCACCTTTGAGGCGGACGACAGCGGCAACTTGGTCAAGATCACATCGCCGGTCAATGAAGCCAAAAACTACCCGGCGCTATCCAAGATCTTCGATGCCATGTTCGCAGCCAGTGGCATCAGGTTCACACTCGATGCCGGCACGATGAGCAACGCTGCCCGCCAGGCCAAGACCCTGGGCGCCGATACCGTTGCGCTGCACACGGACAACGGAAACCTCTACCTGCGCGCGAAGTCACAGACCGCC
>DASTOH010000125.1:0-5584 GCA_035720235.1 Anaerolineales bacterium | reverse complement strand
AGCGACAGCGTGAACACGGCCAAGCGCCTGCAGGAAAATTCAGCCAAGAATCAGATCATCATCAGCCGTGAAGCGTACGCACGCGTGCAGGATGAAATCGAAGTCAAACCCATTGCTCCCGTGACCGCCAAGGGCAAGACCACGCCGCTGGAAGTGTTTGAGGTGCTGGGGTTGAAGACAGTTAGTTCGGTAGTCTCATAGTTTTGTAGTTTGATAGTCTCGTGGTTGGATCGTTTGGTGGTTGAATAGTCTTCACCGAAAACTGCTCCCCAAAAACAAACTCACCCTGGAAGTTCATTTCCAGGGTGAATTTGTTTAAGGACTTTCTATAGGTTTACCTTAGTTTCCGCACGGAGCTACGTTGCGCCAGTTGGGCACCGTATCATTCACGACCTGTGTGCCATTGGTGCCATAGCTGAGTGTCAGCTGGCGGTTGTTGATCTCAACGCAGGCTGCATCCTTCTCCACGTGTTCCCAATCGCCCAATGTATATTTGTACTCGATCTGTGTTGTCTCTCTTCCGTAGAGTGTGATGGTCCAGTGCGTAGCATCCACACGTGTCAACACAACACCGCCCGGGTTCCATTGCGGCCCTGGTGGCTCAAGTCGATCCAAGAAACCCGCTATGTACACGGAGCGACCCGTCGCATCGGTGGTGGCCGGGACGGTCACATTGAAGACCAGCGTCACCAGGCGGAGTTCAGCCGTCGCGAAGACCTCACTCGAATGGCCTGAACGGTTGAAGGAGGAGTCAACAGATCGAACCACATAATAGTACGTTACACCTTGATCAACGGATGTATCTGTGTATGTGTTATCTGTCACGGCAGCAATTGTGGTGTAGGGCCCGCCAGATGTATTGCTTCTTCGGACCTCATATCCATACAGTGTTGCATCACCTGACACATCATTCCAGGTCAATTCGATACCGTCTGGTGAAGCGGATACAACAGTTAGCCCTGTAGGTGTAGCAGGCGCTGTTGTATCGCCACTGGAGTTGACGGTGAGGTTACCAGGGTTGGAGGGATTAGCACCAGCCGGAATCGGGCCGTTCAGGTCCGCATACAACCACTCACGTCCGTTGGTGGTAGAGTAACGATAGACATAATCGAAGGTGCCAACCGATTCAGGCAATAGACTCGCCACAAATTCGTCATTGTTGCCGGTATCCACATTGAAGGACGCATCTACCCATGTCCAGGCCGCGTTTCCATCTGGATTACTGCCATCTGGACCAAAGCCCAATTGCGCGCGCAAGCTCGGCGTTACACCTGCTTTATTGGTTTCACCATCGATCCAGACCTGACCGTATACGTTATCCGTACGGTTCGTGACACTGATGGTATGGTTCAGAGTTGGCGGCCATTGCAAGTTTGCCCATCCAATCGTGAGATGCGGCAACGCACTAACCTCGTTGGAAGGTCCACTCTCATTGCCAGCAGCATCCAGAGACTTAACAACGTAGTGATACGTTCTTGCATTCTGCAGACCAGTATCCGTGAAGGATGTATCGGAAACCGTAACCGTATTGGCTTTGACCCAGCCTCCGCCGCTCAACGGACTGCGATAAATGTTATAACCGGTTGCACCGGCAACACTGTTCCATGCCAGGCTTACCTCAGCATTGCCTTCGTTCGTGACATGCAAATTGCCTGGCGCGTCAGGGGCTTGCAGGTCAATATTTCCACTGATGAAGATCACTGCGCTCATTGGGCCGATTGAGCCATTGATGGCGCCGTCCACGACCGAAACAGAACTGGCGCCGCCCGTACCCACCGCATAGGCCTTGTTCAAGGTGGTGCCATTTGGCCAATAACCTTCCACAGGGAGCGCACCGCTCTGGGCCTGGTTGCTGCGATTGACGATCACCAAGGCAGCCTGGCTGTTTGTCTTGCGCCCATAGGCTACGACACCCGAAGCATCATCCGCTAACAACACTTTGAAATCGCCGTTGACCAAAACACCATTCGGGCTTCGCAGTGTATTCAGCATCTTGTAATGATCGAACATCGCCTGATCCGGTGAGCCACCTTTATCTGCCCATGGATAGGTGCGGCGGTCATCGGGGTCATCATCACCTGTGAGGCTAACTTCATCACCATAATACACGGTAGGAGCGCCGGGCACAGTGAATTGGATCAACGATGCAAGCTGCTGGCGCAATTTGCCTTCCGCGACATGCGCGGCGTCACCTTCTTTACTGGCTGTCGTTTCTTGCCCTGGAGTTAACGTCCACAGCAGGCGCTCGGTATCGTGACTATCGAGCAGGTTCATCAGTGAGTAGTAGGCGGCATCCGGGTAGTCTTCACGGATCGATTCCATGCGGGCAGCAAATTCAGAGGGAGCAATAATGCGTCCGCTATCGGCAAATCCTTTCGAATCGAAATTGCCAGGGGCCAGGAATCCGATCACGGCATCGCGCACACGATAGTTCATGGTGGTGTCGAGGCGATCCCCGCGTAACATGCGCAGGAGCGTGCTGTCCTTTTGCCATGTCTCGCTGATCAAGAGAGTGTTGGGATCTGTGCCTTTGGTGACAGACCGGAAAGTTTCCCAATATCCGTTCGGAAAGCTTGCGTCCCCGGAGACATCCATCCTCCATCCGCCCGCGCCTTGCTTGAGCCAGCTCCTGGAGATGCTATTCGGGCTGGTGAGGAAGTAACTCTGCACATCTGGATTGCTCTTGTTCAGCACAGGGATGGAGTCGAAGCCAAACCAGCCATCATAGGTGGCTGCATCTACGCGACCCTGGCTGTCGACACAATTGCCGGTGCCGGGCGCCACATCATGGAAAATGAACCACGCACGCCACGGCGAGGCCGGTGATTCACATGCTCCGATATCAGCGTAGTGATGATAGCGATCAAAGAACGGGCTATCGGATGACATGTGGTTGAACACACCATCCAGGATGATGCGGATGCCGCGGTTGTTTGCCTCGGCAACCAGCGTATTGAATTCTTTGAGCGTGCCGAGCCCGGGGTCAATTTGCCGGTAATTGCCGGTGTCATAGCCATGATTGGACTGTGATGTGAAGATGGGATTGAAGTAGATAGCAGTAACGCCCAGGTCTTGCAAATAATCGAGCTTTTGCGTCACACCCAGCAGATCACCACCCATGTAATCGCGCCCGCGCGGTTGTTCTATGGTAGGACTGGAAGCGGGAGGCGTGTCATCAAACCTCCAGGGACAGTTGGTAGCACCATCCGAATAATTTCGGCAGAAGCCTTCGGGAAGTGTTCCCCAAGGAAGCTGGAGCACTGGGTCATCGTAGCGAATGTCACCAGTCTTGGGATTGTTATTGGAGCGCCCATCCCGGAAGCGATCGGGGAAGATCTGGTAGATGCTGGCGGCCTTCGCCCACTCGGGCGCGGTAAACCCGGATTGATAGAACATCAACGCATAGCTGTAATCAATGGGATCTTCAGAGGTAGCACCAGAGCCGCCATCCAGGGCGCTCGTGTTATCGGCATAATAGTCTGTATCGGTGCCATCGGTGACGATGAAGCGATACCACAAGTTGTTGGGCGAAGCCTCATGGACTGTGGCCTGCCAGAAATCGCAGGTCTCCGATTCCAGCCCGGCCTGATAACACGAGACATCTGTAGCAGCCGGCGTCATCTTGATGAACTTCTGTCCGCCTGCATTGAGGTCGTACAGGCGCAGGGAAACACCGGTCACATCGTTATGAAAAGTGCGGAAGCGGATGAGGACATCTGTGTCAGCCTCTACAGCCCCGCCAGGTGTGCGGTAGAGCGTATCGCGTGAGTTGTGTCGCAGTCCATCCCATTCCACGTTGCTATCCGGTGCATGACCGGCGAGAATCGTGAGCACATGTGAAGTTGCGTTGTATCGGAATGTGACCTTTGCATTGTTCACCGGTACGGTGAATGGAATATCTGATCCGCCCGGTACGCCGCCCTGACCGTAATTTTCATCCCAGCTTTCATTGATTGCCACCTTGCCTGCGTAACTGCCGGCAGGCAGGGCAGTGGTCTCAAAGCTATAGATGCCGTCGCCATCGGTATCCTGCAACCACGAACGCAGGCAGTCAGGCTGCCAATCGCCAGGGCATCCTAACTCGGCCTGGAAACTGCCGGGGGCAACTGCAATGACAGAATTTTGGTTATCTGTGACCCAATGGGACTTGTGATCATAATAGAACTTGACCGCGGTGGGCGCACTTAGATTAAGTGGAATATTAGCGCCGCCGGGGGCCGCGTGCAGGCCGTAATTCTCATTCCAGTTGTCATTCAGCGGGGCCTTATATTCCCAAATGCCATTTTGCTCATTAACTGAAGCTGGTACATTAAATGTCCCCTGCCAGACGTCATCGTTCCCATCGTAAGTGAGATGCGTGGCGGCGCAATCAGCCTGCCAATCCCCCGAACAACCTAATTCAGATTGAAGTGACCCCGCAATCGTCACGTTGGTCGGATCCGGTGTATGTGAAGCCAGCACAGGCACCGGTCCAACCGCCCCTACAAGGATGGTCACCAGGCTCAGCGCCGTGACCAACAAACGGAAGAACCCCAGACTCCTGGTATGCATAGATATTCTCCTCAGCCGATCTATGGTTTGTAATCGTACGACAAGTTGTATTTTATCCGTCCCGGGACTAAAGTCAACAAGGAAAAGTCATGAAAATGTTACATGACTTTGTTGGTTTTCGCTTCACTTCGTGGCGCATCTTGTTCTCAGGCTTCCGAATTTCTCAAACCAGAAGTTTGTAGTGAAGGATTTTTGTGATACGGGCCCTTCGATGTTTCCGCGCTTTGCTCTCAACCATCATAGTATAATGACGCGAGAAATTCATCCGCGGAGGAAACATGACAGAGAAGAAGATCCGTGTGCTGGTTGCCAAACCCGGGCTGGATGGGCACGACCGCGGCGCAAAAGTCGTGGCACGGGCTTTGCGCGATGCAGGCATGGAGGTGATTTACACCGGTCTGCGCCAGACACCTGAAATGATCGCCGAAGCCGCGCTACAGGAGGATGTGGACGTGGTGGGCCTATCCATCCTGTCGGGTGCCCACATGGCGCTCGCCCCGCGTATTTTGGAATTGCTCAAAGCAAATGGACAGGAGAACGTCAAGGTATTCATTGGAGGCATCATCCCGGATGAGGATATGCCGCGCCTCAGAGAGATGGGCATCACAGGAATCTATGGGCCGGGTGCCTCTACTGAAGATATTATCAAAGAAGTACGTGAAGCAGTAATGTTATGAGGTTGTGTGTCACCGAGCCCTAAACGGCGAGTGTCACTCAATTTCATCCTATGATTGGACATGTCTTTAGCCAAATCCGTTCTCGAAGGCAGCCGCCTCTCCTTATCGCGTGTATTAACTCAGGTTGAAAATGACTCAGCTGAGGGCCGCACCCTGTTGGTGGAACTCTTCCCCCATACCGGGAAAGCGCACCTCATCGGCGTGACCGGCGCACCTGGCACGGGAAAGTCCTCGCTCGTCAACCAGCTTACCCTCCATTATCGCAAACAGGATAAAAAAAGAATTGCGATCATCGCGGTGGACCCCTCCAGTCCGTTCACCGGCGGAGCGGTTCTGGGCGACCGCGTACGGATGCG
>DASTOH010000124.1:0-22572 GCA_035720235.1 Anaerolineales bacterium | reverse complement strand
AAGCTACAACCCGGAAAAGACGAGTGAAGCCGCGCGCATTTTGCGTGAGATGGGAACTCCCTGCCTTATCCACCAACCATCCTACAACATGTTTGATCGGTGGATCGAAAACGGACTGCTGGATGTGCTCGTCGAAGAAGGGATTGGCTGTATCGTCTTCTCGCCTCTCGCGCAGGGACAGCTGACCGACCGTTACCTGAGTGGAATCCCCGCTGGAGCCCGCGCCACCAAAACCGAACGGGTCTGGCTCACGCCCGATGATGTGAAATCAAATCTTCCCAAAGTGCAAAAACTCAACGAACTCGCGCAAGCCCGTGGACAATCCCTGGCGCAAATGGCCATCGCGTGGACGCTCCGCAAGCCTGCCGTCACATCGTCCCTGATCGGCGCGAGCAGCGTCAAACAGCTCGAAGACAATCTCGCCGCGTTGAATCATTTG
Organism: Anaerolineales bacterium; assembly: GCA_035720235.1. Classification (GTDB taxonomy): domain Bacteria; phylum Chloroflexota; class Anaerolineae; order Anaerolineales; family Villigracilaceae; genus Defluviilinea. Next base: position 22,133 of record DASTOH010000124.1, on the reverse strand, counting down.
ACATTCAGCGATGAAGAGTTGGATAGGATAGAATCGATCTTGAACAGTTAATGTCGTTGCGAGCCGAAGGCGAAGCAATCTCCCACTAAACGAGTAAATCTCGTCAAAAGGATCCTTCCGTTAAAACGGAGATTGCTTCTCAAAGACTCGCAACGACATAGAAGGTGATGTATGGGCTTCCTCAAAAATCTCTTCAGTGGCACACCCGCCAAACCCGAAAAACGCTACTACACCTTCCATGTCAAATGCAAACGATGTGGCGAGATCATCGAAGGCCGCGTGGATCTGGACAATGACCTCAGCCTGAACGATGAAGGCAACGGCTATCTCGTCCGCAAGACGCTGATGGGCAGCAATCGCTGTTTCCAGCAGGTCGAAGTGGAATTAAACTTCAACTCAGCACGTCAGATAACAGAGAAAACCATCACCGGCGGAGAATTCTCCAATCTCTAATTCTCCAATTACTCTATAGTCTCGACTGCCTGCGTCTCGACCTCCAATTACCAATCCCTAATTACCGATGAGATACACCTCCCCTCCCAACCAACAAGCCTACTACGAACAGGTCTGGAACCTTGTCCGCCAAATCCCGCGCGGAAAGGTTGCGGCCTATGGTCAAATTGCGCTGATGATCCCTCCGCCTATGGGCGTGGATTTTGATTCGTACAAAGCATTCAGCCCGCGTTGGGTGGGCGGCGCGATGGCGGCCTGTCCCGATGATGTACCGTGGCAGCGCGTCATCAACTCGCAGGGCAAGATCAGCCCGCGGCCGGGTGGGGCGGAGAAACAGCGTCAGTTGCTCGAGCAGGAAGGGGTGGAGTTCGATGAGAAGGACCGGGTCGATCTGAAGAAGTATGGGTGGAAAGGTCCCAACGAAAAGGACAATGTAGATTCGGAACAGCTAAATTTATTCTAAGAAAGAGTACGTTGTTAAAGTGCTATACTTTAACAAAGATCGTTATTAGCCTGTTTATTTCATCCTCTATGGAAGGCTCTTATGGACATTTATCTTGCAACCGAACATGCCTATCATTTCATTCCCCAATTCACCATCGATGTGGCACGCGACCGGGTGGAGCAAAAAAAGGTGAGTCTGATCGCCGGTACACTGGGGTCGCTTTTCTCACGCGCCAAACCGGAAGAGCTGCAACTCGCCACCGTGGAAAACCGCGTGGAGCCATTCTGGCTGCTGGAGGCTTCCTCGCGTACGAAGTATGATCGCGCTCGCACCTACAGTGTGGCTGCCAGTGGCGCGGAAGTAAAAAGTGTAACCATACTGGGAACCGAATTTCCTGCCATTCTGCAACCCAAAGGCGGACCGTCCTTCACGCTTACCGGAGTGGAGCACTGCTTGCAGGAACTTCAGACCCGGCAGACGTTCGATGGAATTACCGGCTCCAAAGTTGACCTCCTGAAATATAGCGGTGCAGCCAAAACAGAAATTGCCGATATTAATAGCTTTGCGCCGGAGGGTGTACTGGTGGTGCCGCCCCAGGTCAAGGCGAACGTGGTGGTGCGGCAGGTCACGGCGGAGGTCGTTCAGCCGGTACAAAATGTTCAAGCCATCTATGAGGAACGCGTGGATATCGAAACCATTGACCTGAACTTCCGGCCTATCTACGCCTTTGAATATGAATGGACCTCCAAAAACAAGCGGGTGGTGATCGAATTTGACCCACTGACGGGTGAAATGCACACCGGAGGAAAAACGTGGAGCGACCAGATTAAGAGTCTCGTTTCTCGCGATCTCCTATTCGATATCACCGCTGATGCGTTCGGAACAATCGTGCCCGGAGGCAGCATTGCGGTCAAGCTGGTCAAGGCGGTTGTGGATAGAAAGAAATAAGAAGAAACGCTTTGGAGTCAGCCAGCTTGCTGGCGTTGTTGTTGCGGAAGCAAGGCAAGCTCCCGCGTTCCAGAATTGTATTTGAATGATCAAGCTGTTGAATCAGGAACTGGCAGACATGTCCGATCTCTACAGCCAGACCAAACAGGCGCACTGGAACGTGAAAGGCGAACAGTTTATCGCTCTTCACAATTTGTAGGTCAGGCTTGCAGCCTGACACGCCCCTGAAATACAGGTTTTGGCAGGTTACCCACCTCCGCTTCACTTCGCAAAGGACGCTTCTCGGCAACCCGCCCTACGAATACTTTTGCAGGAGGTCTTTTGAAAGAGCTGATGCAGCAAGAAAACGAGATGCATGCCAATCCTGTTTATGTGCTCATTCATAGTCCACTGGTTGGCGGGCTGACATGGACATTGGTGGCCAATCAGCTGCGGCAACTTGGACAGAGTATCGTCGTTCCGATTCTTTCTGATTCCGCCGCTTCCAAAGAACCTTTCTGGAAACAGCACGCTGAATCTGTGGCTCAGGCACTCATCCATATTCCTCGAAACCAGAGGCTTGTTCTGGTTGCCCACAGCGGTGCAGGACCCCTATTGCCGGCCATCAGGCAAGCCATTACAAATCCCATCCATGCCTATGTGTTTGTGGATGCAGGTATCCCGCGCAATGGCGCGACCCGTCTCGACCTGATGAAATCAGAAGACCCGGAGTGGGCAAACCAATTCGAAGAGAAACTTAAGCGGGGTGAAGAGTTCCCAACCTGGAGCAGCGACGACTTGCGTGAGATCATTCCCGATGAAAACCTGCGCAAACAGTTGGTTGCTGAAACCCATCCGCGTCGACTGGATTTTTTTACAGAACCTATTCCCGTATTTGATGGCTGGCCTGATGCGCCTTGCGTTTATATCCAATTTAGCGCGCCGTATGAAAGACCGGCCGTTCAGGCGCGTCAGTCTGGCTGGGCGACCTATGAATTTAGGGCCGGTCACTTTCACATGCTGGTAGACGCCAAAACCGTGACAGAGCTGATTGTGCATGCAATGCATGCAGTGACCAAACAGCCTTGAAGAACCGGGAGTGCTATCACCAAGGCCCTCCACAGAGCGATTGTGTGTGGCGGTTGTATTGTGGTAAAGTTGGCCCACAGTAGAGAAAGACCAAAACAAAATTGCGGAAAGGGGGCTGAGCGAGCTGATATTCTCACAAGGAGACAGTTATGAGCGCGAAACAAGTCTCAAAAAAGAATCAATCCAGCCCCATGAACAGCCCAGCCGCAAGCCGCCCTAAAATACCGACCGAGTACGGCATCCCCAATAACAATAAGGGCTTACTTTCCTGGTCCCATGTGACCGATCGTATGACCCGCGCGCTGCATTATTGGATATGCACCGTCGACCCCAACGGCCAACCTCATGTGACGCCAGTGGATGGCCTGTGGCTGAATGACCGATTGTATTTTGGTGGCAGCCCTCAAACTCGACGCAATCGAAACTTAATCGCAAATCGGGCTGTGTCTGTCCATCTGGATAGCAGCGACGATGTGGTCATCCTGCACGGTGAAGCACATCTGCAAACACCTGATCATGAACTTGCAGTTCAATTGTCAAAAGCCTCCACTGAAAAGTACGGTTATGCGCCCCAGCCTGAAGATTATGAGGCTTCGGGCGTGCAAATATTTCGTCCCCACACGGTTTTCGCGTGGAAGCAATTTCCCAAGGATGTCACACGCTGGCAACTTTCGGAAAACGAATGAAAGGAAGCCCCAATGGCAAGGTTCTTTCCGATTATTTTCGTTCATGGCTGGGGCGGACCGGGCGATTTAGTCCGTGATTTCAGTGCTGATGATGAACGTGACCCATACGTGGGCTGGAACACAGGTCACCGCTATAATGATCCCGACAATTGGAACAAACTCAGGAATACGGAGCGCAATTTCGAAGGTCTCGTCCTGCGTTTGGTTAAAGATTTCAACTATTACGATGCCTCCAACGATGAAGAGCTAGCCGATTTCAAAAATTTCCTCGGGTTAAATCCGCCTGCGCCTGGGGAATCCTCACCGCCAGGATTGAGGGAGGTAGCGCTAAATAAGGCCCTATGGATTTTCCGCTATTACGAATACAATGCCGAACACCTGCAACTATCTGATGAAGTGAAAAGGTTGCTGGCCGATGAGTTGCGCATCCGCAACTATTTCGTGGAATATCCAGCCAAACAGGACCTGGGCGGAATACCCTATTACGCAGCGCTGTTGGCGATGAAGATTGAGCAGATCGCCTGCCCTGAGTGTCACCACATTAAATACGGAAAGCCAGAGCGCGGCCCGGGGTTGGATCTGAAGCGGGTTGCTTTGGTGGGCCATTCCATGGGTGGATTGATCTCGCGTTTTGCCATCCAATACAATCTATTTGGAGTGGCAGAGAACGTGGCTCGCTTGATGACCATGTCCACGCCGCATGGTGGCGCCCGTTATGCTTCAGCCGCCCAGCTACTGCGCTTCCTGCCTGGTCTGCGGGAGGATGATATTCAGTTCTTTACGCCCAAGTGGGTCACGGAATTCTTGGGCGGCCAAACGCCCAACCCACCGCTGAACATGACGCCCACAGATGTCTTTTGTCTGATTGGCACCCGGCATAATGATTACTACCCGGTAGCGCGTCAACTGCCGCGTACGGACGGCATTGTGGATCAACGTGAGGCATATCTGGAGGACCATCCATATGCTTACGTCTATAACACCCACTCGGGCGAGCATGGCATTCGCGAAAACCAGGATGCCTATCAATCGATGCGCCGATTCCTGTTTGGGGACTTACACGTGCGACTGCTGATTACTGATGTTGATTATCAGCCAAGCAGAAGAGTAGACAAAGAGGAGGCGTTCTTCTTTCACTATTTCGTCAAGCCGCGCGGGATTAACACGCACCTCAATGAAATAAGCGAACGGGCGGAAAACCAGCCCAGGCCGCGCACACTGACTGAACTCAAACAGCGACTGCAGGAAAAACCCTATATTATTTTTGACGGCTTCGCTGATTCAGGCGCCCTCGTCGAACGCAACGCGCGGGCCGGATTTGGTGTCACAAAAAGCAAGCAGGATTTTCCCCATCTGCAACTGGAATACAGCTCATTCTTATCCGACTTGTGGGTCGGCGGCAAGTTTCTCGGAAGCGGCTCGAAGATGATTCCCCTGACTGTGGGGACGCGGACCTTCTCCCTCGATGATCAGATCCTCAAAGCCAGGTTGCGAGTGGAAGTGAGAAAGCGTGACTAAATAATGGACAAGCCTACCAGAAGAGATAAATATGGAAACATGTGACATCGTTGACGAATTGGGCAATCGTACGGGCCGGATTGTCACTCGAGGTACTGATCTGGCAGCCGGCGAATATTATCCAGTTGTCCATGTTTGGATTAGGGATGAGCTCAACAACTACCTGATTCAGCAGAGGGCATTCCACCTCGCTTCTGGTCCGGGTGTTTGGGCTGTAACGGTGGGCTATGTATTGGCAGGTGAAGATAGTATCTCTGCCGCCATTCGGGAAGTAGAGGAAGAACTGGGAATTCATGTATTACCACCCCACCTAAAACAGATCGGCCGACACACCCTGGACAACCGAGTTGAGGATATTTGGTTGGCTGAGATTTCGAGCAACTTAATTAGGACGCCCATATTGGGACCGGAAGTCGCGGATTGGAAGTGGGTATCCAAAGTTGAACTCGAGCAGATGGTAAGCCGGAATGAATTTTTCAGATATAGTTACTTCAACAATATCTTGTCAACGATGGAGTAATCATGTTACGAACGAGTCTTACCTTTATTGTTATCGCAATGTTGATGGGATGCGCAGGTGCACCATCCTCACCGACCCAAGCAAATAACCTGCCGATCACCACAGAACCAACCCTCATTGAACAACCTGCAACAAGCCAGCCTACGTCAGAAATGCCTGTCACTGAAAATACGACTTCACCTGATGACTATGTAATTCAAGAATATCCAATTCCACCGGGCACACACCCACATGATGTTGCGCCCGCGCCCGATGGCAGCACGGTCTGGTATACCGCACAACATGTCGGCGCGTTGGGACGGCTTGACCCAGTCACGGGGGAGACGCGTCATATCCCGCTTGGTTCGGGGTCCGCTCCACACGGCGTGATCGTTGGACCCGACGGCGCGCCGTGGATCACAGATAGCGGCCTGAATGCCATCGTGCGCGTCGATCCACAGACGGAGGCGGTGCAAGTATTTCCCTTAACCGCAGACAGCGGATATGCAAATCTCAACACAGCAGTTTTCGATCCGGATGGCATACACTGGTTTACCGGTCAAAGCGGCATCTATGGCCGGCTTGATCCAGCAACCGGCGAAATGAAGGTTTTCGAGGCGCCGCGCGGGCGTGGTCCGTATGGGATCACGGTCACACCCGATGGTACCGTCTATTATGCCTCGCTGGCGAACAGCTATGTCGGTCGAATCGATCCGGAAACTGGTGAGGCAACTGTTTTGGAACCGCCCACTGCGGGTCAAGGCGCGCGACGCGTCTGGTCTGATTCGCAGGGACGGGTTTGGGTCAGCGAGTGGGACGCGGGTCAGGTGGCGATGTACGATCCCGGAAATAAGTCCTGGCGCGAGTGGAAACTGCCTGGAGACCGGCCCCAAGCCTATGCGGTGTATGTGGACGACCAGGATATGGTCTGGTTGAGTGACTTTGGCTCGAACTCCCTCGTCCGCTTCGACCCTGCCCGTGAGCTGTTCACGGTTTTCGAATTGCCTTCCCCCACCGCGGCTGTTCGTCAAATCCTTGGCAGATCGGGTGAAATCTGGGGAGCCGAGTCCGGTGCGGATAAACTTGTAGTGATCAGAACCAATCCATAGGATTCTGTCGAATACGCAATGACATCACACTCCCCCATCCGCATCGGCGTGCTTGGCGCGGCAGCCATCGTACCGATGGCGTTGACCAGCCCCGCGCGGACTGTCCCTGAAGTGCAAATCACAGCCATCGCCGCACGTGACCCAAAACGTGCCCAACGTTTTGCGCGCCGCCATAAGATTCCCCGTGTGCATCCAACTTACGATGCCCTCCTCGCCGACCCTGACATTGACGCGATCTACAACCCTCTACCCAACAGCCTGCATGCGGAATGGACCTTTCGCGCGTTGAGGGCAGGCAAACATGTGCTCTGTGAAAAACCCTTTGCGTCCAACGCGCGCGAAGCCGAAGAAATGGCGCAGGTCGCGGGTAAGACCGGACTGGTGCTCAGCGAGGCATTTGCCTATCGCTATCATCCACTGATGGCCCGGGTGAAAGACATCATTTCCAGTGGCGAGATCGGAAACATCAGGCATATCGAAGCACAGTTTTGTTTTCTGCTGCCCAGCCCTGGCAATATTCGCTTCAACTATGCCCTGGCTGGCGGCGCGTTGATGGACTGTGGGTGTTATCCTGTCAGTTTGATCCGATATCTGGCAGAGGCCGAGCCAACCGTGGAGCGGGCAGAAGCACGTCTCTTTGCCCCGCAAGTGGATCAAAAAATGACTGCTGACCTGGCGTTTGCCGATGGCCGCACTGCGCACCTGGTATGCGATATGCTTTCACCCAAACTTTTCAATTCATTCCTGAAGGTCGAAGGTGACGCAGGGAGGCTGCACGTCATAAGTCCATTCCAGCCGCATTGGTTCCACTGGTTGAGGGTGCAAGGCGTCAAAGGCCGATATAGCGGAGTTGTGCGCGGCGAGAATTCCTACGCGCTCCAGCTGCGCGCATTCGTACGTGCGATTCGTGGAGAGATAAAACTCAACACTGATCCCACCGATGCCGTCGGCAACATGCGGGTGATCGATGCGATCTACGAGAAGGCGAATCTGAAACCGCGGGGAACCTAGGGGAAATTTGCGATGTTAATCTTTGATATGGATTTGCCTTTTTAGCACCTGATCAAAAAAAACTATACTTCATGCATTCTGTGGGAATGATCCCAAATAGGAAGCATGTATGTATATTTTTCAAGTTCATCACTACATCAGATCTGACCAGGTCCAGGCCTATAAAGCTGCGACGCTCGAGAATGCACGCAATACGATTCTGGAACCGGGAGTGATCCGCTTCGATGTCTTTCAAGATGCGAGTGACCCCACCCACTTCAGCCTTTTGGAAGTGTATGAGGACCTTGCCGCACGGGACGCTCATCTTCAAACGGAACACTTCCTGAAGTGGAAGGATGTTTACCTGCAGACCCGGGAGCGCCGAGGTAACGGAGACGAGTTCAATGCATTGTTTCCCGATCAGGAGATGTGGGTAAAGCGGTAAATGAGCCTGTCAATTCCAACATGAGGTGACTCGACCTTATCCATTTTCAACAACCTACGATAAATCGCTTCAAGTAACTTACCTGCGAATTATTTAAGTCGGAGATTAGAGTCTGTTTTTCTTTCCATTTCTGTTTCATTCTTGTGATATGGTAAGGATGGGAGTCAAATCCATGCCAGTCAATTGACAATTGAGTTCGGCCTCATCGTTAGGCCGCGAATTTACAGGTATATGGAAAGGAGATACGTATGGACAGGAATCACATTGCCAAGGCTGCTACAAGCATTAACGCACCTGCCGAAAAGGTCTGGGATGCGCTGGTAGACCCCAAAGCGATCAAACAATATATGTTTGGTACGAATGTCATTTCGGACTGGCGCGAGGGCAGTCCCATTGTCTGGAAGGGAGAGTGGCAGGGCAAATCTTACGAAGACAAGGGCAAGATTCTCCAGCTAAAACCCGAACGCACCCTTCAATACAGCCACTTCAGCCCACTTTCCGGGATGCCGGACAAACCCGAAAACTATCACACCGTGACCATCGAGCTATCAAGCAACGGAAATCAAACAGACGTTACCCTCACCCAGGATAATAATGCCACCGAAGAAGCTCGCTCTGAATCGGAGAAGAATTGGGGAATGATGCTCACCGAATTGAAGAAGTTCCTGGAACAATAGATTTCTGTTCATCAGAGAGTTGGCCATGATCCTTCGTTGGCATCGGGGTTCAACTTTAACTCGCCCATCCTTTTCCAATGAACACTTTGATGTAACTTATTCTGTGTTTGATTCGGCCAGGGCCATGCTATACTGAATATAATAAGTTGGGCTGCCAACGTCACTCACCTGATTGGGAGAATCCGCATGTTTCCAAAATTCAAATCTATCCTATCGTTCCTTCTGTTCGTCTTTGTTCTGTCTGCCTCTCTTGGAACTGTCCAGGCAGCTGGAAACCACGCCGAATGGACGATCATGGTCTACATGTCGGGTGATAATGAGCTGGAGCCATACGTTGTCAGCGATATTCAGACCGAGCTGGCCCCCATCGGTTCCACGGCCGAGGTGCAGATCGTCGCGCTGGCTGATCGTGCTCCACGCTATGACACGAGCGCCGGGGATTGGACCGGCACCCTGCTTTTCCATGTTACCCAGGGCATGACAGCCGAGCCTGGTAACGCCGTGGCAGACTGGGGCGAGAAAAATATGGGCGATCCGAAAACATTAATTGACTTTGTGAGTTGGACGCGCAGCAATTATCCGGCCGACCACTATGCCCTGTACTTCTGGGGACACGGCCAGAACTGGCATCCCGACTTCACCATGGAGGATAAAACCGACCAGGATACCCTCGATCCGGACGAAATGGCAGCTTCCATGCCAGCGCTGGGATTCATTGACATGGTCGGCTATGATGGATGTAATATGGCCGCCATCGAGATCCAGGGCTTGTGGCGAAACAATGCCCGCGCGATCTCGCATTCAGAGGAATGGGTAGGCTCGGAAGGGATTGAATACGATAAGGTCATTGCGGCTTTGAAGGCAAATCCCACTATGTCTGCTGATGAGCTTGCGGTTCGCACCACGCAAAGCACGCAATTCCATGAAAAAACATGGTCCGCAGTGGTCCTGGATAAAAGATGGGATCGGCTGCAACAGGCCGTGGACGAATGGGCCGCGGCGCTGACGCAGGCCTTGCCCTCACAACGCAAGAGCATGGACCAGGCCTTTGGCGCGGCACGCAGTTTCTGGCAGGACCCTGCCACAGTCGATCTTTATGATGCGGCGTTCCAGGTCAAAGCACTGGTGAAAGATCCAGCTGTTCGTGCGAAGAGCCAGGCCGTGATGAACGCAGTGAACGATGTCGTCCTGTCCGAATGGCACATCAAGCAGTACAAGGCGGTTCGCGGCATCACCATCCATTTGCCCACCCGAGTCCAATATCTGGACTTACCGGACACACCTCAAAACGATTTCGATTATTACCGTGATCTAAGTTTTGCAGCCAATACGCGTTGGGACGAATTCCTGGCGGCTTATTTGGGCGTGCCGTAACTAACGCGTTAGTTCAGCAACCAGTGTATCGAGAGCCAGGTCGAGCGTGACCTGGCTTGTTTTTACCCCCTCGTCGATTCTCAACAGCTGATGATGGATCGCTTCGAGCGACTCAATCGAAAAGTGCGCGGCTTGCCCGGTGGTCTTTTCTGCCACGAACGGATGCACGCCCAGCGCCCGCGCTACATCCTCCTTGCTGCCGCGTCCATCCAGAATTTCGCGCGCTTGAATGAGTAAACGGAATTGGCGCACGACCATTCCCCACAATGTGAACGGATCTTCGGTCTCGAGCAGGCGGTGCAAAAGATGCTGGGCGGATTTGCCATTGCCATTGGACAACGCGTCCACAAAATCAAACACCGATTGCTGTGACGTGACGACGCAAACCGCCTCCACATCCTGGACATTGACCTGCCGCGCCCAATTGACGTAAGCCAGCAGTTTGGTTATCTCCATTCCCGCCTGACGCGTATCCACACCAACCATATCTTTCAGCATATCAGCCGCACGTGGTTCGATCTGACCACCCTGCTGTTTTGTCTCGTTGATGATCCATCCGGTCATATCTTTCAGACGCGGAAGCATAAAGGCTCGGGGCTGAATCAACTTCTGGTTCTTCTCTGCCCACTTCACCAGCCAGTGCTTTTCCAGGTCTCTGGCTTCAACCTGTTCATACATAACCAGGCGCGTGGTATCCGGCGCCTTCTCGATGAACTCCAGAAATTTCTTGCGCGCCGCTTGATTGTTGTATTTCGCAGAGGGATTTGCGAGCAGCACTAACCGTCGCTTGGCAAGGAACGGCATAGAATTGACCGCCGTATTCAAGTCGTTTTCGTTCATAGCACGCGCGTCAAGGCGGGCGGTGTTCATGTCCGCACTGGTGGGATCCGTGAAATCAGAATCAAAATCCTTGAGCTTGCGCGTGATGGCAAATTCGTCGTTACCGAAGAGGAAGTACAGATTGGGCATGAGTTAGTACCACGAAGGGTCACAAAGTAGCACCAAGGCTGGACAAATTAAGAGCGAACCGCCTTTCCGTAGATTGCCCTTCGTGTACCTTCGTGACACTTTGTGGTGAATTTACTTCGTGATGACGCGGTACAGACCTTTGCGGACGGGAATGATGTCCACGATGCGCATATCGCCGAGTTCCGCTTCGGTGGTGACGTTGCGCTGCAGCCAGGGACCCAAGGGCTTGCTGAGGAAATACCCGAAGACGCCCAAAAGGACCGCGAACGGGATCAGCAGAAAACGCCAAAGGTTGGAGCGGGCCTGTTGAATAGGGAAAAAGGCGAAGGTGGCAGGAAGAAGTGCGGAGGCAGCCATGTTGGTGCCGCAGCCTGGGTGAATCGCCAATCCGCTTTCGCCAGCGCGTAAACGTGACATTGCCTCATCCGCTGCAAGCTGGATGTCATTTTTGTTGAAGTTGCCCATCAGGTAAAAGCCTGTCGGGTTGGAATGACCACCCATGGATTGATTTTTAAATTTGCGGGCAAGGATGTGAAGCGTTGCGTGTTCAACCGCGTGATTTCGTCTGGTCTCAAGAATTAAGGGTAAGTCTAGGAACATATGATCATTATACATCCAGGAAGTGATGAATGTCACGCCAAAAAGTCACACATTTATTCTTATTTAATCTAAATCTTTACAAACTCCGTTGCGCATTTGCAAGAAAAAGAGACAATAAGGCGAAATATATTCATGGAGGAAACCATGGCTACTCAACCTCTACCAAAGGCCAAATCGCATATCCCACAGAACTCCATCCTTTTTGAAAAGATCATTCCTGTAGTGCTGATACTGCTGGGAGTGATCACGCTGGGCCTGATGTTGTTTGCGGCGGGCGTATTGCTCGGGATTGTCCACTTCTAGCCAGACATATAAGTCACAGGAGAAAATCATCATGTCTGTAAATCAAATTCTGCCGTTCTTTTCAACCCTTATCATGTTCGGCTTCACCGTCTGGGTCTTCGAGCGTTTCCTTGTCCGTCGCAATCCTGCCTTTTTATTCTGGGGCATCGGGCTGGCCATGTTTGGGACTGGTAGCTTCGCAGAAGCCTATCTCGCACTGGCATGGAACAAATGGGTTTTCTTCGTCTGGTATCTTTTCGGCGCGGCTCTGAATGCCGCCTGGCTCGGTCATGGGACCTTGTATCTGCTCGTACGCAAGCGATGGGTCCACGTGGTAACAGCATTACTGGTCGTCGGAAGTTTGTACGCTGGCTATCTGATGTTACAGTCCCTGCCCAAGTTGGATGAGGCTGTTTTCACAGCAGACAAGCCGATCAGCGAGCAATATGGGACAAAGGTGCTGGATGAAGGAGAGGTCGCTCCTGTTGACGCGTTGACCATCACGACTACCTATCGCGGTGAAGAGGTCACAGCGGTGCGTGGTATCTTACCGCTGGGCACGCCCGTACGGCTGACCACGCCTTTCTTCAATATCTATGGCCTGCTTACACTTGTGGGTGGCGCGATCTATTCCGCGTATTTGTTCTGGCGCAAGCGTGTGATGCCCAATCGAGTAGTTGCAAACGTGTTGATCGCCGCCGGTGCGCTGGCAATTGGGTTTGCCAGCACGTTGACCCGCCTGGGGTATGGCGAATATCTCTATCTGGGTGAGCTGATTTCCGCCATTCTGATGTTTGTCGGTTTCCGCCTCGCCGCAAAACCGCAGCCGGAGGAAGTGGCGGTGCAAGGACCAATCCCCGCTTCAGCAGATTGAGTACGAGACAAAAAATTTGAGCCGTGGAGAAATCCCACGGCTTTATTTTTTTCCGTCATTGCGACCTTTCCTGACGCCGCACTTCTGTAAATTAGCTATTAAGCCTGACATAACCTGCGGGCGCTCATAAGAGCCTTTCCGACCTGAGCGGAGTGCGGAGCGCAATTTGCGAAGCCTGTAGTCGAAGGACGCTCCGCTCACTACACCTGCCCTGGCGGTGCCAGGGTAGTTCCGGTGCTTTTTCGGGAGCGCGGTTCAGTGATTCGCATTTTCCAATTTGCGGTAGGTCTCCAGCAGGCTGATCAGGATCTCATCTGTAAAGGTATGGATCTTGGTGTACATTTCTGTGGCGCGTTTTGCAGGGACGTGTGCCTCACTATACACCTTGATGACCGACTCAACCAGTGCATCGCGAAAGAACAGAAATGCCTTCGCAGCATCCACGTAGCTCAAGTTGTATCGGCGGGCACGTGAAGCATATTCGTACCCAACGGCATACGCTTCGGTGGCAGCCTCTTCCCCATTGACGGTCATATAATTCATCAGCCCTTGAAATAACGAACGTGCGCTCATGCGGTATTGAGTACGAGCTTCGGAATCCAATTTTTGATACCAGGATTCGGCTTCGAGACGTCCTTCAGAGATTTGCATGCGGACGTTTTTCACCACCTCCTGCATCATCCCCTCCGGAGCGATCGTCTCCTCTCTGGACTTTGAATTGCTCTCTGCCCAAAGGAGGATTTCTGCACGTTTATAGCGGCGATGCCCACCCTGAGTTTTGTGAACGGGCAACGCTCCTTTATCAGACCAAAGCCGCACCGTGCTGGGATGCACACCCAGCAGTTTTGCCGCGTCACTTAAGGAAAGCCATTCGTCGGTCATGGAATTCATGGAAGTATAAACGCAATCAGGGTCAATGGGAGGGCAACGAGAAAGGCCTTGAAAATCACCCACCATACCTGGCGTCGCACCTGCTTCAATTCGATGCTGTCCTGAATCCTTTCTTCCGAATCGCCAATTTTGCGCGAACCGGGCGAAGTATCGCGCGCTTGAAAATAACTAACCGCCTCGGCCCAAAACATGAACAGCAGCGGCAACCGCCAAAACGGATTGACATCAAAAGCCATCAGCACGCCCAGAACAACAAGCGTAGTGATAAATTGTTGGATGCCGAATCTCATCCGCTTCTGTCGTTCCAGCGGACTGATGTTGGCGATGCAGACTTCCTCAACTTCTTCATCCTGTTGCGAAGAAGGGATATTGAAACCAGCAAAATAAACAGGACTTCCAATCACCATCATGATACTTTACTCTGCCGCGAGGGCGACCTTCTCCGTAAAGGATGGTTCGTGCGCCTGTTTCCGGAAGGCATTGACGTCGATGCGATATAGCATGAACGCGGCGATGAGCAGCAGCAAGGCTTCGATGCTGAACACGACCAGATATCCGCTGAGAGCGTTGCTGGTGGCCTGCGAGACCACATCGCGCACCACCCCGCCGAGCACCGAACCAGTCAGGCGTGAAAGGGCATTCGAAAACCCCCATGCGCCAATGTACAGCCCAACCATGCCAGGGACGGTAAGATCGAACATCAGCGACAGGTTTGCCACTGTAGAAAATCCCGTGCCGATGCCGAGCAGAGTCACACCGGTGTAGAAGACATTTTTGTCAAGCATTAGACCACTCATAACGATTACCAAAAAACCGATCAACGCGCCCGTATTGCCAAGTTGAGCAACAAGCCGTTTGGAAACGCGTCCCTCAAGGAAACCTGCAACAAGAATCGCTAGCAGCACAAACGTCCCCCAAATGGACGTGATGCGCGTGGTCTGGGTCACGGTCATGCCAAAGGCCTCGGCGCCGAAGGGTTCGAGCAGAACATCCTGACCGAGAATGGCCGCGAGCAGAAGAAGCAGGTAGATAAAGAACGTCCGCGCGACGGGATTCGCCGTAATGGCTTGAGTCATCTCTTTGACGGAATAGGATACGGACGCAGCGCTTGAGGAAAGTCCGCTTGAACGGGGTTCCAATTTGACGAGGCCGAGCAGACCCAGGATCAGGGCAAAAGCGGATACATATCCAAAGGCGCGGATCATGGCTTCAGGTGTGTATGGGTCCACCAGGCGGGCGAGTCCGATAGCCGTCACAATGATGGAGACGATCATCATGAACCACATCGTGGCTATGGTTTTACCACGTCCGTTTTCGCCGGAGAGTTCAGAAGCAAGTGAGAGATAAGAGACCGCCGAGAGGTTGTAACCCATGCCCCAGGCTCCAAATGCCAGAATACCTGCCAGCAGGCCCACAGAGAAGTTTTCATGCATGAGGAAGGCCACCTGCGGCGAAACAATAACCCCCATTACGCAGAGCAGAAGACCGGCCAGAATGTAGGGTGTGCGCCGAAAACCCAGGATGGGATGACGATCTGAATACGAACCAATGGCAACCTGGATGGGAGCGAAAAGGTATGGTAACGATGCAAGGATCGCCACGAGCGTCGCGGAGAGTGAAAGCTCCTTGATCATCACACGGTTGAGTGTGCTGTTGATTGGAACAAGGGTCATCGCGACCGCAACATGAATGAGTCCGAGTTGGAAGCGTTTGAGGAACATGCGCACCTTGTAAGAGTGGTTGAACTGGACAATGCATTGAATTCTACCCTGCAGACCGTATTTTACAATGTAGATTTGTACAGAATTCTCCTAGAAAATTCTGAGCAAACTTTAGGGAGACCTCTCCGATTCTTTAATCCGGCCATCATGTTTCACAAAATGAGGTCGAACATGTTCCTTTTTTCGTTCAGTTTTGCAGAGAAACAGTGCAGGGCGCGGACCTGTCGCCGGTGTATCGATTTGCATCGGGTATAATTTGCATCTCTAAAGATAGCTATTCGTATCAAATTTGACATATTTGATCGAGAAAGTGTTTATGTCTGTCAGTAACGCAATGCGAAGATATGCCGCTGAGATCTACCGGTTGCAACAAGATAATGAACAAGTATCCTTGTCCCTTGTCAGCAGCGCAGTAAATGCATCGGCCCAGGCGACCTCCCTGATGACCCGCCGCATGACGGGCGCAGGATATTTAACATACGAACCTTACCGGGGTGTACGCCTCACCCCCGCCGGAGAGAAGATTGCCATGCCCTCCCTGCGCCGGCATCGTCTCACGGAAGTTTTCCTGGTCAAAGTGATGAAATATGATTGGGCTTCTGCCCATGAGTTATCCGACGTGTTCGAGCGCGGCGTGAATGATGAGCTCGAAGACCGCATGGATGAATTGGCAGGGCGTCCCACACGTTGTCCACACGGTGAGCCGATCCCCAGCAAAGATGGAGTGATGCCGGCGGTGAAAGATATCCCCCTGTTGGACGTGCCCTCTGGTTCCGATTGTGTGGTCAGCCGGGTGCGTACACATGATACGGCGAAACTGCACTACATCGGCGAACTTGGTCTCGTACCGGGGACTCCGTTTCATTTGCTCAGTTGTGCGCCTTTCAAGGGTCCATTGCGGCTGGAGATGAAGCCGCACGATCATATCATCGGCTATGAGCTGTCGCAGTCCATCTGGGTGGAGGTGAAAAAATTGGGAGCAGGGAACAAACTTCCGCCGTTGAAAACACCACGTTCGTGAAATTTTGCAGACCCTGCCATTGGGCAGGGTCTGTAACTGAAAGCGGAAGAAATAGACGGGCAAAACGAAGAATCCCAAATGTAATTTATTTCACAATAAGTTCGTGACATCCTTCCATTCGAAAAAGGGACGGTCTCTGGAATAATAAGGTCAACCATAACATTTTGAAAAGGTTGGCCTTATGTCCTTCGCACAACTGAGCGAAAGCACGGAAATGTATTTGAAGGCGATGGCTGAAATGAGCAATCGCGAAGCGGTGGCGATCGGTCGCCTGGCGGAACGGTTGAGCGTGACGCCCGTCTCAGCCAATGAAATGGTAAAAAGATTGGGGGAACAGGGCTTGATGACTCATACGCCTTATAAAGGGGTCACCCTGACAAGGAAGGGGCGGGAGGCGGCCTCCAATGTCATCCGCCGTCAAAGACTGTGGGAATGTTTCTTATATGAGCACCTGAAGATCGAGTGGTCGAAGGTCTATGAGCTGGCGTGTTCGCTGGAGCATGCCACCGCGCCAGAGGTAACCGAGGCCCTGGCCGGCTTCCTCGGAAACCCGAAGACTTGCCCGCGCGGTAACCCAATTCCCGATGAGAATGGCGCGTTTATTTCTTTGGATGGCATTCCCTTAAGTGCGGTCACGGTGGGCAAAACAGTCAGGGTGCTGGCTGTGAACGCGACCGCCACACACATCCTCAAGTATTTACAGGACCGAAATATTTTGCCTGGACATGAGCTAAGAGTCATGGAGGCCGCGCCGCTCAAGGGTCCACTCACGTTGCATATCGATGGTAAAGAGGTTGCATTGGGTCTGTCTATGGCTGAGTTCGTGATCGTGGAATAAGTAGATCGGTGGTCGAGTAACCCTGAGCGTTCGTTGCGAAGGGTGTATAGAGACCACCACGTTTTCAAGAAATCTATTATTTGAATCTTACCCATTGGTCTCGATACGGAGCTCGCTTTCGCTCGACCCCACTCGACCAACGGAGTAAAAAGGAAACTTCATGTCTGAATCAGTCCAATTACATTTGCTGCGTCCCGGACAGCGGGCAACCATCACCCGCATCAATGGAGCGAGCGCGCTGCGCCGGCGATTTGTGGAAATGGGCATTCTCAAAGGCGAGACCATCCTGATCGAACGTCATGCTCCGTTGGGTGACCCGGTGGAATATTTCATCAAAGGCTATCACCTGGCTCTGAGAAAAGAGGAAGCCGCCCAGATCGAAGTGACTTTGCAGGGAGCGATGAATGGCTGATCTCACAATTGCGCTGGCAGGAAATCCCAACGCGGGCAAGACCACAATCTTCAATGCACTGACTGGATTGCATCAGCACACGGGAAACTGGCCCGGCAAAACAGTAGAAAAAAAAGAGGGGAAAATTGAACATGGCAAGCTCACGATCAACATTGTTGATCTGCCGGGCACGTACAGCCTGACAGCTTATTCACCGGAAGAGATCATCGCGCGCGATTACATCATCGAAGAACGCCCGGATGTGGTGATCAACGTGGTGGATGCCACCAATCTCGAGCGCAATTTATATTTGACTGTCCAGATTTTGGAGCTGAATGTCCCGGTTGTGATGGCACTCAACATGACGGATGATCTACACAAGGATGGTGCGAAGATCAACGCGGATCAGTTATCACAACTGCTCGGCAACGTCCCGGTTGTATTCACGACCGCCAATCAGGGCATCGGAATCACAGATTTGATCTCCAAGGCAATTCGTGCTGCGAGGAAGATCCAATGACCGCGGCCACCACCCATGAATTTTTTCGACTCGATTATGGAGGCAAACTGGAACGGCAGATCGCAAAGCTGGTCACTGCCTTTGGAGAGCTGCAATTTGACACCGGGCGTTATCCTCCACGCTGGCTGGCCATCAAGCTGCTTGAAGCCGATGCCGATATCCTCGAACGCGTGCAAAACATGCCGAACGGCGCACAGGTCATCGCGCGGGCGGCACAAGGCGCGGAGCACTTGAAATCCATGCTCGGCGATGATGTGGACCTGCTCACTACTGACCGCCGCTACGGGTACATCAATGGCATCGTGCGCCAGTCGCTCCACCGGCCACTCATCGATCGCATCACTTTCACCGACCGCGTCGATGATGTTGTTACGCACAAGTGGCTCGGGCTGCCTGTTTTCTTCGCGGTGATGTACATCGTCTTTCGACTCGTGATCGATGTCTCCTCTCCGTTTCTTGACTGGACGGACGCGGTCATCAACGGTCCGCTTGCAAACTGGACCCGCTTCATCCTTGATCTTGCCTCTGCTCCCGCGTGGATTCGTTCTCTTGTCATTGACGGAATCGTCGCCGGAGTCGGAGGCGTATTGGTCTTTGTCCCTGGGCTGTTGATCCTGTATTTCTTCCTGGCCCTGCTCGAGGACTCTGGCTACATGTCCCGCGCTGCTTTCGTGATGGACCGTTTCATGCGTGTGGTGGGTCTACATGGCAAATCTTTCATCCCCATGATCCTGGGATTTGGCTGTGCAGTTCCGGCGATCTATGCCACTCGGACCATTGCCAGCCGCCGTGACCGGGTGCTGACCGCGCTGCTTGTCCCACTGATGTCCTGCTCGGCGCGGTTGCCTGTCTATGTGGTCTTTGGCCTGGCGTTCTTTGGCGCCCGCGCGGGAACCGTCATCTGGGCCATGTACGCCCTGGGCATCGTGGTCGCCATGCTGGCAGGGATGGTATTCACCCGCACTATTCTCAAGCCCGATGTGTCCTCTGCCTTTGTTCTAGAACTGCCTCCCTACCGCCAGCCTGCGTTGAAAAGTGTGTTGATCCATATGTGGGAAAATACGCGTGAGTTTGTCCGCAAGGCAGGGACGACCATCCTCCTGGTGTCGCTCGTGATGTGGCTGCTGCTGAACCTTCCCTGGGGCATAAGCGAGCAACGTCATTCTTATTTCGGCAGGTTCAGTGCCGCGATTTCACCCATCTTTGCTCCACTGGGGTTTGGCAATTGGGAAACGGGCGGCGCATTGGTGACGGGATTTATGGCAAAGGAAATCGTCGTCAGCACCATGAGCCAGATCTATCTCGGCGGCGAAGAAGCGGAAATCGTTGAACCCACCACTTTGGGTAAAGATTTGATCGGCATCGGCCAGGGATTCGTGGAGGCAGCGGTCAGTTCAGGCAAGATCCTGTTGAGCATCCTCCCGGGCGTGGATCTGGTGGACGAGTTCACAGAAAGCGAAGACACGGTGCTGAGCCTGGCGCTACGTGAACGCTTCACATCGTTGAGCGCGGCCGCGTTTCTGGTATTCGTGCTGTTATATGTGCCTTGTGTTGCCACCCTGGGCGCGATCAAACATGAGTTTGGAACTTCGTGGGCAATCACCTCCGCTGTGTATCAAACTGCGGTCGCCTGGATCGCCGCTCTACTCATCTACCAGGGTGGACGACTACTTGGACTTGGATAAAACTTATGCTGGCACAACTGGTAAGCCTGCTTGAAACCAAAGAAAACGGGTTGAGCCTTTCGGAGATCAGCCGCGAAATGAAAGCCCAGCCGTCGGCGGTTCTAGCCATGATTGAGCTCCTGGTTCAAAAGGGCAAACTACTCGAGATCGGGCCCGATAATCAATGCTGCACCACGTGCGGTCTGGAAGCGCAGTGCAGTTTGCTGGCGGCGCGTGGAAAACGCTATGTGGCCGCTTCTTGTCTACAACTTCAAACCCGGGAAATTTTGCTATAATTTGATTGAGAAAAATTTCACAACAGAAAGGGATTCCGATGAACGAGAAAAGTATAGAACTGCTCAATAAAGCTGTAGGAGATGAATTGTCCGCAGTACACCAATATATGTATTTTCACTTCCATTGCGAGGATCAGGGCTATGAACTGCTCTCCCGCCTTTTCATGAAGACTGCCATCGAGGAGATGGGACACGTTGAGCGCTGTGCCGAGCGCATCCTGTTCCTGGGTGGCGAGGTGGAAATGACAGCATCCGATAGCGTCCAAAAAATCCAGGACGCGAAAGAGATGTTGGAGCGTTCACGCGCCATGGAGGAGGCCAGCATCCGCGATTACAACCAGTGGGCAAATGAGTGTTCTGCCAATGCAGACGCCGGCTCGAAGAAGGTGTTCGAGGGCCTGGTGGATGAAGAGGAACGACACTTCAGCCAGTATGACCTTGAAATGGAAAAGATCAGGAAGTTCGGCGAACAATATCTGGCCTTACAGTCCATTGAGGGAAGCAAGGCTGAACCTGCTGAGGCATAATCATCACACAGCGACGAACTGCCCGTTCATAGACCGGGCAGTTTTTGTTTCCCAACAGCGGGTACAGCCCGGAAATGTCCCTTTGAAATAGTATGACGCAGGACTAACCCCGGCTTCGCTGGCAATTTTTTATCGTACAATCGGGCAATGAAAGAATTCATCTACTCCCGCAATGCCGTCTACGAAACCTTACGCGCCAGACGCAGGGATGTGTTCCGAATCCAGATCGGCGAGGGCGTGCAGGAAAAGGGACGAGTGACGGAAATCATCAAATGCGCAAATGAGCGAGGGATTCCCGTGGAGCGTGTGTCCCGCGCAAGGCTGGATAAGGTCCATCAGAATCATCAGGGCGTGATGGCAGAAGTAAGCAAGTATCCGTATGCGGATTTGCTCGATATTCTGGAAAGCGCCCGCAAGAAGAATGAAGCGCCGTTTGTCTTGTTACTCGATTCGCTGAACGACCCTCAGAATTTTGGCACGCTCATCCGCACTGCCGAAGCGACCGGCGTGCACGGTGTGGTCATTCCGCTGGCCCATACAGTGGAGGTGACCCCATCTGTGGTGAACGCGTCCTCAGGTGCGAGCGAGCATATGTTGATCGCACAGTCGAATCTGGCGCAGGCGATTGATGCTCTCAAAAAAGAAAATGTCTGGGTGGTGGGCCTCGACCAGGATGGGGAAACGGTCGGAGCGAAGACTCAACGTCATTTAACGGGAGCCATCGGTTTGGTCGTTGGAAGCGAAGGCGAAGGCATCCGTCAACTGACGCGCGCCAACTGCGATATCATCCTGAAACTTCCAATGCGCGGTCAAGTCGAGTCGTTAAACGCGGCCATGGCTGGTTCGGTGGTGTTGTATCTGGCATATCTGGCACGCACCGGTGGTTGAGTAGATGCAAGCGATAGCGAGCGTCGTATCGAAACCACCGTATTATTCTTGAAATTTGGAGCACACATGATCCAGGCATCCTATCATTTTCCACGCGGATTTTTATGGGGTACGGCGACAGCGGCGTACCAGGTAGAAGGCAACAACACGAACAACAATTGGTACCGATGGGAACAGGAAGGTCATACGAACGGAAAAGTCGGTCTGGCGTGCGATTGGTGGGGCGGGCGCTGGAGAGAGGATTTCGACCGCGCCGCCGAAGGCGGACAGAACGCCCATCGCCTGTCGGTGGAGTGGAGCCGGATCCAGCCGACACCCGACACGTGGGATGAGGACGCGTTGGAACGCTACCGCACCATGTTGCGCGGTCTGCGGGAGCGCGGCATGACTCCCATGGTCACTCTGCATCATTTCACCGATCCCTTATGGTTGTATGACC
>DASTOH010000123.1:0-43014 GCA_035720235.1 Anaerolineales bacterium | reverse complement strand
TATTCTTTCTTGCGGCAGGATTTGCCAGATTATTTCAGGAGAAATGGGATGATGAGTTAATGGCAGAAAACGCCCTCCGTTACCCAACGATCCTGTTCGATTGGGGCGATACCGTCATGCGCGACGACCCCGCCTCGACTGTGCCGATGGTGGAGTGGCAGACCGTTGAAGTGATCGAGGGCCTTGCGGACGTGCTCGAGTACGTTCACTCCAGCGGAAGGCGTATTGTGCTTGCCACGAGCGCTGCGATTTCAGATGAGGACCAGGTCCGCGGAGCATTGGCGCGCGGTGGACTTGACAGATATTTCTCACATATCTACTGCTTCAAGAATACAAACCTGCCAAAAGGCGAAGCATTCTATCGCCACATTCTGAGCGACCTGGCTATCTCCGCCTCTGACGCGTTGATGGTTGGCGACGGTTTCGAAAAGGATGTTCAAGCCGCCAACGCCGTGGGAATATTTGCGGTGTGGTTCAATCCGCGCTCAGAGGAGACACACAAGGATGAGTTGCATGTCACGGTGCATTCGATGGAGGAATTGCGAGCATTTTTCAAATCCTTGGTCTGATCTTTATTATCGTAAATTTCTCGCTTTACGCGGCTAGTGGAAGAGACTCCAGCCCTTTGCTCGCGGTAAAATTCCATTAACTCTTCAAAAAAGCGACGCGGCGCGTAGCCTTTCATAATATATTTCAGAAAGCACTACACACTCTGTAGCAAATTGAGACCTTCTTCAACAAAACTCTACGCAGTGCATAGAGAATTAACCGGGAGTGAATCATTATGGGCGTCATGATGCAGGCTTTCTATTGGGATTGTCCGCGTGAGGACAATAGGGAATTCCAGTGGTGGAATTACATCCGTGAACAGGTGCCGGCGCTGGCCAGGGTGGGGTTCACGTCGCTGTGGCTGCCGCCGGTCCACAAGGCCGCGAATTTGGGCGGGAATTCGATGGGCTACGACCCATACGATTATTACGACCTCGGTGAGTTCGACCAGAAGGGAGGCATCCCAACGTGGTTTGGGACGCGCGCGGAGTTGGATCAGTTAATTGAAGCGGCACACAGCTCCGGGCTGAGTCTGATCGCGGATATGGTATTGAATCACAACTCTGGTGCGGACGCGCAGGAGGTCAACCCCATCACCGGTCAAGCGCGCTGGACTCTATTCAATCCGAAGAGCGGAAAATTCCCGCGCAATTGGGAATGTTTTCATCCGAGTATGTATGAGACATGGGATGAAATGACCTTCGGTGACATGTCCGATCTGGCGCATCGTAATCCGTATGTGTATGCCGAACTGCTCAAACTGTCGCGCTGGCTCATCGAGGAGGTCGGCTTCGATGGTTTTCGGTATGACTTCGTGAAAGGCTATGGCGCAAACACCATCACAGCGATTCAGGAATATCGTTATATGCGCGATGACAAGCCAGTCATGCCGTATGGCGTGGCGGAGTTTTGGGATAACGCGCGCGCCATCGAGAATTGGGTAGACCTCGCCAATTTCTCCAATTCGAACCCGGTGGACGCGTTCGATTTCCCGCTGCGCGAGATGCTGAAGGCCTTATGCGATCAATATGGATTTAGTTTGAAGAGCTTATTGAACTGGGAAACTGTTCTACAGAAGCAGCCGCAGACCACGGTCACTTTCGTGGAGAATCACGACCTGCGCGATGAGGGCCGTCCCATCATCAACGAAAAACTGCTGGCATACAGTTACATCCTCACGCATGAGGGCTATCCCTGCGTGTTCTGGCACGACTATTTCAATTACAGCCTTGCGCTGGAGGGCACACCTCACGGGATCGCGGCACTTGTCACCGCGCATGAGCAATATGCAGGCGGCGGAACCGAAGTCTTGTACGTGGACGATGGTCTTTACATCATGCAGCGTTTGGGTTACGCGGAGGACAACGGACTGATCTACGTGCTCAACAATCGCGGCGACAACTGGAACGGGCGACTCGTCACCACACGCTGGGCGAACGCCTCTTTCCAACCGGTGGCCTGGTGGAGCAAAACCGACCTGTCGCGCCCCATCAACCAGCCCACCGACCGTGATGGCCGCGCCCAGTTCTACGCCCCGCCGCGCGGCTATGCGGTGTATGCGATTCGATAATGTCATTGCAAGGAGGGTTGAGACGCGACAGCGTCGAAATCCCGACGAAGCAATCTCCAACTAAGCTGTGGATTGCTTTGTCGCTGAAGAGCGCTCCTCGCAATGACATAAAATGTTATGAACCCTAACGATCCTTCCGAGGCCATCGAACGAAAACAGTCTGTCGCAGGAGTGTTCCACCGCGCCTCAGCCACCTATGATCATGTGGGTCCCAATTTCTTCTCGTATTTTGGGCGCAGACTGGTTGAACAGGCAGCGCTCCCGCCTGGCTCACGCGTGCTGGATGTAGCCAGCGGGCGTGGCGCGGTGCTCTTCCCAACTGTGGAGGCTGTGGGCTCAAACGGCTTCGTGACCGGGATTGATTTTGCAGAGGGTATGATAAATGAGACAACGCGCGAGATCGGTCAGCGTGGTCTGGCAAACGCTGAAATCCGTCAGATGGATGCTGAACATCTTGATTTTCCCGAATCATCTTTTGAGGTTGTCCTGTGTGGGTTTGCGCTTTTCTTCTTCCCGCAGTTGGATCGTGCCCTGGCTGAGTTCCGCCGCGTGCTCAAACCAGGCGGACGGATTGCCGTCTCAACCTGGGGCAATCAATTCGATCAGGACCGGGAATGGTTGAATAACTTGATCAAAAAGTATCTGTCCCCCAAACCCGAGGCGGATCAGCCGCCTGGTTCGTCTGATGAACCGGATTTCCGCACACCGGAAGGCATGGAAAAAATTCTCAAAGCAGCAGGCTTTGTGGATATTCGGGTGATCTCTGAAGTGGTTGATTTCACGTACAGGACCCAAGAAGCGTGGTGGGAAGAGTTATGGTCCCATGGGGCACGTGCGCCGCTGGGACGCATCGAAACAGCAGGCGGCGCGGAAGCACTGGAGAAATTCAAAACTGAATGTCTGGAATGGGTGGCTGCTACGAAGGGCACCAAAGATTTTCAGCAATCCTTTCATGCGTTATACACCCTGGCGTTGAAACCATCCTGATGATTGGTTCCCCTTCTCTTAGATACATTCTGAATTACATAGTGCTGCATAATTTACTTTATGTTTGAATTTCAGCCTATGAATCCATCTGAAAAGTAAAGTTAATAATGAAACAGACGGTAGATACTGCGGACTCCACGCGTTGCATCATAAAGTGAATGATGAGTTTTGCGGAGCTTCATCTGGTACAACGAACAATAAGTAATCTCATGGTTTTCTCGCTTCAGCCAAGCACCAATCTGTTGCCTCCGCTTTTCTTGGCTTGGTATAAGGCAAAATCAGCCTGTTTGAGAAGATCATCAAGGTTACCCATCGTAGAGTCAAAAGTTGCTACTCCGATACTAAATAAGGGCTGCACTTGCACGCCTTCGAGGTTGATGGATGTTCCTGTAAATCTTTCAAGGATTCGTTCTGCCCAGATTTGCGTTTGCTGCCTATTGGTTTGTGGAAAGAGAAAGATAAATTCGTCTCCCCCATACCGCGCGAAAACATCAGTTTGACGAATCTGTTCTCTCAATAACCCAGATAGTTTACGCAATACATGATCTCCCATAAGATGTCCATAGGTATCGTTGATCTGTTTGAAATTGTCCAAATCCAAAAGAGCAATTGAAAAAGCCTCCCCATATCGTTGCGCGCGCTTTATTTCCTGCTCACCAAATCGCATGAAATAGCGCCGGTTATACGTTTGTGTTAGCTCATCGGTATCGGAAAGAGTTTGAAGTTTTTCCTCTGCCTGATCCAAATGGCTAAGGAGTCGAAGCATTTGAGAACTCATTATTGGCGCAATGATCGCAGGTGCAACGATAGCAATTACCCAGCCCGCACCCAGAGCGCCTCCTCTAAGGAGCCAATTGACACAAAGGGTGATTCCAACAGAGAGCAGGATTGAGATGAGAGTCAACCCGGTGGTTGTCATACTGATACCGTAACGTCTTAAGATTTTGCGGAACATGCTATAGATTCATTTGGTTCTGTAACTTGACTATCATCAAAGAAGACGATGCTCTAATAATCAAAAGTACTGAAAATTCCATCACTGTGTATAAACGAAAAGAATGAATATTTGTGGCGATATTGCAAGCAGGATAGCCACAGACCGCCAACAGGATTATCGAACTCAAAAAATGAGGCTGGAACATAAAAAGCGTTTGGCCAGACTGCCAAGGTCTTTTTGATACTCTAAATTTCTGTTCACCGATCTCTGATACAAAATCTACATCTGGGGTGGGAGGTGTGCAGACATATGCCAATCATCGGCCTGTCTACCCAGGCCAAGAGAGGCAGAATCAGTCGGTTGATTTGCCAATAATTGGTTGTCAACGGCGGCGGGGTTTCTTTCGGTATTTTTCTCGAGCATCCACCCAAACATGTTGTGAGTCATACTTACGTTGGCAAGGAGGCTTGCTGCGTATTGTTGTGTCACCGACCTGGCCGAATTTATCACGAAGGAAGATCCATGTCGCAAAGTTAATTTGATAAATATGTCTGCTAGAACGGGGTCAAATTGTGTGCCACGACATCGTCGAATTTCATCCATAATTTCCTTCGTTGACATGCCTCTGTGATAGGGACGATCCGAAGCCATTGATTCCACTGAGTCACACAGATTGAGGATTCGCGACTCGAGCGGAATTTCATCACCAGCTAATCCAAGCGGATAACCCTTCCCATCCCACCGCTCGTGGTGATGACGTACGAATGGCGCGAGATGGCTTAAACCTTCCATGGAGGCCAGTAGGTCAGCGCCTATCTCAGCGTGCTTCTTGATAAACTCGACTTCAATCTCGGTAAGTTTTCCTGGTTTATGCAAAATCGTTTCGGGAATGGCGAGCTTGCCAATATCGTGTAGGAAAGCTGATTGCCGAACCAGTTGGATTCGGTCTGCCGGGAGACCCATTTCCTCTGCAATTGCTACGGCATAGACCGCGACTTGGGCAGCGTGACCAGCCACGTAAGGGTCGCGCATATCGAAAACTTTTGCCAATGCCTGGAATAATTCATTGTTCAGTCTGAGAATGGAAAAGTTTGCTTCCGTTAATTCCTTATTCATGCCTTTCAAGGCCTTCATTGCCTCATCCTGGACTTTGGGCAACATGAACACCTGATAGATAAGCACAATTGGGGCGAGAATGAAAATGACATTTAAAGGACCACGATTAAATAATTCGAAGGCCACATAACCAATGCAGGCGAGTGGTAACTCAATTAATAAAGTATCCCGGATAATCCCAGCCTCACGAAAGGAAACACCTCGCGCAATCAATAAGGCCAGACCCAGTAATAATTGATTCGTTACGACATAAACAATAATCATGACTGAAATAACGATTAGTTCAAGTGCATGCGATCTTTCCAGAGGGAATTGCCTGATTAGGCTGGCGACCAGATTAGCCAGGCTGCCGCCAATGATGCACTTCGCCATATTGAAAGGCTGGAGATACCAGGCTCTCAGGCTATTCGGATCAGTCCTTCGTACCCAAACCCACTCGATGCATTGCGCAATCACTACTTGGAGCACAAAGAGCCCTGGCGGCAAAAGTAGAATTCCCGCAACAAATGCGATTGTGGATCCTTCGTAAGAGCGGTGGTCAGGAGCGACAACATGATACAGGCGCATGAGGGTGGTACTGAGCGTCAGAACCACGAATATCCAGGCGGGAGGATACACCATGGGCTTCGGGAGGAACGCAAATACACTCAATACAAGAGCACCGAGTAATACACCTATAACATATATCCAGGCAACCCGTCGCATCTGTTCCTTCTTTTGTAGTATACGGGGTGGGCACTTAGCCTCAGTACCCACCCCTCACGCATAGACGATCGCATTAAGTTCAAGCCGATTTCGTTCTGTTAGCTCTGGCTACGGACCCCAATAATCACTATTCCAGTTCACGCTGTTCCAATTGACCGAATTCCAATTCACTGAATTCCAATTCACTGAATTCCAATTGACACTATTCCAGTTAACCGAATTCCAGGCGATTGGATCAGAGCCGGTCGAAAGCAATTGACTTGCCACTATGCCGGTGTTAGCGTTCTCGGTGGTTGTGCCAGATACCGCAGAATAAATATCGAGATAACCCGCACCCGCAGAAGATTCATCATACCCAACCCAATTCTTATTGGCAGTTGCCATCAAACGATATTTCACTTGGTCGGGAGTTAGAGTAGGTTCGTCCTGTAGGAGGATTGCCACCGCGCCACTAACCATGGGCGCCGAAACCGATGTGCCTGACATCTTGAAGTAGGTGGTATCGACCCGATTAGACGGATGTCCCATCCCCATGCTGAGTTTGTCATTTTGGGGCAGAAGACCAATGATCATACGTCCAGGAGCGACCAGATCAGGCTTGGCGAACCCGCTTTCGGACACACCATAGGCTGAGAAAGTCGCTACCGTATCGTCGTCAGTACTGAGTGTCGCCTTATCGTCCGTGGCTCCCACTGTAATGACAAAGGGATCGTTGGCAGGCGGATACACGGTGGATGTGCCATTATTACCTGCAGAGGCCACAACAACAATGCCATTGAACCAGAGGACTTCAACCGCAGCATCCAGCGGGCTGGTGTGATAAGATTGGGCAACGGCAGAGTTGAGGGAAAGATTGACAACTCGAATGTGATATTTGGCTTTGTTGTCATATACCCATTGCAGAGAATTAATCACATCAGACTCGTACACCATGCCTTGATCATCTGAAATCCGCACATTAAGCAGGGTGGCTTTAGGAGCTACACCGATATATTTTCCGTTCGAGTGGTTGCCGTTCCCGGCTATGATGCCTGCTACGAACGTGCCATGACCGTAGCGATCAACTCCATCGTGATAGGAGGGATTGAAGTTGACGTTGACCTTGATGCGCCCCGAAATGTCCTTGGTCTTGTAAATGCCGCTATCCACCACCGCAACGGTCACACCCTTGCCTTGTAGTTTGTTGGTGGTATTCCACAATTGGGTGGCACCGATCACCTCATTATAGACATTGACCTGTTTACTGCCATCCACAAAGGAATCGGCAATTGTAGGGTCGGTGAGATAATCTAGGCTGTTATCCGTGCCCGGCGCACTGGTAATGCGCACGCCAACCGCATCATAGTAAATAGTATTACCAGCGGCAAAACCTGCCTGCTCAACATATAACTCGAAGTTCTTATAAAAGTCTGCCCATTGCCATTGCTTTGCAGAGGTAATATCCACATAAACCAGCCCTGCATTTGTTGCGCCGATCACGTTTGCAAAGATCGTCGTTTTTACGCTAATTTGCTTCTGGGCTACATCGTTTATATACGCCTTGACCCTGTAATCTTTTGAGAACGACGCGTTCACATACGCGTAAAAAACGGCTTCTACCTTGGTGATGGAATGGCCAGGAACGGCTTCCACATTGAATTCGCCGAAAGTGCCCTTGCCATTTCCGACACGGCTGCCAAAGGTAGCATTTGGACCGAGCCCATCACCGTCCACTATGAGGTTGGCATCTGTGTACTGATTCGAAATTTCAGTGCCGATGGAGGTTGCCCAGGTGGTAGACGTTGTTGGTGTACTTGTTTCGGCGCTGAACATCGGCGCGTCGAGATTGATCCAATGTACGCCCGGAGAACGGGCCATTTCTACCGCCTTCCCAGCCGGCAACTCTGCCACAAAGGCGTTGATCATGCGGAGGTCCTTCGTAACTTTACCTCCCAGATAAGCGACCTGTTCTTCTAGCCCAATTGCATCGGCATTCTTCTGTATAATGACACTCACTATTTGTTCCGGTTCAGCAGTTGCTAATTGAATTAGCATTGGTTGGGCGCGGCTAATCAAAGGGGCTGTTCCTACACTGTCAGAGCCTGCCAAGCTGACGAGCATGGTCAGGACAAAAAGCATTTTCGCGATCAAGTTAATTTTTCGCATTTTTAGTCCTTTGCCGGTACAAAACCAAACCCGGAATAGCAAGCGATACACCATAGGAACCTTTTCTACAATCGGAAATTATCCGCCCGCCCGTAATAACTGCCTGACATTGACCATCACCTTTTGGTGTACCTCTTACTTTTAAATGCTGACAAGGTAAGATTGCGGCTTCAGGAGTGAGATAACCCACCTGTTTGCCTCGAATCTCGACCCATACAGCGTTTTTACTATGAGGATTTCTGTCTTCCAATATAAACCAAGTTTCAAACTGATTGACACCCCTTGGTATACGTGGTTCGTAAATGGCTTTGAGCGTGTCCCGATACTGGTCTTCCCGCGTAATATCCAATTCAAATTTTGAAGCTCTCATCGGAAAAAACGTCTCTTTCTTGCTCGATGACTTCTCGGAGGCTTTAAAAGAAAAAAAGCTTGTGAATAAACACATGCGAGCCTTCCTTAGGAAGGAGTTGTTGGAACTTTCTGACGATAGTGCACCTATTGTCAGCTCTTATTAATCAGGACAGGTTTTCCATAGGTTAGTTACTTTACAGATGTGTAAGTGCTAATCCATTACACTTCGACCACCTGCAGCCAAATAAGTGTATGGTTTTTTGTCCACCATGTGTTGATCGAGTGGTTCACTTTCGAAGCCAATTCACGAACTCCGACATATACACCCCAAATAGGACGAAAGTACTTATTTCGATTTTGTTAATGCGGGGATAAGCCGTCTGTGCTACGATGAAATCATCATAGTCGGCATATTGTTTTCAATATTCCTTTGGAGGAAGGCATGAACACACAGCAAAAACCATTTCTGCGCTGGCCTCTGATCGTGAGTTACGTGGGGATTATCACTCTCATGCTGGCTTGTGCTGGGACGGCGATCGGGTCCACTTCTGATCAGATGCTGCAAATTGATGACGGCGTTGTAGAAGTAAAAGATGAAAATGGTGACTGGGTACCCGTGGCGGGAGATGCCACCTTCGAATTGACGGGCGAACTCGAGAGCACGGACCCCTGGACAGTGGCAGGCAGAACCCTTGAGACGAATGAATCGACCCAAATCTCAGAAGGCTTGCAGGTGGGTGATCTGGTGCGCGTTCAAGGTGCCGTCCTCGAAGGTGACACCTGGGTGGCATACTCCATTGCACCAGCCGAACAGCAGACCGATCCCATCCTCATCCTGATCGGCGTTGTGGACTCGGTGGATCCCTGGGTGGTCAACGGGATTGAACTCAATGTGACCGAGACCACCGAAATCCAGGGCGACATTACGCCCGGAATGATCGTCCGCGTGGAGATACTCCTCCTGGAGGGTGGCACCTGGGAGGTGCTCAGCATTGCCCCGCTGGGAGATTCTACGGAGACCCCCGGCTGTGCCACCATCATTGCAACGGTCGTCAGCGTTAATGGCAACGAGATCCAGTTTTTGGGTTGGCCTACGACGGTGATCCTTGAGTCAAGTACTGGCAATGAAAACGATCAGGAAAATGATAACAACGACAACGAAGAGGATAACGCAAACGAAAATGAGAACCAGAATGAAGAGAATGGGAACGAAAGCGACGAGAACGAAGCAAATGAGAATGACAATGGGGCCGGAAGTGATAATGGAGGAACCATCCAGCCTGGTCAGACTGTCCTGGCTGTGGTGTGTGTTTCTGATAACAATATCCTGGTGATCGTCAATATCATCGTTCTGAATATAGATGACGAGGGTGGCGACCCATCCAGCGGTGGAGAAAAGGTATTGGTATGTCACAAACCCAATAACAAAAAAGGCGGACATACCATAAGCATCTCATCGTCAGCCGTACCTGCACATCTCGGTCACGGAGATACCATGGGACCATGCCCCTGATTCCAATGTAGCTCAGGTCAACGTCGGGATGACATTGTCGTCCCGACGTTTTTATTTCCACAAGTCGTCCTAAAAATGTCACCCTGAGCCCTTAGGCTTCGCTCACACCGTCCCGAAGCGGTGTCCTTCGGGAGGATAAACTCCGCGAAGGGTCTCTACAGCTGAAATTCGAGACTCTTCGGTCGCGAAGAACGCTCCCTCAGAGTGACATGGTATTTTTAGGATAAGTTCTAGTTTGCTTTCCCTGTATAATGTCCCGAATAACTCAACAAAGTATGAGCGATATCCACGAACAACTCTGCGAATTATTGGACCGTGAAGGCGCGGTCTATCGCGTCATCGAACACGAACCGGAGGGGCGGACGGAACTCATCGCGCAGATCCGCGGGAACCGGCTCGAACAGGCCATCAAGTCCATTGTGGTGCAGGTGCGGTTGAAGAAAAAGGAAAATATCTATTGCCTGGCCAACGTCCCCGGTGATTGCCGCATTGACCTGGATGGGATCAAGGATCATTTTCAGGCGGAGAGCGCTGCGTTTGCCGCCCGGGAAAAGGCCCAAGCCTTGACCGGATGCGTCATCGGGGCGATCCCGCCTTTTTCGTTCACCGACCAGCTTCAGGTGTTGGCCGATCCGCTGATCCAGCAGAATGATGAAGTCGTATTCAATGCTGGCCGCCTGGACCGGTCCATTTTCATGAAACTCAATGATTACATCCGCATCGCCAGACCACAACTGATTCCGATCGCATTGCGCGCTTGAGTGTCTTTGGCTGTGCACCCTCCATCCCAATGTAGAGGTTCGAAATGGATAACCACGAAAAGCGTGTGGATCAGGCCGTCAACGCGGTTGAGAAGATGACAGGCCTTGCTATATGACCATCCTGGTACTTTCCGCGCGCAAACCCTTCAATTTCCATTCAGTGGTGAACTCGCATGGCTGGCGGCAGCTGGCGCCGTTCCGATTCGAGAACGACATCCTGTATTACGTTGACCACCTGTCTACGCAGCGTGCGGTGGAATATCGCATTTCGGCCTCCCCGGAAGGCGCGCAGGTTGAAACGGAGAAACTCAGCAAAGCTGAACAACGGGAAGCGGCGGATAGGGTCACGTGGATGTTCGGCCTCGATATGGATTTTTTGGATTTCTATGCCGCCTCACGCCTGGAACCAAAACTGGCGCGTGCTAAAAAACAGGCTCTTGGCCGCGTCCTTCGCTCGCCGACTCTCTTCGAGGACGTGATCAAGACCATTCTCACGACGAACACGCTCTGGGCTGCCACCAGAAACATGACGAGGAAACTGGTTGATGAATTTGGTTCCTCGCTGAGCGGAGGGACGAGTTCTTCCCGCCCCGTAGTCGAAGCGGCGCAAACCAAAGCCTTCCCCACTCCCGCAGCCATCGCGGCCTCCAACCCTGAATATCTCAAAGAGAAAATCCGCGTGGGCTATCGTGCGACGGCCATCCATGACTTGGCCGTCCGTGTGGCTTCCGGGAAATATGATCTCGAAGCGCTCAAGCATTCAACCCTCCCGACGCTCGAACTCCGCAAGGAACTGCTGACCATCAAGGGTGTTGGCCCATATGCCGCCGCAAACCTCTTGATGCTCCTGGGGCGATCAGATTTCATTCCCGTGGACTCATGGGCGCTGATGCTTGTGTCGCATGAATGGTACAAAGGCAAACCCGTCACCGCCAGGGAAGTGGAAAAGCGCTTCGCAAAATGGGGCACTTACAAAGGCCTGGCCTTCTGGTTTTGGGATTGGAAATATAATGGAGGCTGAATGTACGAACATCATAAACAGCCCCTGGCAAGCAGAAAAGTTTTTATTGGGCGTCTAAAACGCAATGGTCTAATCGGTGCTTTTTTATTATTAGTTTCACTTGCCATCGGTATGCTTGGTTATCATTTTTTCGAAAATCTCTCCTGGATTGATTCTCTTCTGAATGCCTCCATGATCCTTGGCGGCATGGGTCCTGTTAATCCGCTCCAGACAAATGCCGGAAAGATCTTTGCCTCTTTCTATGCCATCTATTCGGGAGTCATCCTGCTGGCGTCTGTCGGTATCCTGATTGCACCCATCTTCCATCGTTTTCTGCATCGCTTCCATCTTGCCGATGAACTTGATGATGAAAAATTAGATAACCCTGATTCGTAAACCGGAGGCCATATGAAATGCCCAGTCTGCAAAGAGGACACACTTGGTCAGATCATCCTTCTGGATGGGCTGCCCGCCAATCAATGCTCGAATTGCAAAGGTGTTTTTATTCCATCGAATGCTTATATGGCCTGGCGAAAAAGTCTGGGAAAAGTGTTTCCCGAAAAAGAGGGAGAAATAGAAATTGACCCCTCCTGGTCAGTAAACGAATTAAAGTTTTGCGCCACCTGCGGGCATATCATGGCGCGCTATAAAATTTTCCCTGATACTGAATTCTATATCGACCGCTGCCGCAGCTGTAATGGGATCTGGCTCGACCAGAACGAGTGGGACGTGTTGATCGACCGCAACCTGCATGATAACCTGAATGATTTCTTCACGCGTCCCTGGCAGGATCAGCTCCATGCGGCCGAAACCCGGAACCACCTGGAAGCGATTTATATGGAGAAGCTTGGTGAAGAGGATTACGAACGCATCAAGGAGATTCGCGAGTGGATGAGAAACCATCCTCGGCTGGGGATGTTACTGGCCTTTTTGCAGGCCGATGATCCGTATAAGATTTAGTGTGAAGGTGCGTGAGCAATTTGTGGGGCGGACGGCATGACTCAATGGACCTGATACGGGACTTCGGTGATCACAACACCTTTTTTATTCAACAGCACAAAGCGCAGCCAGAAGGCGGTCTGGGTATGCAATAGACTGTGCCACCAATGTTTGGGGACGAACTGTGGCACGACAATGGTCAACCTTTCATTGGTTTGTAAGATCATGCACAATTCATTTACGTAGTCCAAAAAAGGCTCGAGGAAGGTCCGGTACGGAGACTCGATCACAACCATTCTCACCCCTTTGCCCCACCAGCTCCACTTGTGCCGCAGCTTTTCGGTTTGATCGGCATCGATGGAGACATGCACCACTGTCACGTCATCGGAGAGGGACAGGGCATAATCCAAGGCTTCGAGCGTACCCTGATGGATAGCAGAGACGGGCATGATCACCCGGTGACGCTTGGAGGGAGGCGGCTGCCCATAATGCTCCAGAGAAAGATCCCGGGCCAGAGACACGTAATGGCGATGAATGGCGTAGAAACTGATGACAATCGCGGGAAGCAGCAATACGATGATCCAGGCACCGTCCACAAACTTCGTAATGGCAAAGATCAACGTGACAATAAGAGTGGTAATTGCGCCCAGGCTGTTAATGACCAGCTTCCAACGCCAGCCCGGATCGTAAGGATGCAGCTTCTCTTTTTCCGTTACCTGCTTGTCTGCGGGGCGCCGGTTTAACCACCAGTGACGCGCCATCCCGGCCTGTGAGAGGGTAAAGGAAAGAAAGACACCCACTGCCCAGAGTGGAATGAGGGCTGTCACACTGGCGTTGAAAAGTATGATCAGGAAGGATGCAATCGCTGTAAGACTTATAATCCCACGTGAGAAAACCAGCCGGCTGCCGCGATAGGTTAGTTGGCGGGGCATAAACCCATCTTCGGCGATGATGGCGCTCAGGGTGGGGAAGCCAGCAAAGGCTGTGTTCGTAGCCAGGATAAGGATGATCGTGGTGGCTGTGATCGTTCCCAAATACAACAGGCCACGATTCCCGAAGACTGTGCGCGCCATTTGAGAGATCACTGTTTCAAACTCGGAAGGGACGGCGACCATCACTCCCAGTAAATAGACAATTCCCAGGAAAAGAACAGCCAGGATGGTAGACATCCAGATCATGGTCACGACCGCATTGTGTGTGCGCGGTTCCCTGAAGGATCTCACGCCATTGGCAATGACCTCCACACCTGTCAGGGCCGTCGTACCATTGGAGAAGGCCCGCAATAGCAGGAAGATGGTTATTGGTTCAACGTGCAGTGTTTCCAGAGGCGGTGGATCCGTCACAACACCCAGCGTTCCACTGAAATATCGAATGAAACCGACCGCGACTGTCAGTGTCGTCATGCTGAGAAAGAAATAAGTGGGCAGGGCAAAGATATTCCCTGATTCCTTCACACCGCGCAGGTTGGCCAGCGCAATCAACCCCAGCAAGCCTACTGAGAGCAACACACGAAAAGGGAAAAGGTCAGGGAAGGCTGAAACGATCTGGGCGACGCCTGAGGATACCGTAACTGCCGCCAGCAGGATGTAATCCATCAGCAAAGCCGCGCCAGCCACCAGCGCAGCGTCCACTCCCAGGTTTTCCTTTACGACCGTATAGGCGCCACCACCACTCGGATAGGCCTGAATGGTTTGCACATAAGAGACGGAGACAATTGCAAGCAGAGCGGTGATAATCAGCGAAATGGGAAAGGCATAGCCAAATGCCTGTGTACCCCCCGCGGCCAGGATGACAAGCGTTTCCTGTGGCGCGTAGGCGATGGACGATAATGCATCTGCGCCAAAGACTGCCAACCCTACGATCTTACTGACCGTCTGATGCGGCGCGTCAGCGGTGGGCAATGGGTGGCCAATCAGCCAGCTGCGCCACGAGCGTTTTGAACTATGCCCGGCAATCCGATTTAGGTCGAGAAACCCCCCGTTTTGTCTGGATCCATCATCTTTGTGTGGTTCTTCTTCCATTAGCCCTATTGTAGCCCATCCAACGCCAGATGCGTGAGTGATAGATTAACATGTAGTTCTCTAGTGGGATAATTTTTGTTACATCCAACCTGTGAGTCGTTGTAGCACGATGGACCTGATACGACACCATGGCAGATAGATGACCCCTGCAAAATTTGATCAGCCTATATCCTCAAAAAGGTATAATGAACTTCGCAACCATGCGGAGTTCCTCTTTTTTTGCCCGCTTTGGGCAATACTTTCTTTCCCTAGTATTGATTGCCTCCATCACAGCAGTCTTTTTCGCTCTGCGCGATGTGCTCGATACCACGTTGATTGCCCTGTTATATTTGATTCCACTGGGGATGATCACGGCATTCTGGGGGCTTGAACCGGGCATCGCTAGTGCGCTCGTCGTGTTCCTGGCATTCAATTATTTTTTCATACAGCCCTATTACACGTTTACGGTACATCGCCCCACAGATGTGGTTGTGCTGATTGTTTTTCTCGTGGTGGCGGTTGTGATCAGTCAATTGGTTGGGAATGCCCAGGCAGGTCTCGCGGCGGCGACCGCGCGCGAGCGCGAAGCCACTCAACTCTATGAACTCAGCACCGCATTAGCGGGTTCGCATGATGACCATGCCATCGCGCAAATCCTTGCCGGGCAAATCCATACTGTGTTACAAGGTGAGTATATAGAACTCAATATCACGGGAACCCAGCCCTTTGTTTTTCATTCGCTTGAAATCATGCCACCGACTCGTATGCCTGAATTGATCGTGCCCATTCAGGCCGCGCGCGGCGTGCTCGGGGAGATTCGGCTGTGGAGAGCTACAC
The DNA here is from genome assembly GCA_035720235.1 of Anaerolineales bacterium. Classification (GTDB taxonomy): domain Bacteria; phylum Chloroflexota; class Anaerolineae; order Anaerolineales; family Villigracilaceae; genus Defluviilinea. The sequence continues at coordinate 27,604 of DASTOH010000123.1, read as the reverse complement.
CAGCCATATCGCCCAGTGAGAGGCGCTTATTGCAAACGTTTGCCAGCCAGGGGGCGCTGGCACTTGAACGGGCCTGGCTGGCGCAAGCTGAGTCCCGCGCCCGAGTGCTTGAAGAAAGCGATAAGTTGAAGTCTGCCATCCTGTCTTCCGTTTCACACGAATTGCGGACTCCGCTTTCCACGATCAAGGCGGCCGCCTCGAGCCTGCGCAGCCGGGAAGTGAGCTGGGATTCCCCGGCTCGCGCCGAGTTGATCGCGGCCATTGACGATGAAGCCGACCATCTGAACATGCTGGTCGGAAATCTGCTGGATATGTCGCGCATTGAGTCAGGCGTACTCAAGCCAAAACGCGAATGGAATATTTTGCCCGAGATCGTGGAGGGCGTGCTCGGTCGTATGAAACATCTGGCTGGGGAACACAAACTTGACGTGGATGTACCCGAAAGTCTGCCGCTCGTTCCGGTGGATTATGTGCAAATGGAACAGGTCTTTACGAATCTGGTGAGCAACAGCCTGAAGTACGCGCCTGCCGACACAGTGGTTGGGATTCATGCAGGCGTCGAAGGCCAGGCGATCCATGTACAGGTCAGCAACCAGGGACCACAGGTGCCGCCCGAAGATCTGGAACGAATCTTCGACAAGTTTTATCGTATCACTGCTGCCGACCGCGTGACCGGAACGGGCCTGGGGCTTTCGATCTGCAGGGGCATCATCGAGGCCCATGGCGGGCGCATCTGGGCGGAAAATGTGTCAGATGGGCTGGTGTTCAATTTCACGCTGCCGCTAGCCTGGGATGGAGCCATGCCGCCCCATATCCCGATAGATACGGAGGCGGAATGACGACCGCGCCGCATATTTTGGTGATCGACGATGAACCGCAAATCCAGCGGGCGCTTCGGACCATTCTCACCGAAAAGGGATTCAAGGTCACAACGGCCAGCCGCGGCGAGGAGGGTCTAAGCCTGGCTGCGACAGGTGAACCGGATATCATCATTCTCGACCTGGGCCTGCCCGATATGGACGGTGTGGAAGTCTGCACGCGCCTGCGCGAGTGGACACAAATCCCGATCATCATCTTGTCTGTGCGCGACGGCGAGCGCGACAAGGTCGCGGCGCTCGATCAGGGCGCGGACGATTACCTCACCAAACCGTTCGGCATCGAAGAGTTGCTGGCGCGGGTGCGCGTGGCATTGCGCCACTCTGTGAACAGGAAAGGCGAACAGAGCCAGGTGGTGAAGGCAGGTCCGCTGAGCATTGACCTGTCCTGGCACATCATCAAACGCGGTGAGGAAGAAATTAAGTTAACCGGCACGGAATATAAACTACTCGCCTATCTCGCCTCCAATCATGGCCGTGTGCTCACGCATCAAAGCATTCTCACACACGTCTGGGGTCCGGCAGATGCAGACCATACGGAATATCTGCGCGTCTACATGCGCCAGTTGCGTAAAAAGCTCGAAGAGGATCCCGAGCGACCGCAATATATTCTCACCGAGCCTGGCATTGGATATCGCTTTATTGCGGATGAATAGTAATCATATGTCGTTGCGAGCCTGCGGGAAGCAATCTCCAATTAAATAGGAGATTGCTTCGTCGCACACTTGCCCCGGGCGCAAGTGCCGGGGAAGATCGCTCCTCGCAACGACATAACTTTCGTCGATTACCTGGTATGCCAGCGCCGCCCTCCTGCAAGGGCGCTACGCGAGGGACGGCGCTGCGAGCCAGATGTAATGACATAACTTTTGTCACCGATTCACTAGTGACGTCCTTCTTAAACGCCTCCGGATGGAGGCGTTTGTTATTTGTTTTTTATGCGGTCGAATGATTTCTTTGTCACCGTTTTATGCGGTCTGGTTACGATGGGATCATCTATGAGGCCCTATGATCAAACTTGATTCACCCCTTCCTGCCCTGGCTCCACCTTCTGCCCCGGCCCTGGAGCAGAAACTTCCGCCCCGTTTAATTGTGCTGATCCCTGACACTGAGGTGGATTACAACCCGGTCATGCAAAGGATTTGGGAACTGGCACGGCAACTAAAAAGCCGCGTCCTGTTCCTTGGTCTCTGCAGGGATGAGTCTGAGGAACCCAGGCTGCGCCGTGCTCTGGTCACCATGGCGGCCTTGATACAGGATGGTTGGGTATCTGCCGAGGCGAAAACTGAAATTGGGAATAACTGGCTGAGGGTCATCAAGTCGAACTGGCGGGAAGGAGACTTGATCGTTTGCTTTGCGGAGCAACGCACAGGTCTGATGCAAAAGCCCCTGAGTCAAATTCTTGAATCCAGGTTGAACGCCACGGTTTACCTCCTATCAGGGCCTGATTTGCCGGTCCATCGAACGGCGGGCTGGCTCTCCACGCTCACGTTATGGGGCGGATTTGCGGTCACCGCCATCGGCTTCTTTATCTTGCAGGTGAACATCGATAGGGCCATGCGAGGCTGGACACAAATGGTTACGCTGGTACTCACGGTCCTGGTCGAATTTTGGCTGATCTGGGTTTGGAATAATCTATTCAGTTGATTTCCGTTTGCGACACAGAGAATCAAATGCATCTGGCCAGCTTGATTGAGACTGGCTTGCTGCGAGGCTGGATGCTCTTTTTTGTAATCATCATTTTAAAAAGGTCAAGAATGTCAGAAACAAATCCAAAACAATCTTTCTTATCGGAGCGGTTGACTGAAGAATACGAACGTCAGCAGGCTTTATTTTCGGCACAGCCCGCCATTCTACAGCGCTTTTTGGAAGCGCAGGGGAAACAGATGGCGGAAGCCATTGTCGAAGGCGCTTTGCAGGTGCGGTTCTCGCTTCCAGATCGAGTCGTTCTTTCGCTGGGAAATTTGGAGCATCCTGCAATAGTGACCATCCCTCAGAACCAACGCACGCGTGTGGTAGGTGGTCTGTTCAGCCGAATACGCAAAGTGGAACTCTATAAAGAAATCCGGCATTCGCTCAACGAGTTGGAGCAATCGCCGGACCGCGCGATATCTGTGGCAGGCGGTTTACTGCGTCACGCGGCCGTGATGCACATGGTTTACAACATGCTGCCTGCAGGCCGCAGCGTCTCCTACAAACTTGCGGATGAGGAGGAAACGATCCCCTCTATCCCTGACCCTGCGGGGGAAGGCCTCGAACCGGAATCAGCCATCACCGCCTCGACCGATGCGATTGTCGAAGAGGCGAAAGCGGAAGAGGGACGCGGCGAGTTGCTGGTCCCGTTCGTGCCGTATGCGCGCAAATTTTATCTGCCCCAATGGGTGGCCTTTGATGAAAACGGGGAACTGCTGGTCAAGTCTGTGGAGGAGGCCGAGGCTCACATCAAATCCATGCAGCGATTCATGGAAGTTTTGTTTTTGGCGGTCGCGCTGGCTCCCTACATTTCCGCAGACAAGGAATATGCCAAGAAACGCTATGGGATGCTTGGACAACTGGTGAACCAGGGGCGTGCGCTGGCATATTACCAGACCAGGCAGATCATTGCTCGCATTCAAGAACGGGCTTCCTCTGGCAACCTGAACCGGGGACTCAGCCTGAGCCTGCTCTACTTCGACGACCAGGAGCTTCGCGTTGATGTCTCAAATTTCGAGGTGATTCCGGCAGGACGGATCATGTTCGTCCCGGCGTTCGTCGTGCGCGCCGTACACCAGGAACAGGTGAAGGTCAGCCAGGATACGCGCTACAACCCATCCACTCGAAAACATTTGCTTTATCTGCTTGACCTGCTCGAAAAAGCATTTGAAGCCGCAAACTTATAGGTCCAGTCATGTTTTTCTCCATTGCCTTGTTAATCATTATTTTTGTCCTTTCTTTGCGCGCCGCGCCGCGTGAGAGACCGGAAGATGCTCACATCCATGGCGCGGGTCAGATTGGTGTGCTGGCCGCGATTGCTTTGTTCGGCGTGGATTATTTCACATCCTATTACTATGCCACCGGTGAAATGATGAGTGCTCTGCATCCCTATGGTTTGCAGGGGAAATACGCTTACTTTGCAGTCGCGATCATCGCCTTTGCTAACTTCACCTTCGGCCTGCTTTACATGTACTCACTTGGGCCCTTCAACGAAGGCGGCGGCTCGTACACAGCCTCGATGCGTTATCTTAAGCCGACATTGAGTCTGATCGTGGCTGTGACGCTGATCCAGGACTATGTGCTTACGATTGTGGTTTCTGCCCTTTCAGGCGGGGATCAGCTTCTTTCCATCATCAATGCCTATGATGCAAACTGGATTTGGCATTTTGCGCTAGGTGCAGCGCTTGCGGCAGTGACATGGTATCTCACCATTCGCGGGCGCGGCGAGTCGGCGCGCGTTGTGTTCACGATGATTGGCGTTTTCATCTTCCTAACCATCACGATGGGTATCGGCTTGCTGATTGCACATTACAAAGGTATTGCCCCGGAACCTTCGGATGTGACCACCGCATCCGTCTCGCTTGGGCAGGCTTTGCTCCACCTGCTGACGGCCTCCATGAAAGGCATGGTCGCGCTCACAGGATTGGAAGCGGTATCCAATGGCGTTCAATTCTTTATCAATGAGGATGTGAAACTTGTCAAATGGGGCAAGCAACACATGCCGCGCCTGATGGGCTTGTGGAATTTCTACAGCGGCAAGTCCGGTGTCGGCCGTTTTGTGCAAACTTCCTTCCTGTTCTACGGTGGCCTGACTACCCTGTTCCTGACCTTCTTCTCCCTGCGCTTCAACGTCTTCGATGGGACCTTTGGCCGCACATTGATCGGCAATCTAGCCTTCATTGGTTTCGACCAAATTCCCGGCGGCGTCATCCTGTTCTGGGCATATCAGATATTGGCAGTCCTCATGCTGGCGGCGGCTTCCATGACCGCATTTCAGGACGCACAGGCTACCGAATGGCGCGATGTGGCCATCGGTGAAATTCCAGAGGCTATTGTGTACCGTGATCCGCGTGGCACGTTTACGCGTTCGGTAACGATCACGTTTGGCCTCTCCGTGCTGATCATGCTCTTGGTACGAGGGCAAACCACGGTGGCGATCCCGTTCTATGGGGTAGGAGTATTCATGCCTATCATGGTGATGGGACTGGCTGTGCGCCGACATATTCTTGAGCATGCTACCGGCCGCGCCCGCAAATGGGGCGCAGTTGGCGCGTCATTTGCCTCCATACTTGCGTTTACAGTATTTCTCGGTCAGTTGATTGGGAAGTGGCACGAGGGAGGCTGGGTCGCTCTAGTCTCTTTCACGCTCTTAGGCGTTGCCGCTCATCTCATGTTGCTTTCCCCGCTTGGCTATCGCGAACCAGTACAGATTCACCGGATTGTGCGTGAGAAAGCGCGCGTGCAAGGTGCGATGGCTTCCATCGTCGAGTGGCAATCGCTCAAGATGCAGGAATACCGCTATTCTCTGCGCGAACGGATCCTGATTGGCATTTCCCGCTTCTTTGAATTATTTGGCGTTCGGCGGCCGATGCGCTACGAGCCTGTTCCTGCTGCAGCCGGAGATTATGACCATGCTCTGCACGTGGATCATCCCGAAGCGCCGTCCTTCCTGGACCAATACCTGGACCAGCCCGAACCAAAACTCGGCGGCGCGCCGCATGAGACGGCTCCCGTCGAAGAGGATTCGTAAATCCGCTAAACCACGGAGACACTCACCTGCCTGATATTTGAATTGCTTAGCAATTCATAGCAAATCATACGGCTTAAGCCGCACAGTGCCAGGGAAGTCACGGAGTTTCTAAATCTCAGTGACTCCGTGTCTCAGTGGTGAAAGTTTTTGCTCATCTTATCTCTCATGTCCATCCCGATCTTTAGCCTGCGTGTCGCGGAAGTAATCAAAGCGCTTGAAACATCCCCTGCCGGATTGACCGATGCCGAGGCTGAAGCGCGTCTCTCGCTTTACGGGCCAAACAACCTCTCGAAACAGAAGAAGGAGCCTATCTGGGAAAAACTCCTGGGCGAGTTCATGCATCCGCCCGCGCTGCTCCTGCTGGTGGTTGGATTTGCCGCGCTATTGCAGAGCGACTTTGTGCTGGCTTTGATCATCTGGAGCATTATCGTTGTCAACACAGGTTTTTCCTTCTGGCGGGAACATCGCGCGGAACAGGCCATCGAAAAGCTGCGTGAGATTCTGCCATCCTTTGCCCACGTGATTCGCGAGGGCGTTGAAAGCTACATCCCTTCCAGCCAGATCGTCCCCGGGGATGTGCTGGTGCTGGCAGAAGGCGATAACATTCCCGCCGACGCGCGCGTGATCGAAGAATACGGATTGCGAACGAATAACGCGACTTTGACGGGCGAGGCGATTCCCGCGCGCAAGATGGCCGACCCATCCTACCAGACTGGAATCAGCGAACTGGATCAACCGAACCTGATCTTTGCGGGGACCTCGGTGGCTTCGGGCACGGGACGGGCGGTTGTTACCGCCACCGGAATGTCCACCCAGTTTGGACGGATTGCCCACCTGACGCAATCCATTGCCGAGGAACCGACTCCCTTTCAGAAGGAACTCAATCACCTCAGCAAATTCACGGCGTGGATCGCGTTGGGTGTGGGTGGGATTGTCGTCATCGTTGGGTATTTTTCGATCGGGCTTCCGGTCCAGGAAGTGACCCTGCTCGCGCTCGGCATCATTGTGGCGGTGATCCCGGAAGGACTGATCGCCACGTTAACGCTCTCGCTGGCGGTAGCAGTGCAGCGTCTCGCGCAAAGGGGCGTGCTGGCGAAGAAACTGTCCACGGTGGAAAGGCTCGGTCAGGTGTCCGTCATCTGCACCGATAAAAGCGGAACATTGACGCAGAATCAGATGACCGTGCGCGATATCTGGGTCGCGCGGCGCAGGATCAAAGTGACGGGCGTGGGGTATGAGCCCGAAGGAAGGTTTTTGCCAGAGCCAACCGGACAGGCCTGGGAGAACGATCTGCTGAGTTTGCTGGAGGTGGCTTGCTCCTGCAACAACGCCCGCATCAATGCTCCCTCACTTGAACATCCCGGTTGGACCAGTCTGGGCGACCAGACCGAAGCCGCGTTGAAAGTCGCGGCGATGAAGGCCGGTATTTTGGAACAGGCAGTGAATCGCATTCTGCCGCGCATTCATGAACTTCCTTTTGACGCGCGGCGAAAACGAATGACCACAGTCCATCGCGAAGTGAACCGTGAGATCGCCTTCATCAAAGGCGCGCCGCGCGAGGTGCTGCAGCTCTGTACAAAAATTCTGATCAACGGGGAAGCCGTTCCGCTCACAAATCAATTGCGCGCAGAGATCCTGGGTATCAACGACGATTACGCGCGGGGTGCCTTGCGCGTGCTGGCATTGGCTCGCCGTGACCTTCCTGCACGTACGGGCGCGTACACCACCGAAAACGTCGAACAGGACCTGACCTTTCTCGGCTTGATGGCGATGATGGATCCGCCGCGACCGCAGGTGGAGAAGGCCATTCGAACCTGCCGTGAGGCGAACATCCGCATTGTGATGATCACAGGCGATTACGGGTTGACAGCCGAGTCACTGGCGCGGCGCGTCGGCATGTTGACCACCAGGAACCCGGTCATTCTCACCGGCGCGGAATTGGATGAGTTGCCGGATGTCGCCCTGCACAGATTACTCGATCAGGAAGTGCTGTTCGCCCGCATGGCCCCCGAACACAAGCTGAGACTGGTCTCCGCATTCCAACAGCGCGGGGAAGTGGTGGCAGTGACCGGCGATGGCGTCAACGACGCCCCGGCCCTGCGCAAGGCGGATGTGGGTGTTTCGATGGGCATTGTTGGCACGGATGTCGCAAAGGAAGCAGCGGATATTATTTTGACAAAGGATGATTTTGGCGCCATCACCGCCGCCATCGAAGAGGGCCGCGCCGTATATGATAATATCCGCAAGTTCATCACGTATATTTTTTCGAGCAACATTCCGGAGATCATGCCATTCATCATCACGGCCAGTTGGCCATTGATTCCGCTGGCCCTGAGTGTGCGCCAGATCCTGGCCATCGATCTCGGCACTGATATGTTCCCTGCGCTGGCGCTGGGAATGGAAAAGCCCGAGCCGGATGTGATGAAACGCCCGCCGCGTCCACGCCATCAGCCACTGCTGGATCGCGGCCTGCTCACGCGTGCATTCTGGCTGGGGCTGATCGAGTCCGCATTATGCTTTGCAGGGTTTCTTTCCATCTTTATCCTCTCCGGGTATGCCAATGAGATTGGGCTGGCGCTTCTCGCCCCACTGGCAGACCTGGTGGATTTCCGGTTGTCCTTATCGTTCGCACAGGCGACTGTCCTGGCTGCCACTGTTTATCATGCCGGGGTGGTCACAGCACAGGTGGGAAATGCGCTCGCCTGTCGTTCAGACCGAATGCGCAGTTCGAGCCTCGGCTGGTTGAGCAACAAATATTTATGGGTTGGCATTTTTATCGAACTGCTTGGTATCGTCAGCATGATTTATATCCCCTTCCTGGCCGGTATATTCAACCACGCTCCACTGCCGGCCTGGATGTGGGTTGGGCTGGGCTTGAACGCCCTTGTGTTATATTCGATGGAGTGGATTCGCAAAGCCATCTGGCGCGGCGTGCGGAACCTGCGTAACGGGAAACCATCCCCTCTCTCGCTTCAGGAGGCCACACCATGAAGATCATCGTGATGGGTTGTGGACGGGTGGGTTCACAGGTCAGCCAGTTATTAGCGCGTCATGGACACGCTGTCACGGTGATTGACCATGACACCAACGCACTGACCCGCCTGGGAAATGACTTCAAAGGCCGTATCGTGCGCGGGCTTGGTTTTGACAGGAACGCTTTGCTGGAGGCGGGCGTTGAAACTGCCGAAGGATTTGTGGCGGCCAGTTCATCGGATAACGCGAACATCGTGGCAGCGCGCATCGCCCGCAACATCTTCCGCGTGCCCAGGGTGGTGGCGCGGCTCTATGACCCCGTGCGCGCGGAGGTCTATCAGCGGCTGGGACTGACCACCATATCGAGCACCGCCTGGGGAGCGGAACGGATCGTGGAGGTCGTCACCCATACCGATTTGGATGCGCTGCACGTCTTCCGGGATGGCGGAACCATGATGGTGCGCGTCGAGGCGCCCGCGCGGTTGAGTGGCCATCGCGTGGCGCAAATGAATATCCCCGGTGAGGTGGCGGTCACGGCCATCACTCGAAACGATCACACGTTCATCCCGGTTTCAGGGACGGAATTTCAGGAAGGCGATGTGATTTATCTGGCGGTCATTTCATCGGCCATGGATCGGCTGGAGGAATTGCTGGGAATCGAGAGGAGGTAATCATGTTTGTGATTGTAGTTGGCGGCGGGAACACCGGTTCGCAACTTGCAAAATTCCTGCTGGATGCAGGTCATACGATTTGCGTCATTGATGAGCGCCCCGCCGTGCTTGAAAAACTGGTGGCAGAGATTCCCCAGGAAGTCATACTCAGCGGGGACGGCAGTTCACCCACCGTGCTGGAACGAGCGGGCATCCAGAAGGCGCAGGTGCTGGCGGCAGTGACGGGTTCGGATGAAACCAATCTGGTTGTAACTTCCTTGGGAAAGTTCGAGTTCAATGTGCCGCGCGTGATTGCGAGGATCAACAATTCAAAGAATGCGTGGCTGTTTACATCCGAAATGGGTGTGGATGTGTCATTGAATCAGGCTGAAATCCTGGCCAGATTGACTGTCGAGGAAATGTCCATCGGCGATATGATGACCATGCTGAAAATCCGGCGCGGAAAATTCTCCATTGTGGAGGAAAAGATCGCCCCCTCCGCCCCGGCCATTGGAAAAGCGCTCAAGGATTTACTGCTTCCGAACAATTGCGTCATCTCGGGCATCATCCGGCATGGCGATATTGTGTTGCCAAGAGGCACGACCACTCTCGAAGAAGGGGATGAGATCCTTGCCCTGGTGGATGAACCTGCCCGGGAGCAACTTGCGAAACTTTTGAGTCGTCCATAGTTGTTTGTCATTCAGCAAAGGACCCGCTTTGTCAAAAAAAGCGGGTTCTTTGTTTTATTTATAAAGAGGGAGTACCTCACATAGATGACAAACAAGATAATGTCACCCTGAGTGCTACGCAATCGAAGGGGTCGTTCACACCGTCCCGAAGCGGTGTCCTTTCGGGAGAATAACATGTGTTCTTGATGTTAGGCACTCCCTATAAAGAAAGTCTTCAGATTTGTGCGATAATATAAATATGGATTTCACTCCGCTGCATTTCTATGACCAACCCATCGAAGTCATTTTCGATAAGCCTCCCATCCGTGAGAAGGCCCCCGATTGCCCGAACGGCTTCGTCTGGGATGAGAAAACGTATCGCATCACTGAAATGCTTTCCTCATGGACGGATTTCAAGCGGCGCGGCAGAATGGCACAAAATATGCGGCCAGCACATGCGGCCGTTGCATCCACGCGCGGCTCGTTGAATGTAGGACGCTACTATTTCCGGGTGCGTGTGCTGTCCAGCAGTTCAATTGCTGGACAAACCCAGGGTCAGATCTTCGATATTTATTACGATCGCGCGATGAAAAATGTAGATGACCGCAAGGGTCAATGGTTTGTATACCGCGAACTCGGAGAAAGCTGATGGAACAGGATCAACTACCAGTTGACCGCGAAGCGGAAGCGCCGGCGTATTCCGTCCCCTGGTCTGTTATGGATACCTGGCTGGGGGTCGGCTTGCTGGCCCTGTTAAGCCTCGGCATGCTCATCATCCTGTTTCTGGGAATTGGCCGGCAGCAATATATGCAGAACGCCAGTGTCCTGCTCCTGGAATTGATCTATCTGCTGCCCATCCTGTTGATCTTTGGCTGGCGCCGCATCTCCTGGAAGTATCTGGGCTTTGGCAAATTTTCCATCAACGTCATCGGCATAGGTTGTGGATTGTTGGTAGGCGCGTACGTGTTGATCTTCCTGCACAATACGGTTCTAAACCTCCTTGGCATTGATACCCAGGGCGACCAGATCTTGGAGATGTTCAACCAGCTCGAATCGCCGGTCTGGTTCTTTCTGGTGGCCGCAGTGATTGCTCCCATCGTGGAGGAGCTTTTCTTCAGGGGCTTTCTCTTTCAGGGCCTCCGTCAGGCATATGGCTGGCTCCCTGGGTTACTGCTGAGCTCTGCCATCTTTGGCGTGGCCCATCTCGACCCGGTCTCTCTGGTTCCCACCTTTGTCCTGGGATGTGTGCTTGCCTATCTGTATCACCGGTCGAATTCGGTGTGGCCGGGAATCGTCTTCCACGCCACCATCAATTCATTGAGCCTGATTGCCGTTTATGTGATATCGCAAAACCCGTCGCTCTTTCCGTCGTAGGTCGGATTGCCCCTTGGGGGATGCCCGAAGGGCGCAATCCGACTTACTCCCTTGTGATCAGGCGCACCTGATTTTCGTAAAAGAAATATTCCCACGCCCAGTTGATCAACACTAATAGCCGGTTGCGGAACCCGATCAGGCGGTAGACGTGCAGGAACACCCAGATCAGCCAGGCGATAAACCCGCTGAACGAGAGCCCCCAGATTCGTGCGACCGCCGCGTTGCGCCCGATGGTGGCCAGCAAGCCAGGATCTTTGTAGTGAAACGCTTCAGGCATTTCACCCCGGATGATCCTTTGGATGTTCCGCGCGGCCACCTTTCCCTGCTGGATCGCGACCGTGGATAACATGGGCAAAGGCTGACCATTACCGTTGACTACATAGGCCGCGTCGCCGACGACAAAGACCTCCGGGTGATCTGGGATCTGCAAACTGTCAGCGACTCGGACGCGACCCGAGCCGGCCTGCTCCACCCCGAGCCGATTCGCGATCCCGGCCGCTTTCACGCCTGCCGTCCAGATCAACGTGTTCGCTTCGACACTTGCACCTCCCTGACACCGGCCTGTCAGGGACAGGTGTGGCGCAAGTACAGGTGTCTGTGCGCCTGAAGGCGCACCATCGCCGAGAGTCACACATTGACCATTGTAGTCAACCAGTTTGCTGTTCGTCAGCACCTCCACTTTCTTGCTTTTCAATAGATCGATGGTCGCCTTGCGAAGTTCATCGGGATAACTTGGCATCACAGTATTCCCGGCTTCGAGCAGAATCACACGCACTTCCTTCAGATCCATGTGTGGATAATCCCTGCTCAACACATGGATGATGAGTTCCGCCAGCGCGCCCGCGGTCTCCACACCGGTAGGACCGCCGCCCACGACCACGAATGTCAGCAGGGCTTTGCGTTTCTGCGCATCCGCTTCACGGCTGGCCTCCTCAAAGGTCTTGAGCAGGTGATTCCGAACCGCAATCGCAGACTCGATGCCCTTGATCTGGAAGCCGTTCTGCTCCACAGAATGGTTACCAAAGAAGTTCGTTTCTCCGCCCGCCGCAAAGACCAGGATATCATAGGCGATCACTGAGCCATTCATTTTGACGTAGCGTGCCTGGAGGTTGATTTCTGTCACTTCACCCATCTGGAAGGTGAGATTCTTTTGCCTGCGGAAGATCGTGCGTACGGGATAGGCGATCTGGGAGGGGAGCAGGCCCGCGATAGCCACCTGGTAGAGTAAGGGCTGAAAGAGGTGGTAGTTATGCTTGTCAACCAATGTGATCTCTACAGGCGTTTTGGCGAGTCTGCGTGCCACTTCCATGCCGCCAAACCCGGCGCCGATGATAAGGATATGGGGAAGAGCTTTTGTATTCATAGTTGTCTCTACTTTCTTGGATGCTCTTTACTTGTGAAATTTTACACAATTATTATACCCAATTTGGTCTGATTTGTAAAGTTCCCCCACAACAACCGTCCTGTCGATCGCGAAGCACCTGTAAAGGGCTGGGTTTGGCAGCAAAAAACAAGATTGAAGTGAGAAAACCTGCGGGACGTTGCGATAAAAAATCAAGGCAACAGATTCACTGTCGCCTTGAAGAAAGCCAGTTGAAATAGAGTCTTGTCCGGAGCCAGCCGGTAGGATGGGTCTGAAGTGCTCAGAACCTGAAGAATCCCATGAGATAGTCGCGTCCCTGCGAGGCCAGTGCCAGGTTCACGCCCAGGGTCGCTGAAATCAGAGTGACAATGAGAAAGAAAAATCTGCTGATCGCCGGAACGTACCAAAAGAGCAGGATAAGGATCCAGATGGCATACCCGCGGACGTTGTTCATCTGCATTTGGATGGCAGGGTTAAGGAAAGGCTCGATCACTGCGTAACCATCCAGTCCCGGGATGGGGAGAAGGTTGAAAAGAATCGCCCAGATTTGCAACACAAGCAGAAAGGATAGCCCGGGCCAGATGCTGGAGGTGGAATCCGGCAGAACGCGCAGGAGGATCGCAAGGACGATGGCGACCAGTCCGTTGGCTGCCGGGCCAGCCAGCGCCATGGCGCTCAACCACCAGCGGCTGCGGATGCGCCAGGTTTCGATATAGACGGCCCCGCCTGGGAGACCAATGCCGCCCATGAACAGGATCAGCAGCGGCAGGATAATGGAAAGAAATGGGTGCGTATATTTCAGCGGGTTGAAGGTGAGATAGCCCTTCTCCTTTACCGTGTAATCACCGCCGTAATAGGCCACGATTGCATGAGAAAACTCATGCAGGCAGAGCGAAAAGATCCAGCCGAAGAAGATGATGACGAAGTTCATGGTTGATATCCCTTTGGGTGCCACTTATGCCAGGCCCAGGCGCTGGTGATGATCTCGTGCAGGTTATCGTGCTGGGGCTTCCAGCCGAGTTCACTTTTGATCTTTTCGGAGGATGCCACCAGGATGGCGGAGTCTCCGGGCCGGCGCGGTCTCTCGGTGACCGGGATACGATGCCCTGTGACCTGGCGTGCGGTCTCGATCACTTCGCGGACGGAGTAGCCATTGCCGCTGCCAAGGTTGTAGGCCAGCTGGTCGCGTTCTCGCAAACCATCCATCGCCAGCAGATGCGCGGACACCAGGTCAGCGATGTGGATGTAGTCACGGATGCAGGTGCCATCAGGTGTGGGGTAATCGGTGCCGAAAATGTTAATCGCTTCGCTTTGGCCCAGGGGGACACGCAGTACCAGTGGAATGAGATGCGATTCAGGCCGGTGGGCTTCGCCACGCCCGGGCAGCGCGCCGCAGGCATTGAAATAGCGCAGGGAGGCGTAACGCAGGCCGTGGATCTGGCGATACCATTCCAACGCCTGTTCCACCATCAGCTTCGTCTGTCCATAAACGTTGGTGGGACCCAGTGGCGACGCTTCCGTCAACGGTTCATCGCTCGATTGATATACTGCCGCGGTGGAAGAAAATACAAATCGTTTCACGCCGGCGCGGATGGCATTTTCCATCAACCTCAAAGAATTCGTGAAGTTGTTTTGGAAGAAGCGCCCTGGTTCCTTCATGCTTTCGCCGGCTTCGATGAAGGCCGCGAAGTGCATCACTGCATCGAACTTTTCGCGGGTGAGCGTCTCGATTAACGCGTGACTGTCTGAGAGATCAGCCTGGACGAAGGTAGCCTCCGTTGGCACGGCCTGTCGATGGCCCGTGACGAGCGAGTCATATACGGTGACGGCATGTCCAGCCTTGGTCAGGGCTTCTGCAGTAGCGGAGCCGATATAACCTGCTCCGCCGGTGACGAGGATGTTCATGGATCTGGCCTCCTGAATTGGATGATTATAAACGATGTGTATCTGCCATTATCCGTGAAGTGTCGGGAATGTCGTAATGGCGTATAATATTTGCAGGTAACAACGGATCATTATCATGCCAAGGAATATCAAAAAAATCCTCCGCAAACTCAAGAAGGGACTGGTTGAAATCCACGGCGACCGGTTGAAAGCAGTGTATCTGTTCGGTTCCTTCGCGCGCGGCGAGGGCCGCCTCCCCGACTCGGATATTGATGTAATGGTTGTGCTACGCGGCGAATTCGATTACCGCGAGGTTGAAAAGCGCTCCATAGATCTTGTGGCTTCGCTTTGCCTGGAGCATGATGTGATCATTATCTGCCATTTCATTTCCGATCAACGATATGCGGAAAGCCAGATGCCTTTCATGCTGAATGTGCGCATGGACGCGGTAGCAGTATGAGTACTCCTCAAATCCGGGCGCTCATGGAACGGGCTGAGGACAGTCATCAAGCTGCCAAAGTATTGCTGGATACGGGATTTCCCAATTACTCTGCCGCACAGTCTTACTTCACGATGTTTTATCTGATTGAAGTGCTTCTTTATTCAAAGGACTTGCGGTTCTCAAGCCATTCGGCAGTTATGGCGGCGTACGGGAAAGAGTTTGCCAAGACTCAAATTCTTGACCCGAAGTTTCATCGCCGCATTATTATCGCAGAGAGGCGTCGTGAAACCGGGCATTATGGCGCGGAAAGCAGTGTCACCAACGAAGAAGCGCGGGAATCTTTTGAGTGGGCAGAGGAATTCATGCAGGTGGTCAAAGAGTACTTGAGGAAATAAATTCTCCGTCTGGGGTTACCTGCCCATAAACGGCCACTTGGGCTTATTGGGCTGTTAGGTTCTTCAACTGATTTGCGTACCACTCGATATACTCCTGCACATGGGCCTGCCAGTATTCCTCGGTATGGGCGCCGTTATAAAGATGCCATTCGTGTGACAATCCGTGGTCGTTCAGTAACGACTCAACCTCTTGGGCCCTGGCAAATTCCGGGTCGTTGTCGCCAATATCCATGAAGATGATCGGGTAGGATGGAGCCGGGATATCCTTTAGCCACCTTTCGATCCGTGAGCCGTCCTCCTGCAATATAGCCAGAGAGTGTAAACCGATGATGCCAAACAGGTCCCAGTTGGAGAGACCCAGGCGCAGGGCCCAGCCGGCGCCGCGCGACATGCCGCCAATGGCGCGCTGCGAGCGATCTGGGATCGTGCGATAGCTTTTGTCTATGTATGGGATGAGCCCATGGACGACTTGGTCACCAAAGCCAGCACCAGATTCGGTATACCAATAGCGATCCTGCGGGAAGACGATGATGAGGGGCTGCGCTCCTCCAGAGAGAATAAGCTGGTCGAGGGCCTCCACCGCGCCGAGCCGGATCCATTGGTCGGAGGTGTAGGTTTGTCCGTGCAGGAGGTAAAGCACGGGGTAATGATCCGTTCCTTCGTCATAGCAGGGCGGCAGGTAGATCAAAAATTCCTGTAGAGGAGTAGTGGATTGGAGAATTCCTTCTTCCACGCGGCCAGGGTGAGTGAGGCAGGCTGGTTGAGTCGGTATTGCTGTTGAGTTGTCAGCGGTGGGTGAGGGAGTGAGAGCCTGTTGGTGCGTAGCGGTCGGTGGATTCAGCGTGGAGGGGAGAATGGGTGGATTGGACGGCAAGCAGGCCGTGATGAAAGCGAGCAAAGCGAACACCGTCAGCATCATCGTTTTTCGAACACTCTCCTTGAAGTTGCTTGATACACGAGACGCTTTGGAACGCGAATGCTGCAAATGTGCGAATTCAGCGAATATCTTATGCCTTATTCGCGCCATCCGCTTATTCGCCCAATTCGCGTTGAGGGCCTGAAGACTTTGAACAAGTCGTGTCGTTATCGCTTTTGTCGCTTGACTTGTTTTCACCCTTCGCATTATACTCATGCCACTTTGATCGGGGCGTAGCGCAGTCCGGTAGCGCGCTTGCTTTGGGAGCAAGAAGCCCCGGGTTCAAATCCCGGCGCCCCGACTAACTACAAATGCGATCTGTTTGAAAGCAGTCGGCTCAGCCCGTGCGCGTACCAGCGGGTAGGGACATCCCTACCTTTCCTACAGAACTCATCCGACTATAATAGCCAATGTCGGTTGCTGACTTGCCCCCCTCAAGCCGGTAACTGACATGAATAATTTTTTCTTTGTGACGACCACCCCCGGGTTTTCAGGGTGGTCGCCGGTTTTAAGGGCCATGTGTGCAATCTATTCAAGTTTTACTCTGACAAGCCCGTACTTGCCAGGATCAGGTTGGGGAGGTTCTCTCTTTGTGCAGGCTATACAGGCTATCCCCCATTGACGACCTTTCTTCTTAGCAATATACCCAACGGTACACAGAGAAAGGATAAGCAAAATGTCATCTAACCGTGAAGACGAACTTACCCATATGGCCAAGCGGCTGAACCTGGAGATCATAAAGTCCAAGGCCAAAAAGCGGACCGAAGACGACCACCAGCAATACAGGATTGTAGACCTCAACAACACGATCCTGGCTGGCGAAAAGTTTGACATGAGCCTGGATGATGTGGAAAAGTTTCTACAAGAGTACGAGAGCAGGCAACCCAGTAATGTAAACACTGCATAAGTTCATCACCAGGCGATCTCTATCTAGTACGGGACCCGGCCACGTCATAGTCTGTTCAGGCGGCAGTTCAACTGCCGCCTGAACTGTTAAACCAATGGCTGTCATTGCGAGTCTTTCCTGACACCGTACGTCGGGACGGTGCGAGAAGCAATCCCCAATTTTTCAGGAGATTGCTGCGCCTCACCAGGCTCGCAATGACGGTGATTCTGTTTAATGCTAAAATACACGCGGAGATACTCTAGACATGGCAAAAAAAATCGATGGCGTGATTGAAGCCGTCCGTTACAAGGACGGGCAGATCGAAGTGGTGCGGGCCTATGCGCGGCGCGGGGCGGCATTTTCAGACCGGCTTTTGTTCACTCGCAAGGAATTGCTGGATACCCTTAAAAAGGGAAGGAGATTTTTCACCGGCACGCGCAAGGAATTGATGGCTGGCACGTTTGAAGTGAGCCAGCCCCTGAAAATCGTGACGCGCGATGGCAAAGAGCTCATTACCACCCGCGCAGACGCCGACCACGATATCCTGGAACCCGCGCAGGTTTTCTAAGCCATGAAAATCATCGATAAAACCCCACTGGTGGATGAAAAAGGCGACCTGACACTTGTAAACCGTATTCAGGGCATGCTGCAATATGGTTTCAACTGGCCGCGTGAACTGGAAGCCCAAAGCGCCATCATCAAGTATTTTGATCGCCAGTTGGAAAAGGGCTATACCCTGATACGCAACCTGCCGCTCGGGCAGAGCGGGATCATCATCCCCATGATTTTGCTCGGCCCCACCGGCATCTATGTGATGGAAGTATCGCATCTGCGCGGACGTTATGAAGCCAGAGGCGATACCTGGAATGTGGAAGCGGGTGACCAATACAAACCCGCGCCGGTCAACCTGATCCAGCGGACCATGCGCATGGCACGCGCCCTGCAGGCTTTTATCGAGCGGCAGGGTGTGAGGATTCCCGTGACTATCGACCCGGTATTGATTGCGGGCGAGCCAGGTTTGCACATCGAGTCCGTGCGGCCGGCCATCAAAGTGATGATGATCGACGGCATCAAGGCCTTTGTGAACGGACTGGTCAATGGCAGTCCGGCCTTGACCAGCATCCAGGTGAATGACTTTACGGACCGTATTTTGAACCCGCGTCCCAAACAAGATATGACCCCGCCTCCTGCCGGGCCGGAGCCTGAGCCAGAGCCCCGTGCGGCCTGGGAGGAGATGTACGGCTGGCAGGAAGAACCGACTAAGCAGCCAGGCCATGAAGGATCGCGCGCCACCTTCGATGCGGCGGATGAGGTACAGCCCTTTAACCCTAACCCGGCGGGCTTCGATTTTGCGATGGCCGAGCAGGAGGCCCACGCACAGGAGGATATTCCGCCGGTTCCACGCGAAACCAGCGCAGAGAGCCCTGAGCGCCCGTCGAAACCCGGGCAGCAGCTCATTCTGGGCATGACGCCCATACAAATCGCAGTACTGGCCGGGCTGGCGCTGGCCTTGTTCTGCATCCTTGCGATTTTTGTCTATGTGGTCTTGACCTGAAAACTTTTGAACCCATTCCTTTCGATCATCATCCCTGCCCATAACGAAGAGAGCCGCCTGCCCGATACCCTCGAGCAGGTAATTCGTTTTCTTGAAAAGCAGAACTTCACCTCCGAAATCGTGGTTGTTGAAAATGGAAGCACCGATCGCACGTACGCGATCGCACAGGAATTTGCCAGAAAGAACGGAAACGTGCTGGTCGTTCAAAATGATTGGCGTGGTAAAGGGCTGGCCATTCAGCGGGGCGTACAGGAAGCCAAAGGTGAATACGTTTTTATGTGCGATGCCGACCTCTCCATGCCGGTCGAGGAGATCAGCAAGTTCCTGCCGCCTCAATTGTTGAATGTGGATATTGCCATTGCTTCACGCGAAGCGCCCGGCGCGGTCCGTTATGATGAGCCCTATTACCGTCATCTCACGGGGCGGGTCTTTAACATCCTGATCCGCCTGCTGGTCCTGCCGAGTTTGCAGGATACCCAATGCGGGTTCAAATGTATCCGCGCCGAGGTGGCGCGCGATATCTTCCGGTACCAGACCCTGACCGGCTGGGCGTTCGATGTGGAACTCCTGTATATCGCGCGGCACCATGGGTATAACATTGTCGAGCTCCCAATCCACTGGTATTTCAATGCCGACAGCAAAATAAGTGTCTTCCGCGACTCTCTGCGCATGTTCCTGGACCTTCTGCTCATCCGGCGTAACGCCCGGCGCGGCCTGTATGACCGAAAACCCTGACCTGATCCATGAAACGAATTTATGGGCTTATTACCAATACGTCGCTGCATTGGACGAAGCCGGACGCGGCGCGCTGGCCGGACCGGTGGCTGTGGGCGCGGTGATCCTGCCGAATGACCCGGCGCTTCTCTCCTCAACGTTAGTCGGGGCGCGTGATTCCAAGCAGATGACCCCCCGGGAACGTGCGCGGCTTGCGATTCAAATCAAATCCGTGGCCCTGAACTGGAGCGTGGGTTTTGCCACCTCGGCTGAGATTGATACGCAGGGCATCGTGCGCGCCACCCGGTTTGCAGCCATCCGTGCCCTGCACCAGTTTTCCCTCTGCCCACAATATCTCCTGACGGACTTTCGCCTTGAACTCCCCCAACTGGAAATCTCACAGACCTCGCTCGTCAAAGGCGACGCGCGCTGCCTGAGCATTGCCTGTGCATCGATCCTTGCCAAAACGGAGCGCGATGCGCTGATGCTCGATCTGGACCAGCGTCACCCGGGCTATCAGCTGGGAAAACACAAGGGATATGGCACACAGGCCCATCGGTCGGCGTTGAGGCGGTTGGGGTTGTCCGAAATCCATCGGAAAACATTTCATTTCACGTAGGGGCACAGCGTCGCTGTGCCCCTACAAATTCATTTCTTCATCCGGAGGAAGAATTTTGTGATCTCCTCTGCAATGGCGGGAATCAGCGCCAGCCCGATCACCACGCCCCACTCGCGCAGGGATGGGGGATGGGTATTGAAGATCGGTTGCAGGAACGGCACGGACACCACCAAAATCAATAGGAAGATGGACAATCCAACCGCATACTGCATGTAACGATTCGAGAAGATACCAATCGAAAACAGGGAGGCGCGTTCCGAGCGGACGGTATAGGCGCGGAACAGTTCGCACAGGGAGAGCGTTACGAAGGCCATGGTCTCTGCCGTTTGCACATCCACACCGCTCCAGTCATGTTCCAGGATGTAGGTCAACGCGTTGCCGGTGAGCAAAGCGCCGGATTCGAGGTGCCAGAGCAAACCCAGGGCATAGGCGGTGAGCACCGCGCCGGTTTGTGCGAAGGTTTGAACCACCAAACCAACCATCATGCTGCGGTTGACGATCGGTTCATTTTTTGCACGCGGCTGCTGCTGCATGATGTCGGGGTCGCCCTTTTCCACCGCGAGCGCCAGGGCCGGCGCGCCATCGGTGATGAGGTTGAGCCACAGCAATTGAATGGCTGTGAGCGGCGCAGGCAAACCTGCCAGGGTGGCCAGGAAGATGATCATGATCTCTGCCACGTTGGAGGAGAGCAGGAAGAACACAAACTTGCGGATGTTCGAATAAATGACGCGTCCCTGCTCCACAGCTGCCACAATACTGGCGTAGTTGTCGTCGGTGAGCACCATATCGGCGGTCTCCTTGGCAACATCGGTACCGGTAATGCCCATCGCCACGCCAATGTCAGCACGTTTGATGGCCGGCGCGTCGTTGACGCCATCACCGGTCATGGCAACGATCTCATCATTGGCCTGTAGCGCGTCCACGATGCGCATTTTGTGCTCGGGGGAAACGCGCGCAAAAACATCTGTGTCTTCGATCACGTTCTTGAGCCCCTCGTCGCTGGTGGCATCGAGCTGGGCGCCAGTCATCACATTTTTGCCGGGGCGCAGCAGGCCAATCGTTTCAGCGATAGCACGCGCGGTATTCGGATAATCACCGGTAATCATCACGGTGCGGATGCCGGCCTGTCGGGCATGTTCCAACGCAGGCTTGACCTCCTGGCGGGCCGGGTCGATCATGCCAATCAGCCCGACAAAGACCAGATCCTTTTCGAGCTCCGTAGCTTTAATATGTTCAGGGTTATCAGGAACATCCTCCTGTACTCGATAGGCGAAACCCAGCACCCGCAAGGCGTCCTTCGTCATAGCATCATTGGCAGCCAGGATGCGTTTGCGGGCCTCCTCATCCAGCGGCCTGGATTGGTCGTCTATGGTCTGGTAGTGTGAACATAAATCAAGTACCAGGTCAGGCGCGCCTTTCATGGCAACCACATCCCAGCCCTGCATTTTTCTGTTACTGAAAGGGGAAAGGTCGTTCGGATCCGGCTCCCTGACATTATGGATGGTGATCATCCGTTTGCGTTCCGAATCGAAGGGCACTTCGTTTTCGCGCGGGTAGGCCCGGTTGATCTGCATATGCTCCGCGCCGGCCTTGGTTGCGGCAACCAGCAGGGCACCCTCCGTTGGGTCTCCTACAATGCGGTAGGTGCGCACATCTCCACTGGATCCGGTGGTTTCGATCTCGGCGTCGTTGTTCAAGACGCCGAGCCAGAGTGTCGTCCGAGCGCCGGGGTATTCTGTAATGTCCACGGATTTGCTATCCACCAGGAAGTCTCCCACCGGAACATACCCCGTGCCCGTGATGCTGAAGAATTGTCCATCCACCCACAGGCGCGTGACCGTCATTTCGTTCTGGGTCAAAGTCCCGGTTTTGTCGGAACAGATCACAGTGGCCGATCCCAGCGTCTCCACCGAGGACAGCTTGCGGATGAGCGCGTGGCGCTTGATCATCTCGCGCATGCCGAGGGCCAGGGAAATGGTCACCACCGCCGGCAGTCCCTCTGGCACGGCGGCAATCGCCAGGCTGATGGCAATAATAAAGACTTCCGTGATCTCAGCCGCGTATTCCTGCAGATAGGGCAGTGGACCGATGAATAATTCGTTGATATTGGTGGAATTGATGAGCGCCACAATGAAGACGATGGCCACCAGGAAAAGCGCAGCCACACTCAACGATTTTCCTAGCTGGTCGAGCCGACGCTGCAGAGGGGTCTCCTCCACCTCCACGTTCTGGAGCATGGCGGCGATCAGACCCAGTTGTGTGCGCATACCTGTGCTGGTGACCACCCCGCGCCCACGCCCATACGAAACAACAGTACCCATAAAGGCGGTATTCTTGCGATCACCCAGCGGGACATTCTTATCGAGCACAGTGGCGGCATTCTTCTGCACCGGGAGCGATTCGCCTGTGAGAGAAGCTTCCTCTACCCGCAGGTTGATTGCCTCCAACAAGCGGACATCCGCCGGGATGAAATTGCCAGCCTCCAGAAAAACGATATCGCCCGGCACAAGCTCAGAGGCAGGGATGGACTTGCGGCTGCCATCCCGCAGGATCTGTGCATCGGGCGCGGCCAGTTTCTTGAGCGCGGCCAGCGCCTCCTCGGCCCGGCGCTCCTGGACGATGCCCAACACGGCATTCAACACCACAATTGCCATGATCGCCGCGGCTTCCACGTAATCCCCGAGCAATGCGGAAATGATGGAAGCGATGATCAAAAGGATCACGACGAAATTATTCAACTGTTCCCATAACATTTGAAGGAAGGTGGGGCGCGGCGCTTCCATTAATTGATTAGGACCGTAATGATCGAGCCGTTTTTTGGCCTCTTCGGAACTTAATCCATTTTCCTGAACCTCAAAATGCTTGAGCACCTGTTCAGGCTTTAGCGTATGCCAATCATGTTCATGTTGCTTGATGCTTTCGGCTTCGTGGGCCATACAATGAATCTCCTGTAGTGTAAGGAATGGCGTTGATTACGGTCCGCAAAATTAAAACGAGACCACCACGCCCACGTGATGGTCTCGCCAAACGCTTGTGCACTTGCGCATGCGTCTCGAGTTGCCGATGGCCCGCAAGGCGTGCCATGTCCTGACGACAACTCGCTGGCGCCAGGGGCGCCATGGCTACTCCCCAATCGTTCTGAGTGTACCCCAAATCAAAGCATAGTCAAGCCAGACGGGGCAAATAGGTTTGCAAGCCGGTTGAATGAGCTGCCTGTGTGAGATGGCTTAACTACGCTGTGGGTTCGATCCGTGTGCCTGGCGGGATGGCAGTATCTTTGGCGATCACGACAATGCCTTCCCGCACGTAATACAATTCGTGATCGATTTCCTGGTGGCGTGGGAAGGTGCAGATCACCACCCCTTCGCCGATTTGCACGTTCTTATCGAGGATGGCGGATTCAATGTAACAGTTTTTTCCGATCCCGATCGGGATCTCGGGGTTGCGCTTGGGCGTGTAATAATCAGCCCCCATGATGATACTATCCTTGATCACGGTTCCCTCCGAGATCTGGCTGCGAATACCGATGATCGAATGCGTGATCTCTGCCTTACGGATGCGGCTGCCTTCTGCGATCAGGACATCCTTCAGTTTGCTGTCCTCCACGATCGAGCCGGGCAGGTAGCGCGCGTGGGTATAGATCGGCGCCTTGGGGTCGTAAAAATTGAACGGCGGGTTCTGGCTGGTCAATTTCAGATTGGTCTCATAGAACGAGCGGATCGTCCCAATATCCTCCCAATAGCCGTCAAAATCAAAGCCATACACTTTTAGCGATTTGATTGCCTCCGGGATGATATCGCCGCCAAAATCGTCATAGTCCGGGTACTGCCTCAACATGTCCATCAAGACACTGGTCTTGAAGAAATAAATGCCCATCGAGCCTAAAAATGGCCGTTCCTCATCATGATGGCGGCTAATAAATTGCTTCTGGATTTCGGGGTCTTTGGGCTTCTCGAAAAACGATGAGATCTTGCCGTCTGACTCCACCTTCAGAATCCCAAAACGAGACGCTTCGTCGCGTGCCACGGGTTGGACTGCCACTGTGATATCGGCCTGTTTCTCCCAGTGATATTCGGCCATCTCCTGATAATCCATGCGGTAAAGATGGTCGCCTGCCAGGATCAGTACATACTCTGCGCCGGTGGCCTGGATCTCGAACAACTGCTTGCGGACCGCGTCGGCCGTGCCCTGGTACCAGTCCGCGTGCTCGGGGGTCTGCTCAGCCGCCAGGATATCCACCCAGCCGGTGTTACCGGTGTGGAAGGTATCGAAGTTATACGTTTGGGAAATGTGCCGGTGGAGCGAAACTGAATTGAATTGCGTCAGGATCGCCACGCGGTAGATCCCTGAATTGATGCAGTTGCTGATGGGAATATCGATCAGACGGTATTTGCCGGCAATCGGCACGGCCGGCTTCGAGCGCATGGCGGTGAGTGGATGCAGGCGTGACCCGCGTCCGCCTCCCATGATCATACCCAGGACATCGTTCATCGATGGCATAGCAGGCCTCCAGAAAGGTGACAGTCACTTTCGTGGAGCACTCCCGAAGTGAAAGCAGAGGGAGCACAAGTGACTGTCACCTGTGGTTATGATGGGGCTATTATCTCTTAAAACCCAGAAATTGGCGTACTTTTGAAAAGAGGAAAACGAAGGGGTAGGCCAGCAGAATCAGCGCGTCGATCAACGCGATGTACAGGTACAGTTTCATCTCTCACCTCTATACAGGCTATTATGTAAGATGTACGGTGCTTTCATTCTACAGTTGCAAAAACTGAAAGTCAACAGGGATGGGAACTGTTTTTATGCAAGTCTAATAAAAACCAAAACGCCCTCCACTATCAATACTATGTAATAGCTCAAGTAGTGATATAAATCAGTTGACTCTTTGTTGAGGGAGGCATATAAAATGATTATAGCTGTATAGACAAGGCAAAGGATGATGCCATGTTAGCACAACCAGCAACAAAGATTTCTGTGTTGATTGCAGATGACCACCCCGTAGCACGGGAAGGAGTGCGTCATATTCTGGAGCAAGCCCCTGATATTCAAATCGTTGGGGAGGCGGAAAGCGGGGATGAAGCCATGGACTTGATCCCCAAATTGCGCCCCAAAATCCTCCTGCTTGATCTCAGTATGCCTGGAACACCTGCGCGTGAAGTCGAAAAATGGGTGCGCGAACATTACCCTGAAACTATGACGCTGGTCTTGACCGCCCATGACCGGGACTATCACCTGGCAGGCATGATGGAGGCGGGCGCGGCAGGGTATCTCGCCAAAACCGAAAGAGCCGAAAACCTGATTGCCGCTATTCGCCGCGCGGCCAAGGGAGAGATAATTTTTACTGCCGAACAGATCGACAGGGCAAGAAGGTGGCGGAACGACGCAGAAAACAAGTGGGAAAAACTGACCGAAAGAGAACGTGAAGTCCTCAGGTTGATGGAACAAGGTTTTAGCAACAAGACAATTGCCAGACAATTAAACATAACGCCCAAAACAGTGGCCTATCATATATCAGCCATCTTCAACAGGCTGGATGTCGAGTCGCGCCATGAAGCGGTGGCGTGGTATCAGAAATACTTTCCCAAGGACCTGGAGTAAATACCAGGGGAAAGACTGGTATTTATTCCAGTGACAAGTTGTTTCAGATGGATTAAAGTATTTCTTGTGCTTAAATCTATCTTAAGGAGATATGTATGAAAGGAATTTTAAGGCCAAAGACTGTCTTGGCATTGATCACTGTGTTTGCAATTGCCGGCATAATGTTCACGATGATGTCTGAAAATGTGTATGCCAACAAAAACCCATTTTCGCAAAGTGAAAGTAACAGCCCAAAATTAAGCACAGAAAGTCTAGTTACAAGCAGCCAACCATCACAAGAAAAAGCCTCTCAAGTAATTAGTGAAATCACAAATAAATGGAAGGGGAAAATAAAGAAAGAAGAATGGCTACACCTTGTCTATCAAATAAATTCAGAGATAGATAATGGTGTAATTTTGCCTGATGGAAGACCAATGCCATCATCGTACACAGAGGAAGGTTGGTATTATATTAATAAAGATGGATTGGTTGAGAAAAGCGTTGTAACTCTAAAAGATGAAACAGGAAATACACTTCAGCAAACTGTCTTTAATGGAAGTGTAGAAACAAATTTAACTTTTGGTTTCAAGACAGAAAACATCATGCCTTATGAGTTGAAGTTGGATCGTGGCTTTCTACAATATGTTAGAGATGCTGAAGGGCTTAAGATTGCCATTAAACATCAAGATCTGCAATATAAAGACAAACCTCATAAAGAATTCTCTTTTACAGAAGTGTATGATCAACCTATCCAGTTTAATGGAGAGAACAAGGAACCCGTACAGAGCGCATATGTGACAGGTCTATTTGCTAGTGAGACAGATGAGATGAGCCTATATCGCAAGGTATGGAAATATGGTAATGGGCAGGATGTACTCTTTGAGGAATGTGAGTTATTACTCGCAGAATCCACTACTGAAGCGCCTTTGGATGTTCTCACTGTTTTGGAGAGTGCAAAATGAAAACCTTGCGGATCCCTATATCATTTCTGATTTGCGCCATTTTATTGTTCGGTTCAGTTCGACCGGTATTTGCTACTTTAGGTGCTTGGACGGTCAAAATTTCGTGGTTGAATTTTAACGGAGGCAGTGATGCTTATAGTGGTAGAATGGTACGAAAACTCGTGAGTACTCCAGCACAATGGGCCGCGGACATAGTTAGTTACACTGATTTTCCACCTGCTACCATCACACTTGGGTGGACATACTTTTCTGCAACTGAGCGTTGCGGCTCTGTCATAAAGCAAAATATACAAGGTGGTGCAAGATCCGTTTCTGGTACTCAGACTGCAAAAACTATATTTGTCTCTACGATGAGTTGTAGCTTAAATCGATATGGATCAAGCAATGGCAAAAATGAGTTCAAATATGGAGGTACTACGAGGTGGGATGAGTGGTCCCAGGAAGAACAAATACCATAAAACTCTGCATTCGATCACACGTAATAGAACGCCTTGCGAATTTTTCGCAAGGCGTTTTGATTAAGATACCTATCAAGGTATAATGCCAAGTGCCGAAGGAGGAAGTCGAACCCTCGTTCCCGGAGGGAACACGATTTTGAGACGGGTGTGGCTGGGTATCTCGATAGCCAAGACCGAAAGGGCCAAAAACCTGATTGCCGCCATTCGCCGCGCCACAAGCAGATTGACAGGACAATAAGTGGGAAAAATTGACTGAAACGGAACGCGAAGTTCTCATTTTGATGGAACAAGGGTTAAGCGTGTTGTCCACTAATCATTGTGAGAATGTGTCCACTAATGACTGTGAGAATCGGTGCAAAATCAGCCTTGTTTTCCAAATGATTCTAACAACGATTTGTGGACTGATTGTCACACCAATTAGTGGACACTACGGTTAAGCAATAAGGCAATCGCCAGACAATTGGAAGTGACAACTAAGACGGTAGCGTATCACATATCAGCCATCTTCGATAGATTGGACGTCGAGTCGCGGCACGAAGCGGTGGCGTGGTATCAGAAATACTTTCCCAAGGA
>DASTOH010000122.1:0-5332 GCA_035720235.1 Anaerolineales bacterium | reverse complement strand
CCATGTAATTGTTCCTGGCAATTCGATTCTATGGATATTCTAGCATGGCCAGACGAATGTATCGACAGACTGAAGAGTATCCATCCCCGGGAATAGGCAAAACAAAATTGTCACAATGTTACACGGTTATTCAACTATGATTGCAGAATCGATAAAGGCCTTCCATTGAGCAGGTATACTAAACATACACAACTAAATACGAATCAAAGGGAAGATCATGGACGAACGTCGCCTGAGAAAATTTTTCCATTTCGCCGAAGATGACCTGCTTGCCAACCGCCGTGGAGGATTTTCAGAAGATCAATAGAAACGCTTGAGTCAGCAAGCAAAGGCAGAGCGGGCCTCCGCGCGCAGTTCGGCAGCGATTTTATTTGTGATCGCAGCCGCGGGCCTGGCTGTCGGCTTGACCATCGGCTCCATTGCGCCGACGCTGATGGGCCGTGTTCTGATGCTCTTACTGATGGGCATCCTGTGGCCGTTAGTCTGGGCGGGGAAGGGAGTGCAGATCATCCGCGCGGCAAACATCCTGCAAGAACCACACCTTTGCGAAGTAAGTGGGCAGGTTCACATCGTCCATCACGGGGAAGGGGAATATACATTACAGGTGGAAGGACTTGAATTTGACCTAGATAAGAATCCTTCTGGTGCAGTCATGGAAGGGGATGAATACACAATATATTATGTAGAAGCAACTGAGGAAATAATCTCGATAGAGTATTTGATACGCGGAAACTGATGCTAGCAAACCGGTCTCGCGGACGTTACGTCAGAGACCGTTTTCATTTCCCAATTCGGCGGATTGCGTAGCACCCTGCCTCAGTTCGTGTAAGTCGAACACTTGCACTCACGATTTTTGAAATGCCTTAGCATTTCATGGCAAATCGCACTTGCGCCCGGGGCACACCTGCCCTGGCGGGCGGTGCCAGGGAGTGTGCGCCACACCTCCCGCTTCAGCGGGACCTGACGGGTCCAGCTTAAGCCAGATGTCAGGGAGGTGCAAGTGTAAATCTGACTCGTTGCGCTACCCGTTCATCCGCTCATAATCCGTTGATACTCATCCGAGATCGTTTTATGTTTGCAAGAGGTTGACTTGTCTAAATTAGGAACGATTCTGTCCGCATTTCTTCCTATACTGAATGTGTAATCAATGCACTTTGGAAGGAGCAGAACATGAACACAGAAAACGACGGACGAAACGATTTTGATTTCCTCATTGGTACCTGGAAAATGCGTCACCGGCGACTGAAGGAGCGCCTGAAAGGGTGCACGGAATGGGAGGAGTTCGAAGGGACGGCCGTAGGCAAAAAACTCCTGGACGGACTGGGCCATTGTGACGAAGTGATCATGAACAGGGAAACAGGTCCCACCCACGGCTTCACGCTGCGACTCTTCGATGTGAAGTCACAGGAATGGAGCATCTATTGGGCGACGGGCACGAGCGGGATATTGGATGTCCCGGTCGTGGGCAGCTTCAAGGATGGTGTTGGAGAGTTTTATTCGCAGGAAATCTTCGAGGGCATGCATATCTTCTGCCGCTTCACCTGGTCGAAGATCACCGCGAATTCCTGCCAGTGGGCACAGGCTTTTTCGATCGATGGCGGAAAGACCTGGGAGACGAACTGGATGAATACGCTCGAGCGAATATAGGCAGTTCAACATAGGTTAGGAGCAGAACATGCAGACCGAAAACGACGGACGGAACAATTTTGATTTTCTCACTGGAACCTGGAAAGTGCATCACCGACGGCTGAAGGAGCGACTGAAAGGGTCAACGGAATGGGAGGAGTTCGAGGGGACATGCGTTGACAAAAAAATCCTGAATGGATTGGGCAATTTTGACGAAGTAATTATGTACAGGGAAACCGGCACATTCCACGCAGTGGCCTTGCGCCTGTTCGATATCAACTCGAAGGAATGGAGCATTTATTGGGCGGCGGGTACGAGCGGGATGTTGGGTGTCCCCGTGGTCGGCAGCTTTAAGGATGGACGAGGCGAGTTTTATTCACACGAAACATTCGAAGGCCGGTACATTTTCTGTCGCTTCGTCTGGTCTAACATCACTGTGAACTCCTGCCAATGGGAACAGGCCTTTTCAGCCGATGGTGGAAAGACCTGGGAAACAAACTGGATCATGGAGCATGAGCGGGCATGAGTGGACCAACCCTTTCCCCCATCGTCGAGCTCAGGCAATACACCCTTCACCCAGGCAGGCGAGATGACCTGATCGAGCTCTTCGACCGCGAATTTGTCGAAACGCAGGAAGCCGTGGGAATTCAAGTCATCGGGCAATTTCGGAACCTCGATGGGCCGGATCAATTTGTCTGGCTGCGCGGATTCAACGACATGTCGGCGCGTGCACAATCGCTGGCGGCGTTTTATGGCGGGCCCATCTGGAAGGCGCATCGCGACGCCGCCAATGCCACCATGATCGATTCGGATAACGTCCTCTTACTGCGCCCCGCTCACCCGACCTCTGGATTCTCGCTTGTGCACGAGCATCGTCCCCCTCCTGGCAGTAATTCAGTCCGCGATGGCTTTTTAACAGCCACGATCTATTATTTTGATGCCCCCGTGAATTCCAATTTCATCAGTTACTTTGAAAATACGATGCAGTCTGTACTGATGGAGAATGGCGCGTCGATCCTCGCCTATTTCGTGACAGAGGACAGCCCGAATACTTTCCCTGCCTTGCCTGTTCGAGAAGGCGAAAACGTCTTCGTCTGGTTTGGGGGCTATCAGGATCAGGATGTGCATGAACGTCATGTTGCGAAACTTGCCAGATCAAAGCTCTGGAAACAGGAAATTTCAAGGTCATTGAAACGCCGACTCAAAAGAAAACCTGAGCTATTGAGATTGACTCCCACTGCTCGTTCGCGGCTAACCGGAAGAACCTAATCGGCGGGTGTATACTCGCCGATTATGTATCATCCCACCACCCGCGTGCTGGCCGTGCTGGCATTGCTGCAAGCCCACGGACGGATGTCCGGCTCGGAGCTGGCTCAACGGCTCGAAGTGGACGTCCGCACCCTGCGGCGCTACATCATCATGCTGCAGGATCTGGGCATCCCCATCGAAGCCGAGCGCGGACGCCATGGCGCGTATGTGCTCTCCGCAGGATTCAAACTCCCGCCGATGATGTTCACCAATGAGGAGGCGCTGGCATTGACGATCGGATTAATTTCCGCCCGGCGCCTCAACCTGGCCGATACCGACCGTGCCATTGAAAGTGCGTTCGCCAAGCTCGAACGAGTCATGCCATTCGAGCTAAAGAACCGTGTGCGGGCATTGACAGAAACGATCACGCTGGACCGGAACACAGCCTCGTCCCCACCACCCAGCGAAGTGGTGCTCAGCACCATGAGCAGCGCCGCGCAATTGCAGCAACGCGTACACATTCATTATCATCCCAACCAGGGCGAGGATACAGAACGCGATTTTGACCCGTATGGCCTGACCTTTTACTTGCATAGATGGTACGTGGTCGGCTACTGCCATCTGCGCCGGGATCTGCGTTCCTTTCGGCTGGATCGCATTACCCGGGTCAATACAGTCAACGTGCATTTTGACCGGCCTGAAGACTTCGACCCGCTGGCGTATCTCATGCAAGCGATCGCCATCATGCCGCGTACATTCGCCTTCGAACTCCTACTGAAAACAGATATTGCCACTGCCCAAAACGAAGTCTTCGATGTGCTCGGTATCCTCGAAGCAGACAAAGATGGAGTGATCCTGCGCGGCAGCGTCGAAGATCTCGATTGGCTGGCACGGCAGATCTCCACCTTCTCCTTCGATTTCGTTGTACGCGAGCCTGATGAATTGAGAGCGGAACTAAAAAAGCATTCAGTGAAGCTGGCGAATCTGGCGAAAGCACGATAACAAGTCGCGTCCGACCTTCATTATAAAAACAAAACGGTCTCATAAACATTATGTCCGAGACCGTTTTTGCTTAACTGATTCTTTTTTTCAATTCCGCTTCCGGCACATTTGCCTTGCGGGCTTCCTGTTTGATCCGCCGCAGGTGTTTGCGTTTTCCCTGGGCGGGTCGTTTCCGTTTCTTCTTCTCTGGCATGGTTGTAACCACTGTCCTGCTCCTTATCTGTCACTGACCTGAAACCTATCCGGTCGCTTTGTTTTTTGCGTCGTACTCTGCCCAAAATTTGCCAATTTCCTCGCGTGCCTGCTGACGCGTGTACCCATATTTGACCTGAAGCATGGTGACAAATTTATCGAACTTCACCTCTGCCTTGTCCACTTTGTTCAGGTCGAAATCAGCCATCAGGCTCCAGCGTGCCGTGGACTGGGTACGGATCACCTTCCAGTTTTCTTCGAAAATCACTTTATTTAATGCCATGCGTGCCTCCTCAAGGTGGCGCTTTATAAGGTTTATACTTTGGGGAGTTTTCTTGATTTCGTTTCCTGATGACGATCTCGTCCCCGCGAATAAGCAAAACAAAATACTCAAACTCGTTCGCCACGCGGCGATGTAAATTCATTGTACTACGGATCATGCAGAAAAGCGGGATTCCCAAATGTTAAGTTCATGAGAAAGCCAACCATCCCGTTGACACGGTCGCATTCAGACCGACCCGAGACCGTTTTTCTTCTCCCGAATCGGCGGGACTGCGTAGCGTCCTCGCCTCAGTTCGTGGAAGTCCAATCAATTCGACACATTGCGCTATCCGTTCATCCGCTAAAAATCCGTTGATACCCATCCCGTCCGAAACCGTTTTCATTTGAACTGCATAAGCAGCCTTTCAAGCTGCGATCTGTGGATGACGCTTCCAACACTGCGTGACCTGCTCAAAGGCATAGCCGAGCTGTAGCACACCCCAATCATCATGGTGACGACCCACGATCTGCACACCGACTGGCAGACCTGAAGATGTAAAGCCTCCCGGCACAGACAAGGCTGGATGCCCCAAAGTGGATATGTAGTAGCAGGACTTCATCCAATCAATATACGTGGGCATCTTCTCGCCGCTGATTTCTGTGGGATACGGCTGATTCACATCGAACGGCAGAACCTGACTCACTGGCAGAATCAGGAACTCATAGCTTTGCATAAACTCGCGCAAGCGGTGAAACAACTGTGTCCGTTTCATTTCCATTCGCGCGAGATAGGGACCGCTCAACAGTAAACCCTGTTCAATGTTCCAGATAACTGTATCTTTCAATTGGTCTTTATGATTCTGATATTCCTCTGCAAGACCAGCTTCAAAGCTCCAGGCGCGCCACGCTTTAAAGATCTCATCCGCATCGGAAAAATCTGGTTCGGCTTCTTCAACGATGCAGCCCAGTGACTCGAACACGGCGCGCGTTGAATCGACGGTCC
>DASTOH010000121.1:0-11177 GCA_035720235.1 Anaerolineales bacterium | reverse complement strand
GGCGACCGGTCAGTATCGTGGAAGATACCCGCCTGGCAGCCCTGGCGACTGACGTCACTCGCTACTCCTTCGCTGCTTCCACCAACGGTGCGGCGACAATTAAAGTCCGTCTGTTGTTCCGCAGGGCATTCCAACTATTAGCAGAGCAAAAGGGTTGGAATGATGCCGATATCGTGATGGAAGAAGTGACCATCCCTGTCGCTGCATCTGAGTAAGGCTATCCCTTAATGTAGGAGAGCATAAAAAACGCTATGGATGAAAATAACATTATCCTGGAAGTGAAAGGCCTGAAACAGTATTTCCCGATCTACCAGGGCCTCCTGCAGCGGGTGGTCGGCTACGTCAAGTCTGTCGATGGGGTCGATTTTGCGATCCGCGAGAACGAGGTGCTGGGCCTGGTTGGTGAGAGTGGCTGTGGCAAAACCACCACTGGCAGGTCGATCCTGCGGCTCTACAACCCTACCGCCGGGGAGATCTGGTTCCGGAAACAGAATGGTGAACGAGTCGAAATTTCCCATTACAGCCAAAAGGAGATGAAGCCGCTGCGCCGCGAGATGCGCATGATCTTCCAGGATCCTTTTAGCTCGCTCAATCCCCGTTTCACGGTCAAGGATATTATCAGTGAGCCGCTCATCATTCACGGGATCGCCAAGGGCAAAGAGGCAGAGGCAATCGTGGCGGAATTAATGCGCAGGGTTGGGCTCGACCCCTCCTATATGCGCCGTTATCCACATGAATTTTCTGGAGGGCAGCGTCAGCGGATCGGCCTGGCGCGCACGCTCTCGCTCAGCCCGCGCCTGATCGTAGCCGATGAACCAGTCTCCGCGCTGGATGTCTCCGTCCAGGCTCAGGTGCTCAACCTGTTGCAGGCCCTTAAAGAAGATCTGGGCCTGACCCTGCTGTTTGTGGCGCACGATTTATCGGTGGTGGAACACGTGAGTGATCGCATCGCCGTTATGTATGTTGGAAAAATCGTCGAAATGGGCACGACCGAAGAAATCATGGCCCGTCCGCTCCATCCGTATACAGAAGCCTTGCTTTCGGCGGTGCCATCGGCAGACCCAGATATTCAGTCGAACCGTATCCAGCTGCAGGGCGAGGTGCCCAGCCCGGCCAACCCACCTTCGGGTTGTATTTTCCACCCGCGCTGCCGCTATGCCAAAGATGTCTGCAGCCAGGAAGAACCCATCTCGCAGGAAGTGACTCCCGGGCACTTTGTGCGCTGCCACTTCGCAACCGAATTGCACCTGAAAGGTATTGAAGAAGCCGCATGAACATGTCATCCCGTCTTCCGGCTGTGCTTGCTTACCTTCTCCCGGTCCTGGGCTGGCTGTATATATTTTTCTTCCAGCGCAGGAATTCGTTCGCGCTGTATCACCTCCGCCAGGCGATTGGCCTGGTCCTTTTCTTGATCGTGACCTTGATGGCCTGGGGCGTGGCGGGCTGGTTATTGGCATGGATTCCCTACCTCGGTATTCTGAGCATCGCCCTCTTTGCATTGGTCGTGGGCGCTTATCTCTATGGATTTGTAGCCTGGCTATTCGGTATATACAACGCTCTCTGCGACAGAGAAAGTCCCCTGCCTCTGTTTGGTCGGTTGGCCAGCCGCCTACCGATTAAGTGATCCGCTCGTCTGTTCCGTTATTCTTTCCTGCATTTGTTTCACCTCGTAACAACAGCTGGTTTTCATAAGGAGATGTACATGACCAGAATCGCTTTCATTGGCGCGGGCAGCCTGGGCTTCACTGCCGGGTTGGTGCGCGACATCCTGACTTTTCCGCTCCTGTGCGATGCCCACATCGTTTTGATGGACATCAACGCTGAACGGCTCGATTTCGCCAAAACCGCCATCACCAAGATCATCGCCGAAGGGCAGTACCCTGCCACCGTCGCGGCCACGCTGGACCGGGTGGAAGCGCTGCGTGATGCCGATGTGGTGCTGACCACCATTTTGGCGGGCTCCACCGAGGTGTGGAAATATGATATCGAAATCCCCAAGAAATATGGTGTGGATATCAACGTTGGCGACACGCGCGGCCCCAGCGGAATCTTCCGCTTCCTGCGCACTCTGCCGCCGATGATGGATATCGTCCGCGACATGGAAAAATACTGCCCGAAGGCGGTTTTGCTCAACTATACCAACCCGATGGCAATGCTCTGTGGCGCCATCCAGCGCCAAACCTTCATCCCAACCACAGGATTGTGCCACTCGGTCCAGGGAACGGCAGCCATGCTGGCCGGATGGATTGGCGCACCCAATGAGGAGATCACTTACACTTGCGCGGGCATCAACCACATGGCCTGGTATATCGACTACAAGTGGAATGGCCAGGATGCATATCCGCTTATCCATAAGGCCATCACGGAACGCCCCGAAGTCTACAACGAGGAAATTGTCCGCAACGAGATGTACCTGGCGCTCGGCAAATATGTCACTGAGTCGAGCGGCCATAACTCTGAGTACAACTGGTGGTTCCGCAAACGCCCCGAACTGATCGAGAAGTACTGCATCGACGGCACGGGCTGGAACCCTGGCGCATATGCCTACATCCTGAAAGAGTACCAACACACCGAAGCAACCTGGAAGGAAGGCGTGCGTGTCAAACTGGACAAGAGCCTGACCCGCGACGATCTGAAGCGCGGCGGCGAATATGCCTCGTACATCATCAATGCTCTGATGGGTGGCGAGCCATTCAAGTTCAATGGTAATGTGCCCAACACGGACCTGGTCACCAATCTGCCGCAAGGCGCATGTGTCGAAGTGCCAGTGCATGTCGATAAGGGCGGCTTCCAAGCCATCCATGTCGGCGCACTGCCGGCAGAGTGCGCCTTGATGACCGGTCTCTCCTCCGGCATCGAGGAAATGGCGATTACCGCAGCCCTCACCGGCGACCCGACCCTGGTTTACCGCGCGATCTGCCACGATCCACTGACCGCCGCCGTTCTCTCCCTGGCGGAAATTAAACAAATGACCAACGAACTGTTTGCGCAGCATAAGGATTATTTGCCGCAGTTCAAGGTGCACCAGGTTTAAGTAACGTGAATAATGGATAAGGTTTTTTACCGAGAAACGCAGGGCTACACCTGCCCTGGTACGGCTTAAGCCGCACGGTGCCAGGGAAGCCGCTTGCTCAGCACATGGAAGCCCTTCGGGCTGATCAGCTAGTCGGCTTCCAGCCGACTTCCACGAACTGAGGCAGGATGCTACGCGACCCGCCGAATGGCGCTAAGCATTATTCACGTTAAGTACGCTAAGTCGATTTGACGTAGCCCCTTTAGAGTGCTTTGCCTGTAGGTCACGTGGAACACGTGACCTACAGTTTGTTGCCAGCTTTCCAAAATCTACCAGTGGTGGTTTTTCCAAGGAGAAAAAACATGCCAATAAAAATTGCCATGATTGGCGCGGGCTCAGTGGGCTTTACTCGCCGCCTGATGTATGACATCCTGTCCGTCCCGGAATTGGCTGACACGCATTTCGCGCTGATGGACATTTCCAGCCGCAACCTGGATATGATCTACCAGCTTAGCGAGCGCGATGTGCGCGCCAGTAAGTTGCCCGCCAAAGTAGAAGCAACTATGGACCGGCGCGCTGCCATTGCCGATGCTGATTACATTATTTCCACCATTCGCCAGGGCGGGCTGGAAGCTTTCCAGACTGATGTGGATATCCCACTCAAGTACGGTATCGACCAGTGCGTTGGTGACACCATCTGCGCTGGCGGAATTATGTACGCCCAGCGCACCATCATCGAACTACTCGACTTCTGCAAGGATATCCGTGCGGTTGCCAAACCTGGAGCGATTTTCCTCAACTATTCCAATCCGATGGCCATGAACACCTGGGCCTGCAACCAGTATGGCGGTGTCCAGACCGTTGGATTATGTCACGGCGTCCAGGGCGCGCACTGGCAGATCACAGAATGCACCGAAATGTGGGCGAAGCGCAAAGGACTGATCCCACAGGACTACAAAATGCACCGCAGCGAAGTGGATGTCATCGCAGCCGGGTTGAACCACCAGACCTGGTTCATTAAGGTGGAATGGCGTGGACATAACATGATCCCATTGCTTGCCGAACTGTTCGAGCAGCACCCGGAATATTCCATAACTGAAAAAGTCCGCATTGATGTACTCAAGCGCTTTGGCTACTATTCCACCGAATCGAACGGCCACCTGAGCGAATACGTGCCCTGGTACCGCAAACGCCCCGAGGAGATCCCGCAGTGGATCGATCTCTCAAGCTGGATCAACGGCGAAACGGGCGGTTACCTGCGCGTTTGCACTGAGGGTCGCAACTGGTTCGACACTGATTTTCCGCAGTGGCTGGCCGAGGAACCGACGAAAATCCCGCTAGCCAGGCGCAGCGAGGAACACGGTTCATACATCATCGAGGGTCTGGAAACCGGGCGTGTGTATCGTGGACACTTCAATACCGTCAATCGAGGCCACATCACCAACCTGCCGGATGGCTGCGTGATCGAAATTCCCGGTTATGTTGACCGCACCGGCATTAATTATCCAGTCGTTGGCGATTTGCCCCTGGCTTGTGCTGCCACCTGTTCTGCCAGTGCCCGCGTCCAGCAGATGGGTGTCGAGGCCGCTGTGCACGGTGATGTAACCCTGCTCAAGCAGGCCATGTTGCACGATCCTTTGGTCGGCGCAGTCTGCAATCCAGAAGAAGTCTGGCAGATGACCGACGAGATGCTGCTAGCCCAGGCGGAATGGCTGCCGCAGTTCGCCGCCGAAATCCCTGCCGCCCGCACGCGCCTCGAACAGGCTGAAAGGAACGGCACCCGTGTCCAGACCCGCGAATACCAGGGCGCAGCGCGCCTTCACACCCGGACTGTCGAAGAGATGGCGCGCGACAAGTCTGAAGCTCGTGCCAATGCGGCTGCCGCTGACAAAGGCAAGATGACCAAAAACACTTGAGTACATCGCCGGGATGATCAAGTGACAAGGATGGAATATGCACGAGGAACTTTTAAAAAATATCGACGAAGTGGTTGGCGCCGGGCCGTTTCGTGACGATTGGGATTCTCTGGCCGGCTTTAAGGTCCCAGCCTGGTACCAGGCTGGGAAGTTCGGGATTTTCATTCACTGGGGCGTCTATTCGGTGCCAGCTTTCGGCAATGAATGGTATCCGCGCAATATGTACCAGCCAGGGACGCCCGAATTCGAGCATCATCTTGCCACTTATGGAACGCAACGCGAGTTCGGTTATAAGGATTTCATTCCGCAATTTAAGGCCGAAAACTTTGACCCCCAGCTCTGGGCCGATCTCTTTCAGAAATCCGGCGCACGCTTTGTCGTCCCGGTTGCCGAGCATCACGATGGTTTCCAGATGTATGCCAGCGCGCTTTCTGATTGGAACGCTGCCAAAATGGGACCGAAACGGGATGTGCTCGGCGAACTGGCCGGGGCGTTGCGGGAAAAAGGCCTGGTTTTCGGCGTCTCCAACCATCGGGCCGAGCATTTCTTCTTCTTTGATGGTGGCCTGAAATCCGAAGCGGATGTCACCGATCCACGTTGGGCCGATTTCTACGGCCCGCCGCATCCCGCCCCGGCTGATCTGGGAGATCTGGAAGCTGCTCCACCGACCCAGGCTCACCTGGAAGATTGGCTGGCCCGCAACTGTGAACTGGTCGATCAATACCAGCCCCAACTGGTCTGGTTCGATTGGTGGATCCAAAACCGGGCGTTTGAACCGTATCTAAAAAAGTTTGCTGCTTACTACTATAACCGGGCGGCCAACTGGAACAAGGAAGTTGCCATTAATTACAAATTCCAGGCCTTCGCCGCCGGCACCGCTGTCTTTGACGTCGAGCGCGGCCAACTGGCAGAGATTGCACCGTTCTTCTGGCAAACCGATACTTCCATCTCCAAAAACTCCTGGGGTTACGTTCATCAGCAAGATTACAAAACCGCCGATGAAATTCTCTGCGATTTAATCGATATCGTTAGCAAGAATGGCGCGTTGCTGCTCAATATTGGCCCCCGTTCAGATGGAACCATCCCTGAAGCAGAACAGGAAATCTTGCTGGAAATTGGGCAGTGGCTGGCAGTCAATGGGGAAGCGATTTATGAAACCCGGCCCTGGCACGTGTTCGGCGAAGGTCCGACCGAAATCGTCGCCGGTCATTTTAATGATACGAAGCGGGCTCCATTCACCAGTGCCGATCTCCGCTTTACCCAAAAAGGCGAAACTCTGTATGCCACCGCCCTCAAATGGCCAGAAAACGGGCAGATTCTGATCAAATCGCTGACCCCGGATCGTCTCCAAATCAAAAAGGTTGAATTGCTCGGAAATTCTGGTCAACCTACATGGAACCTGAGCGCAAAAGGCCTGGCATTGGATCTGACCTCTTGCAAGCCTTCACCACTCCCGCTCGCTTTTCGAATCAGCTAGCCATCTGCCCAAGGAGAAACGCCCTATGTCTGCTGAATACGCTGTCACCTTGTCCAAATTTCAACTGGGTGATATGTCCGTTGAATATATCCTGGCGGTGGAATCCCAATTGGTTGGCTTACGCCTGTATCCTGCCTCGCTGATCGGTGAATTGGCCGCGCGCCGCGAGTTTTCACAAACGTTTGAAGTGCTCCTGCAGCCCAAGTCTAGCCCTCCGATGCGCGCCTGGCAGGTCGAGTCATTGGCGCAGGTGAAATTGATCGGTGATGCGGTCAGCGGCTATGCTCAGGGCAGCACCATGCGTAACAGCGAAACGGTTGCCAGTTTGTGTTATGCGGGTCAGGACGTACTCAAAAATGGCCCTCTGCTTGAAATTGTGACGACTTTGCGTTCAGAGCGCGCCTATGCCTGCGAACACCATCTTATTTATCGGGATAGGGATGAGTCCTTTACGGTTCGGACAGACTTCCGCAACGAAGGGACTGTGCCGCTGACTCTGGAAATGCTCGCCAGTTTTTCGCTCTCGGGCTTGACCCCGTTTGCTGAGGATGACGCGCCGGACCGGCTTTTCCTGCATCGTTTCCGCAGTCATTGGAGCGCAGAGGGCAGGCATCACTGCGAATCCGTGGAAGATCTGGGATTGGAACGCTCCTGGGCTACGCACGCCATCCGGGCAGAACGCTTCGGGCAGGTCGGTTCCATGCCGGTCCGTGATTATTTCCCATTTATTGGACTGGAAGACCGCGCTGCCGGGGTCTTTTGGGGCGCACAATTGGCTTGGGCTGGCTCCTGGCAGATGGAAGCCTACCGCCGCGACGATGAACTGAGTCTTTCGGGCGGCCTGGCCGACCGCGAGTTCGGTCACTGGTTGAAAAATATTGCTCCCGGCGAAACGCTTTCCAGCCCGCTGGCCTATATCTCCACCGTTAAAGGGGATTTGGATGACCTGTGCCAGCGGCTGACCGCGATGCAGGGACCCGCCCAGGAACTGGCCCCTGCCAGCGAACAAACCGTGCCTGTGATAGCCAACGAATATTGCACCACCTGGGGCAACCCCGAACACGATCGTGTGGTTGGGCTCGCGAAACGCCTGCATGATTCGGGAGCCAAATATTTCGTGATCGATGCGGGCTGGTATCGCGGCGATGGTGGCGACTGGTCCACCACGCAAGGTGAATGGATGCCCAACCGGAACCTGTTCCCGCACGGAATTGCTGCCACCGCCGCCGCCATCCGTGAACAGGGGTTGATTCCGGGCATCTGGTTCGAGTTCGAGGTTGTAGGCAGCCAGTCGCCGTTGTTCGATAGCCAAACAGAGCATTTTCTTAAGCGCGATGGACGGCAGGTTGTGGCGGGCCAGCGTCACTTCTGGGATTTCCGCGACCCATGGGTGCGCGAATACCTGCGCGAGAAGGTGATTGGCCTGCTATGCGAGGCCGGTTTTGGCTACATTAAGGTGGATTATAACGACACGATTGGCATCGGCGTCGATGGTGCTGAATCACTGGGAGAGGGCCTCCGTCAACACATTCTGGGGGTCCAGGATTTTTTTAGCGAGCTGCGCCGTGAGATCCCGGATCTGGTGATCGAGGTTTGCTCTTCGGGTGGACACCGGCTGGAGCCATCGATGCTGGCATTATCCAGCATGGCCTCTTTTTCCGATGCCCATGAGTCGCTCGAAATCCCAATCATTGCTGCCAACCTGCACCGCTTGATGCTGCCCCGGCAATCCCAGATCTGGGCTGTTCTGCATGTCAGCGACACGTTCCAGCGTCTGGCCTATTCCTTAGCAGCGGGCTTTTTGGGCCGCTTGTGTATCTCGGGTGAGCTTCAACAATTGGATGGAAACCAATGGTCGGTCGTTCAATCTGCGATTCGTTTCTACGGACAGGTCGCGCCTATTATTAAGAACGGAAAAAGTCGCCTCTATCAACAAATCGGTATTGCCTGGCGGCATCCGCAGGGAGCACAAGCTCTGGTGCGGATTTCGGAAGCCGGCGATCAGGCCCTGATAGTGGCGCATACATTCGCCGCACCACTACCAGCCGAAATCGTTGTACCGCTCCCCGAGGGTGCGTGGCAAATCTCCACTGCCTTTCCGAGCACAGACGCTCTGCCTGTTCTCTATTCTAATGAACTGCAAATCGAGCCCTCCGGCGAATTCGAAGGTCTGGTCTTACACTTAACTCGCAAATAGGAATGAAAATTCTATGGGAAAGCAGGCATTGGCAAATACGTTATTCATTGACTTGTCTGCCAGGACAGGTCCGGTCAAGCATGGTGCCAGTGGATTTTTGTATGGCCTGGGAAAAGCGGAAATCCCCAGCGTTAACACCCTCGCTCCACTCAAACCCCAGGTAGCAGCACAAAAACCCGAGGGGGGATTGCAGCATCCCAATGGCGATGCGCTCAACGTTTCAGAGACTTATAAAGCTGCTGGGGGGCGCGAGATAGAGATCTACATTCAGGACGTTTACCCCAACTGGCCCTATGATTTCCTGGGAATAAACGATTATCTGGAGCAGGTTGAGCAGACTGTCCGCCAGGTGATTGCTAGCTCCAATCGTAGTCTGTTTTCCTATGTCCCTTTCAACGAGCCGGACCAGATTTGGTACAACAAAACCGACAAAAAGCAGGCCTTTTTTGATGATTGGCAGACGGTCTATCGCAAGATTAAATCCATCGATGTCCTGGCTCGTCTGGTTGGTCCCAACCTAGCCAATTATGATAGTGCCTTCTACCGGGATTTCATGGCTTTTGCGAAGCAGAACAATTGCCTGCCCGATGTGGTTTCGTGGCACGAACTGAATGATGACTTCTTCGACGGTTGGTACCAGTGCTTTGACGATTTCCGCCGGATCGAAAGCGACCTGGGTCTGCCAGCCTGCGAGATTTGCATCAACGAGTACTGCCGCATACAAGGTGATTTGGGGATTCCCGGCCAATTGATTCAATGGATAACCCGCTTTGAAAATAGCAAAGTGGATGCTTGCCTGGCCTATTGGACGGATGCCGGTTCATTGAACAACCTGGTAAGGCGCGATCACTACAACCAGGTCACTGGCGCGTGGTGGTTGTACCGCTGGTATGGCGGTTTGACGGGTGACACCGTCAAAGTGACCCCACCCGATGCCAACGCCCAAGGTTTACAGGGCCTGGCGACTTTGGATAGCACCAAGAAGCAGGCTCGGATTCTCTTAGGCAGTTGCAACGGCAATGTCAGAATAGTTGTCAAAGGTTTCGAAACCACACCTTATTTCAACGAAAAAGTTCATGCTGTGGTTTGGGTTACCGAGCACACTGGATTGGATCCTGCAATCGACCCTGCTCTGATCCTGGAAAATGATTTTGAGATAGCTTCTGGACAACTTAGCCTGACGCTTGAAAGTATCGTGAGCACAGCCGCCTATCAGATCATTCTTTCGCCCCCCAAAACTGTAGTCCCTGCGCCTCCTCCCACATACCTCGCTGAGTATGCCGATCTTTCAGGCGATGCAACGATCAATTACGTTGATATCCCCTATGTGGATAGCCGCTCAGGTGGACGCATAACGTTTATCGTCACTGCACCAGGGAACGGTTTCTATACACTCAAACTGACTTTGGCGGATCAAGCTGTAGCCCGTGCGTTCACCGATGAATCGCTTCAATTGATTCTCAAGGGGTTTCCCCTTACAGAGGTTTCACTTGCTGCAGTTGCCAATCCCGGTCTGAATGTATTCCTGACTGCCGGCATCAATCAAATCGCCTTTGAGACGATTACAGATGTGGCAATTCCCCTGCTTGCATTGGAAATTGCCCCGGGGCACGGTTTTGTGGATGTGTATGAGGCGGAATCAGCGCAGAATACCCTGGGCGGCACGGCCATTGTGATCGACGATCCTACCGCATCAGGAGGAAAATACGTGGGAGGCATCGGCAACGGTGCTGCAAATTTCCTGGAATTCAAGGACATCCTTGTCCCGCAGGGTGGGCTATATCGTACGGTCGTGCATTTTGCCAATGCTGAATTTCGTGGTGGACATTCCTACAACAGTCAGGTAGTGGATTTGTCTGCGGATATTCGGGTCAATGACAATAGCACCCAAAGGATTTACTTTCGCAATACCTTTGCCTGGGATAATTATCAAACCCGGGTCGTGGATGTGATGCTCCAGACTGGCAGGAATACCATTCGGTTTTTCAACGGTGACCCCGATGAATACGCCCCACGGATTGACAAAATCGAGATTGCCGCCCCATATTCGGTTTGAGGTAACAACGTTGCAAAAAGTACACTTTGGCGCCGTATATTATCCCGAACACTAGCCGCAGGAGCGCTTAGCCGAAGATATTCGCCTTATGCAAGTCGCTCGTTTGGGAATTCAAAATACTCAATTTTGCGATGACTACTCCAACGAGGAACAAAACCATGAGGTCTACAATAGGACCTCTATTTCTTATTTGACTCACTTCAGACCTCCTGCATGGCTTCTACGGCTGGCAGTGAAATCTATGATCCTGGCGGGAACAGCTGTACTTAGGACCTCACGGATAAAAGCCTTGTGGTCTGCAGTTTCAAGCCCCCTGATTCGTAGCCTACTTAAGGCCACACGGCTAGCTGTTTAGGTTAGCCGTGTGGACTCTGGTCGGGTGCCGAGATTTGAACTCGGGGCCTCACGGACCCGAACCACTTTCAAGTTTTTGGAACTGTAGTCCACATGGCTTGGTGGTTTTTCATAGCCGTGAGGTCAAGCTTATCAGGTGGCCGTGTGGGCTAAGATGAGCTCTA
>DASTOH010000120.1:0-15553 GCA_035720235.1 Anaerolineales bacterium | reverse complement strand
GGGAGGCCATGAAATGGGCGAAGGCACGCGGTTGTGCAGAATACGATCTCTGGGGGG
The DNA here is from genome assembly GCA_035720235.1 of Anaerolineales bacterium. Lineage (GTDB taxonomy): Bacteria > Chloroflexota > Anaerolineae > Anaerolineales > Villigracilaceae > Defluviilinea. The sequence goes on along the minus strand of DASTOH010000120.1, from coordinate 15,496 downwards.
TACCGGACGAAGACGAGGCGAATCTCGAAGCCAAATTTGAAAAACGCTATGACGGCCTGTGGGGCGTTTATCGCTTCAAGCGCGGCTTTGGCGGCGAACTCAAACGCGCCGCCCAGGCCATGGATCGGGTCTATAATCCGTGGTTGTACAAATTGTATTTGTGGCGTTTTGCAGGGAGTGAATAGACATGGTTAATATTGTTCTCCCAGAAGTATCGTGTTTGACAGCAAAAGAGTTCTTACAGGCTCTTTCACCTTTGGGCGAGTACTTCTCTTCCAATGATTTGAACTCGCCATGGCTGTTTCGTGGACAAGGAAGAGATTATCCTTTAGTTCCATCGTTGTTTAGACAGGGCGGGAAATTAACAACTCTAACTCAACGAAACATCGCGAAGTATTCTGAGTTGCTTTTGGCCGAACGTGACGTTCTCACGAGTTTTTTCAAGATCGCTGATAAGCGAGGATTAATCCTTCCTGATGATTCCCAAGATCTGCGAACAAGCCTGGAGGAATTAAGTAACGATCAAATGGTGGGAAAGCGACGAGGTGGAACAAGAATTACCGATAGCGCTTTATCACTTATGGCATTAGCTCAGCATTATGGCGTTCCAACACGATTACTGGACTGGACTCGACTGCCTTATGTTTCCGCCTTTTTTGCTGCGGAAGATGCAAGTAGGCAAATCACTGCGATGAGTTCTTTAGAAAAGTTAGTCGTTTGGGCTTTCTATTTTCCTGCACTTGGTAAACAAACTTTGTATGGAGATGATTCATATTTCATTCGTGGAATAACTGCTCCAAGTGCGTCTAATCCTAATCTAAAGGCCCAACAAGGAGTCTTTACTTTAGTGAATCCCGGTGCGACCGAAGAACGAAGTGGCAATTTCAGGTACAAACCATTCGATAAAATTCTGGAATATTATGCTTCTGGAAGTTCCCATGAAGAATGGTTTCTTGACTGCAAAATCCAAAAATTCATTCTTCCTGCTTCAGAGGCACATAATTTGTTGTTCCTGTTGGCTAAGATGGATATCACACCGTCTTCCATTTATCCTGGGTATCAAAATATCATTACTGATATGAGAAATGAAATCTATTTCAGGTTGCTTTCAATAAAATGAATCTTTGGAATTCATTGATTTCAAAGCTTCCTAATCCTCACTTCCTCCAAACCTATGAATGGGGACAGGTGAAGGCCAAGTATGGCTGGAGTCCACTGTACGCTGTGTGGGGAGCGGATGGAGTGTGGAAAGTGGAAAGTGACCCGAAGCAGCTTTCTACTTTCCACTCCCCAGTTGCTGCTGCCCTGATCCTCAAACGCCAAATCCTCCGAAATGGATTCGCGGCGCGGTTATCGATTCTGTATTCGCCGAAGGGTCCGCTGCTCGATTGGAGCAATGAACCCCTGCGAAAGCGCGTGCTCGATGACCTTCAATCTTTCGCCAGGAAGCAGGGTGCAATCTTCCTGAAAATGGATCCCGATGTGGTGCTGGGCATGGGAGTTCCCAACAGCAACGACGATGTCGTGGATGCCAATGGGCAGGCAGTTGTGCCCGAGTTGAAGCGGAGAGGATGGGAGTTTGCTTCAGATCAGATCCAGTTCAAGAACACGGTTCTGATTGATCTCAATCCCACAGAAGAGGAAATGCTTGCCCGGATGAAACAGAAGACGCGTTACAACATCCGCTTGGCGGAGAAGAAAGGTGTTGCTCTGCGCGTAGGCACACTAGACAATGTGGGCATGCTCTACAAGATGTATGCGGAAACTTCCATACGAGACGGCTTTGTGATTCGTGACGAAGGCTATTACCAAACTGTCTGGAAAATTTTCATGGCAGGCGACCAATCTCCAGTCTCCAATCTCCAATCCTCCAATTCTCCAGTTACGAATTACCAATTACCAATTGCGGAACCTCTCATCGCCGAAGTAAACAATGAGCCAGTCGCCGCGATCTTTGTCTTTTATTTCGCCAGGCGCGCCTATTACGTCTATGGCATGTCAAGGGATGTGCATCGCGAAAAGATGCCAGCCTATCTTTTGCAATGGGAAGCAATGAAACGCGCCAAGGCGAGAGGCTGCACGGTGTACGATCTGTGGGGCGCGCCGGATGTTTTCGATGAAAGTGACTCGCTGTGGGGTGTATACCGTTTCAAAGAGGGGTTGGGCGGAAAGGTCGTTCGTACCCTCGGCGCCTGGGACTTTGCGCCCAGTCCGCTTTGGTATAAGATGTATTCCGAGATCATCCCGCGCGTGCTGGATGTAATGCGTTCGCGTGGGAAGGCAAGAACGAAACAGAATCTGGGTGCCTAAGAACCCGGTTGGTCGAGTAGTCCCGCACGCCGCGCTGAGCGGAGCCGCCGATCGCTGGCGGCGAAGTCGAAGCGTTGCGGGACATATCGAGACCAATAGATAACAAATGAACTCTTTCTAATTGGTGGTCTCGACACCAGCACTTGCGCCCGGTACAAGTGTACGCCCTCGACGGTCACTCGGGCTACTCGACCACCGAGTGTGGTTGTTAAAGGAGTTTCCATGAACAATATCCCTCGCCTCCACTTTGCTCATCTACCAACTCCCATCGAAGAGCTCCCGCGTCTTTCTGAAGCCTTGGGCGGACCGCGCATCCTGATCAAGCGCGACGACCAGACGGGGCTGGCCTTTGGCGGTAACAAGACCCGTAAATTGGAGTTTCTTGTCGCAGAGGCGCGTGAGCAGGGCGCGAAGACGCTGATTTCGGGCGGCGCGCTGCAATCCAATCACTGTCGCCAGACAGCCGCGGCAGCGGCGCGGTTTGGGTTGGATTGCATCCTGGTCTTGAATGGAGAGATGCCTGAGCATCCCTCCGCAAACCTGTTGCTTGACCAACTGTTTGGGGCAGAGATCCTCACCATTGCAGATCGCAGGGAGCGAGACCGTGTCTTGCAGGAGACGTTCGATAAGGCCGTTGCAGATGGAAGGAAGCCATATCTCGTCCCGTATGGCGGATCGAGTCCGACGGGCGCACTGGGCTACGCGTTTGCGGTGGAAGAGTTTATGAATCAGAACGCGAACGCAGATTGGATCGTATTTGGCACATCCTCAGGTGGGACACATGCCGGACTGGTGCTAGGTCAACGTGTATTTGGATATCCAGGAAAAGTGCTGGGCATCAGTATTGATGAACCAGAGGACTGGCTGAAGACGCGTGTTTCCAAACTTGCATCGGACGCAAGCGAAAAGTTGGGGGAGCAGATCGACTTCACTCCGGCTCAGGTGTTGGCAAATGCCGATTATTGTGGAGCAGGTTACGGCGTGTTGACCGACGCGGAGCGCGAAGCCGTCCAATTGTTTGCGCAGTGTGAAGGTCTATTGCTTGATCCCGTTTACACGGGCCGCGCCGCAGCGGGGATGATCGATCTCATCCGCAAGGGATTCTTCAAAAGGGATGAAACCGTGCTGTTCTGGCACACCGGCGGACAACCCGCGTTGTTCGCGGATCAATATGCAAACAAGATTTAAATCAATAGGACGGGTTCAAAAACTCGTCCTTTGTTTTTAACCAAGAGATACGCCGATCAATTTACCGATGCCATACGTCAGTGCGGCTGCGGCAATACCCACCAATACCTGACGCGTGCCAGAGAACCAAATGCTCTTGCCTGTCATCAAAGTGATTGCTGCGCCGATAATGAACAAGCCGACCGCGCTGATGACCAGGCTGAGGATGATGGCCTGTGTTCCGCTCCAGAAGAAATAGGAGATCATCGGAAATAGTGCGCCAAATGCAAACAGGAAGAACGATGTGAATGCAGCTTCATATGCCGAGCCGCCGAGTTCTTCGGGGTCGATGCCTAATTCTTCACGAGCAAGCGTGTCGAGAATATTCGTTGTATCAGCCATCATGTGAGCAGCCATCTCTCTTGCACGATCTTCCGGTAAACCCTTGGACTGATAGATCAACGCCAGTTCTTCCTGCTCTTCTTCAGGATTTTCTGCGATCTCTTCGGCTTCGATCTTGATCTGGTGTTCATAAAGTTCGCGTGAACTTTGCACCGATAGCCATTCGCCGAGAGCCATCGAACCTGCGCCAGCCAGCACACCCGCAAGGCCAGCAATCAAAATATCGGGTCTGGAGTTGGTGGCGCCCGCCACGCCCATCGTAAGACTCAGAATGGATACCAGTCCGTCATTCGCGCCCAGTACTGCCGCACGTAAGGCATTTCCACCGCCTGCTTTATGACGCCCTTCCAGTTGCGCGACGGTTCCACCAGACATGCCGCCGGTTGAATTGGATGCAACAGATAATAAGCGAGCATGGGATTTTTCATCCAGTGAAAATTCCTTCGCTTCCTCATCCGACTGTCCATCGTATGCCTGACTGTCCGCTTTTTCGTTGCCTGTGATGGTCGGTAAAACGAATTGCGGACCGAATCTTCTTGCGAGCCAGATCATGGTCGCGGCGCGCCAGGTTGGTTTGCGCGGCGAGATAGAGACTTTGAGTTCAGTCAGCTTATTCTCCCAGGCCGCGGCGTGTTTCTCTTCACTTGCCGCCAGCTTGCGATAGACTTCTGCCATTTGTGGTTGTTTTTCTGTATCAGCCAATACTTTGTATAATGCCGCCCCGTCGATCTCTTTTTGCCTGTTGGCAATGTATCGTTTGATATCATCTTGATTTGACATGTTCCCTCCCAGGAGCAAAATAATAGCCAGAGGTTTTGCCTCTGGCTACTTTGATTAAGCCTGTTTGAGCGCTTCCCAGCCTGCGTACTTAGCTGTGTCACCCAATTCCGCTTCGATGCGGATTAGCTGGTTGTATTTTGCCACCCGGTCTGACCGGGCAGGCGCACCGGTCTTAATTTGACCTGTGTTGAGCGCCACCGCCAGGTCGGCAATCGTCGCGTCTTCGGTCTCGCCGGAACGATGTGATGTGACTGCCCTCCAGCCGGCGCGGTGACAGGTTTCCACGGCCTCGATGGTTTCGGTGAGCGAGCCTATTTGATTCACTTTCACCAGCAGGGCATTGGCAGCGTTTTCCTTGATGGCGCGTCGGACGCGTTCGGGGTTGGTTACGAGCAGGTCATCGCCGACGATCTGGATCTTGTCCCCCAGTTGCTTGACCATCAACTGCCATGATGCCCAGTCATCCTGAGCGAGACCGTCTTCGATGGACACGATCGGATAATCATTAACCCACTTTGCCCAGAATTCGACCATCTGTTCCCCGGTCAGTTTTTTGCCTTCCTTGCGCAGGTTGTAGGTTTTTGAATCCTCTTCATAGAGTTCTGAGGCGGCAGGGTCGAGCGCAATGGCAACCTGCTGGCCGCGTCCCGCCTTGAACCCGGCTTTTTCAATTGCGGCGAGAATGGCTTCCACTGCGTCATCGTTGGCTTTGAAGGATGGTGCATAGCCGCCCTCATCGCCGACCAGCGTGGTATACCCTTTTTCCTTCAAAACAGATTTCAAAGCATGATAGATTTCCGCACCCCAGCGCACGCCTTCTGTGAAGGAGGGTGCGCCAAACGGCATCACCATGAATTCCTGCATATCTGTGGATTGCCAGGCCGTGTGTGCACCGCCGTTCAGGATGTTCATCATCGGCACAGGCAAGACATGCGCGTACACGCCGCCGAGATAACGATACAACGGCAAGCCGAACGAATTTGCCGCGGCTTTTGCCACCGCCAGGCTCACGCCCAAAATTGCATTGGCCCCCAACTTGGATTTGTTCGGCGTGCCATCCAGCGAGAGCAACTCGGTATCGATCGCCTTTTGTTCCGCGGCATCCCAGCCGAAAAGCGCTTCGGCGATCACCCCGTTGACGTTGGTAACCGCCTTCGATACGCCTTTTCCGAGATAGCGTTTCTTATCGCCATCGCGCATTTCCAGCGCTTCATGCTCACCGGTAGATGCGCCCGATGGTACAGCCGCCCGTCCCCATGAACCGTCTGCCAGTGTGACTTCAACCTCGACCGTCGGATTGCCACGCGAATCCAGGATTTCAAGGGCCGAGATACTTTCGATGATAGTGTCCATTTTGTTCTCCGAATGTTGTTGTGTGATGTAGCTCCCGCTGCAGTCCATCGTGAAACAGCCCGTGGACGGCGGGGACGCCGCCTTACGCAAAAATATGAAGTGCAATGCACTGCATAATCAAGGTTTCAGCTAGTATAATCCACTTTCAGTGTTGCAAATCTGATGTGGATTCGCTGCTTCCTGCCAAAAGCGAGTATGCGGAAGCCGCGACTGGCATTGAACAGATTGCAATAAACTGACAACTTGTCATTTCGGAGGAGCTCATATGGAATGGTTCAATTTTGACTGGGTTTCGCAGCCTGAGTCCTGGGTGGCATTGGTCACGCTGGTGGTGCTTGAGCTGGTACTGGGTGTGGACAATGTGATCTTCATTTCGATCCTGGCCGGCAAATTGCCTGCGGAGCAACGTGACCGCGCCCGCACGACCGGCATTGCAATGGCGGTAATCACCCGTATTCTGTTGTTACTTTCCCTCTCGTGGATCATCAGTTTGGAGGAACCACTTTTCAACCTGCCGCTGCTTAACGTCGGCATTTCAGGTCACGACCTGATTTTGCTGGCGGGCGGCTTGTTCCTGTTGTGGAAGAGCGTGCGTGAAATTCATGAGAGATTGGAAGGGGTTGAAGGACATGCATCCTCTAGGGTCTATGCCTCCTTCTGGAGTGTTATTGTCCAAATCATGCTGCTGGATATCGTCTTTTCTCTTGACTCAGTCATTACTGCGGTCGGCATGGTAGATGTACTGATGATTATGATCATTGCGGTGATTGTGGCTGCCGGGGTGATGATCTTTGCTTCGGGTCCGATCGGACATTTTGTGGAGCAACATCCCACCATCAAGATGCTGGCGCTGGCCTTCCTGCTCTTGATTGGCTTCACCCTGATCGTTGAGGGCGTCCACTATGATATCCCGAAGGGATATGTCTACTTTGCGATGGGCTTCTCGATGTTTGTGGAATTGCTCAATTTGCGGTTGCGCGCACGCTCTGCCGAACCCGTCAATTTGCGTGAGCCTTATGTGCTGGAGAAAGGCCTGGCTCCAGTGGCTGTCCCGGCCAGAGTTGAGCCAAAACCTGCGACAGCAGCACGGAAACCCAAGCCAAAGGGCAAAAAACGCCGATAGATCTAAGAATTACGGGAGAACTCTGAGGAAAAGAGTTCTCTCGTCAAGTTTAAAATCGCTCAAGCCGCCGTCCTTCGCGAAGTGTCGCATGGCGCCATGGCGACACATACCCGAAGGGTGCGGCGGCGGGGATGCCAAGGAATGAACTTCAGGCCATGTTTCTGGCTGACATAGCAGTTCAAAACGATTGCTCACGAAAGAGACCTGCGGTAGGAACTAAGTAGGGGGTGTACCTGGAACTTTTTGGACGCGGAAAACATCATCTCCAATGAAAACAAGAAACATGGAGGTTTCGATGTCCACCAAAAAGTCCACTAAGAAGTGGATCCAGATATTTGTCCTGATGGCAGTGGTCCTTTCGGCTTTTGCCACCACCTCGTCCGCTTTTGCCGCTGCCTGCGGCTCCAGCGTGACCGTCCTCCAGGGCGACACCCTTCGCAAGATCGCCGAACGATGCGGCACTACCGTCTCCGCCTTGCGGCGCGCCAACCCTGAAATTGGCTCCGGCGACCTGATCTTCCCTAATCAGGTGCTGCAAATGCCAGGCACCATCCTGGGCACGGACGGTGGCTATTTCATCTACATTGTGGCGCGTGGTGATACACTGAAAGGTCTGGCAACCCGTTTCAGCACCACTGTGGATGCCCTGTTGGCCGCCAACAAGAACATCACCAATGCCAACGTGATTTATGAAGGTCAGCGGCTGACGGTGTACGTCTCACCGTCGACCCCTCCGCCCTCCACGCCTCCTCCGGCCTCCGGGCAGACCTACTACGTCAAAAAGGGTGATAGCTTACGCAAGATCGCGGCCAAGTTCAACACCACCGTCGAGGCCATTCTCAAGGTCAACACGAACATTACCAACCCAAACGTGATCTACGTGGGGCAGGCGATCAAGCTCCCTAGCGGCCTCTCGACCTACATCGTCCAAAAGGGCGATACACTCAAGAGCGTTGCCAGCAAGTACGGAACGACCGTTGAGAAGCTGTTGGGGCTCAACCCCAGCATCAAGAATGCGAACCTGATTTACGTGGGTCAAGTCATTTATCTCTGGTAGGACGCATAACGTCAACGACCTGAGCCATGGCGCACTCATTGTGCGCCATGTTGCTTTCTTAAGTCACTTTTGGGGCAGTTTTTGTGCACGGGTGCCGTACTCCACAGATGCTTTTTCTTCATACTATAATTATCAGTATGACCATCCCTGATATTCTCATCACTGAAATGGAGCTGCGCCGCAACACCGGCGAGCGCGGCACGCGCAAATTTGTAGCCTATAAGGGCTTTGTATACGACGTGACTGATTGTCCTAAATGGCGGCTGGAGCTGCATGAGAATCTGCATTTCCCCGGGCAAAACCTGACAGATGAACTTCCGGAGGCGCCTCACACGGAAGAGGTCTTTTCAAGGCCGTGCGTCAAAGTGGTCGGCAGGTTTCAGCCGGGCTGACGGATTTTCCGGGTTACGTATACCAGGAGCAGCAGGACGCTTCCGATCACGAAGCTCCATTCCATCCAAAGGTTGGGTTCACCCTTTATAATATCGTGCATAGCTGCCCAGTTCAGGGCCAGCAGAACCAAGACCAGCATGGCAGTGGCTGTTTTTCTCAACATTCGCACCTCTCAATCCATTATATGAACATAAGGAATCAAAATCAATATGGCAGACCTCAAATGGTGGCAAACCGCAGTCTTTTATCAGATCTATCCGCGCTCCTTCGCAGATGAGAACGGTGACGGCATTGGCGACTTCAAAGGCATCACCGAAAAACTTGACTATCTCAAGGACTTAGGCGTCGATGCCCTCTGGCTCTCGCCGCACTATCCCTCTCCCAACTGGGATTGCGGCTACGACATATCCGATTATGTCAACGTCGCGCCGGAGTATGGCGCGCTGGAGGATTTCAATACCTTTCTGGCCGAATCGCACAAACGAAATATTCGCGTCATCCTGGATCTGGTGCTGAATCATACCTCCGATGAACATCCCTGGTTCATCGAGTCCAAGTCGAGCCGCGATAATCCCAAAGCTGATTGGTATGTGTGGGCGGATACGCCCCCGAATAACTGGCTGTCCTGTTTCGATGGCGATGCCTGGACCTATGCTCCCGAGCGCGGCCAGTATTACTATCACTACTTCATGAAACAACAGCCTGACTTGAACTGGCACAATCCCGAAGTCAAAAAAGCCATGTGGGACGCCGTCCGTTTCTGGCTGGACCTGGGTGTCGATGGCTATCGCCTCGATGCCATCGGCACTATCTACGAAGACCCTGATCTCACACCTCACAATGTCCCGATGGATTTGGTGCAACTCAGACGTCTTTTCCAAACTGCAAGAACACCCCAGGAAAGAAATCTCGCCTGGAAATATTGGCAAGACATGTTCAAATATCAGTGGGGACAGCCCGGCCTCCATGACTTGATGAAGGAATTGCGCGCGATCCTGGACGAGTACGATGGCGACCGCATGCTGGTAGGTGAAGATGACGATATTGCCTATCATGGGAATGGGAACGACGAGCTGCATCTCGTTTTCAACTTCCCTCTCATGCGGGCGGAACGCCTCACTCCGACCCATATCCGGCGCAACCAGAAGGAGCGTTTGACTCAGCTCGAGGCTTTACCTGTCAAAGGCTGGCCGTGCAACACCCTCGGCAACCACGACTCGCCTCGCGTATATACGCGTTACGGGGACAAACAGCACGATGCCGACCTGGCGCGCCTTCATGCTGCATTGGTGCTGACCCTCCAGGGCACACCCTTCCTCTACAACGGGGAAGAGATTGGCATGACCGATTACATGCTCACCGATATTTCACAGGTGAAGGATACGATGGGATCTTGGCATTACCATATCATCGTCACAGAGCTGGGTGTCCATCCGGACGAAGCCATGCGGATAACGGCTGAAATGACTCGTGACAAGAACCGCACCCCCATGCAGTGGTCGAATGACCCCAACGGTGGGTTCTCCCCGGCTGGTGTTCAGACCTGGCTGCCGGTGAATCCCAATTACAAGGATGGCATCAACGTCCGCGACCAGCAGCATAACCCAGACGCATTGCTCAATTACTACAGGCACCTGCTGCGTGTCCGCAAGGATACTCCCGCATTGATCGAAGGTGAGTACACCCCGCTTCATACCACAGCCAAAGACTACTTCGCCTTCCTGCGTACATCGGAAGAGCAGACTGTACTGGTTATCCTGAATCTGTCCGAGAAGCAGTTGGAACTGAATTTTTCGCGCACGAAGGCATTGCAGGGTCACAATCTAGGTCTTTTGTTTTCCAGCGCCGTGCGCTCCAGTACAGAGCTGAGCCCTAAGAAACTACACATCGGCGCCTTCGAAGTGTTTATTGCAGAGGTGAAATAATGCTTCCGCGCTGACCGAAGGTGCGAAGCTCGGAGTGAATCGCAGACGAAGCGCATGTGAGGTCAAGATCTAGTTTTGATGACAAATTCCTCAATAAAGACAGCTGTGACTCAACAAAAGCATCAACCACGGAAATTCGTCACCCTCTGCGGGCGGATTTTCCGCGACGCCGACCCTGCATATTACCCGCGCGCCGAATATCGCGGTAGGACGATCCTGCTTTGCACCGATTCGTGCCTTGGCGCGTTCCTGGCCGACCCGGATCTGTTCTATAAAGTCCATCGTAATTCGGAGAAGAATAAGAATGTGGAAACCTGGTGAGGTTGTGGCGTGGCGTGGCATTCGTAATCATATTGTTTGGCATGTTCAACCCACAATCGTCGTCAGAGATTCGCCGAAAGAACTCGCGCTGACGCTGCTTCCTGGCACGGAATGCATGGCAGAGGAAACGTATCCCAGCGGAAAGAAAAAGGCCAAACGTTGGTGGGATTTCAAGGCAAACGACTGGAAACTCGCAAAATACATCTGGCGTACGAACCGTCTGCTTCTGCTCTTCGAGCCGGAAAAATGTTACTCGACCATCCTGTTCTGGGACCATGCCAGCCATGAGTTCCTGTGTTATTACATCAACTTTCAAGTACCATATCAACGCCGGGATCATAGCGCGGATACGTTGGATCTGGAACTTGACCTCATCGTTTATCCCGATTTCCGCACCGAATGGAAAGATGAGGATGATTATCAAATCGCAATTGATCATGGTCTGATTTCCCCAGAATGGATGCAACGCATCCAGGAAGCACAGCCAGAGATATTCGATAAAATCGAAAAACGACACTATCCATTTGATGGCTCATGGCTGGACTGGAGGCCAGACCCAGATTGGTCGTCACCCAAACTTCCGGAAAATTGGGACAAGGTCTGATCTTCCGCCCTATGGATGCAAAAGCTCCTATATTGGCGAAGTCGGGGCATAGATACTGGATCGTCGTCGCCTTGATCTTCCTGGCCTCTACTCTGCTCAGATGGATACTTGTTTTTCAGGGTGGTCAGTATTATTTTTCAGATGAAGCGCGCTATCAAACCTCTCAGCAAATGACCGGGTTGCTGCTACAGGGAAAAATAGGGGATGCTGGATTGCTGCTTTTTTCAACCCCCGAGCATTTGGGATTTAAAGTGATTGGCATCGTTCCGGCATTGCTGGAAAAGAGCTTTGGACAAAGCCTGGCAGCACCGGCCATGTTCTTTAGCCTGTTTTCAGTTCTCAATCTCTACCTGATATTCCTGCTCTCGAAGCGAGTGGGCGCTTCAAACGGGGAAGCCCTATTGGCGCTGATGTTTGCCTCATTAAGCCAGTGCCTTTTCTTTTATGCGCGGCACTTCATGCCGTACGATGTCGCGATGACCTTTGGCCTGCTGGCTCTCTATGTCGGTCTGGCAGACAAGCCTGGCATAAGAACATCCGTAGCCTGTGGTGTTCTTGGTTTATTATGTTTTATTACCTACAACGGATATTGGACTCTCGCCGCGCTCGGCGTGATTGTACATGTGTTCTACAAGAGCCAAATGGTCTGGGACGTACTCCAGAAAGGCATTTTTCTTGGGCTGGGCTTTGTGCTCCCCCTGGTTGCATTGATGGCTGCCTCAGCCCAACTGAGGATAAACCTGTTGCAAGAATACCGCCGCTTCGCAGGGACGGTTACGCAGGGCAGTTTTGAAGAAGGCTGGACTTTGCCTTTTGCCTATTTCTGGCACGCGGAACACTTTTTGTTTGTCCTCTTGGCACTGTTGGCGCTCTATGCCCTTCTCAGGCGAAAGGACCGTAAAGCCGTGGTTTTGTGGGGAGGTTGCCTGTTGTTTATCTATCTGTGTCTGGTGCTGCCATCGGTTTTCTTGCATTCCTTCGTGGTTTATGGAAGGTTGGTTCGCCAGATCATGCCGTTCCTCATCCTGCTCTCCGCAAACGGATTCATCAGCATATCTCAGGACACTCAATTCGGACGAACAGTCGCTCTGGCAGCCTTGCTTGTCGTTCTGGTGCAGGCTGCCTGGAATTTCAAGATCACTTTCAGTGTTGCCTTTCCCCGTGATTTTGTGAGGCAGGTCCAATCTCGGTATACGGATTTCCATTTTTCGCCAAAACGTTTTTTGTTTGGTGCGCCTGAGATCTGTGAGGATAATGGTTATGCCATGCAAAACGCCAAATATTTTCTGGCAGCCCCGGAAGTGGCCCAACCTGTCCCGGGCGAAATACTCTTATCCGCATCACACCCCGTAAACTTTCTCCCGTATCAATATGAAGGGTATACTCCAGCAGGACAGCAGGCCTTCCGGAGAGCGCAGCTCAAAATGGTTTTTTACAAGTTAAACCCTGAGTTTGCCAAACAGCAGGATTTGAAGAAGATTGGTATCATGAGCTGCCTGACGAAGTGACTTGCTTCCTGAGAGCAAGTGACGTGGAGCGGGATGGTCGCGAAGCACCCTGCAAAGGGCATCCCGCATAACCAAGAATTGGCGGGATAACACATCGTACTCGATGAGTATCCCGCCCCACGAATTCAGTACATATTTTGGATCACGAATATTAGCCTTTATAAGTTTGGAGTGAAGATGATTACCCCCCAAAAAGCGATTCAATATGAACGCTATGAATTCCACAAATGGACGCATCACGATGCCGAGACCATCGTCGAGACGCCTGTTTCCTTGACCGTCAACGGCGCGGTATGGTTGAGTTTCATGTGCACACCGGTCTATCTGGAGGCCATGGCGGTGGGATTTTTGTATAATGAAGGCGTCATTGACGGGATGGCAGATGTGGCTGACGTGCGCGTCTGTGAGCACGGTGATAATGTGGATGTGTGGCTTAACCATCAGGCGGTGCAGCCGACCTCCTGGCGGCGGACGTCTGGTTGCACCGGCGGCGTCACCGCGGTGGATCTGTTAGCCAGGCCCAATGTCTCTTTCGGAGAGAACAGGTTCAAGGTCGAGCCTGAAGCGATTGGACGTCTGGTGGAGATGTTGTTCGAATCGCAGGAGTTGTATCGCGAGACGGGCGGCGTTCACACCTCCGCATTGAGTGATGGGGAGACGGTGCTGCTATCGGCCGAGGATATCGGCAGGCATAACACGCTCGATAAGATCGCCGGCCTGTGTCTCATGCAGGATGTGTGGCCCGAGACCAGGATTTTGATCACCACCGGGCGCATCAGCTCGGAGATGCTGCAAAAAGCCGCGCGATTGCAGGCCCCGATTTTGATTTCGCGCACGTCGCCGAGCTCGCTGTCGATTGAAATGGCAGAACGCTACGGCATTACTTTGATCGGGTACGCGCGCCGGCATCGTTTCAATGTGTACTCCCATGACCAGCGAGTAGGCTTATGAGCTTGCAAAGAGATCCCGACCGCAACGAGATCAAATTCCTGCACAAGTTTGTGGATTTGAACGCTCCGCGCAAACGCGTGCTGGAAATCGGATGCGGCGAAGGGCGGCTGACATGGCAATATGCCAACGAAACGCGCTTCACGCTGGCTGTTGATCTTGATCGAGATTCCTTGCGTGTTGCATCGGTGGATCGTCCTTCAGATTTAGAAGATATCGTTCATTTTGCCTGTACCGATGCGGTTCATCTGCCACTTGCAAAAGAGAAGTTCGACATCGCGATCCTGGCCTGGTCGCTCTGATGCATGGCGCCTGAAGGCATGGTGCATGCCTTGAGCGAAATCCGGCGTGTCCTGTCGCCGGATGGAATATTGATCGACCTGCGTCCACTGGCAGACAACTGGCCGGTGGAGGTGGTATCTCTGCGCGAAGTGAGGCGGACGGGACGAGTGCTGGATCTGCCCGCGCAAACTGGTGGTGATGTAGCATCCAACGAAGCGATGCAGGAGGTGCAACGCCGCGGTTGGTTCACGGCTGAAGAGCAGCAATCATTTCCCTTTATGTATACATGGGACACACCGAGCGAAATGGAGGAGTTTGTGAACGATGAGTGGCAGGATTTTATCGACCTGGACGATGAAACGAAACGCGCCACCCGCGCGGCCTGGGCCGTCGCAGATGCCGATAGCCGCGTGCGGATACGGATGAACGTCTGGATCGCAAGGTGCCGTAAGGCGGATTGGCCCTTTCAGGATGCTTCACGACAATCCGCCCCACAAAAGGGAGAACTATAAATGGCAACCCTCATCCTCCCGGAACGCCCCGACACCCCTGACGCTCAAATTTTGATCGCGGAGCTCGAAGCGCAGCTTGAGCCCTATTACCCGAAAACGAGCCGTCACGGATACAGTGTTGAGAAATTGATCCAACAGGGAGTCGCGTTTTTTGTGACGCGCCAGGATGATATCCCGGCAGGCTGCGGCGGTATCCAATTCTTTGGCAGTGAATATGGCGAAATCAAACGAATGTTTGTTCGCCCCCAATACCGCGGTCTGGGGCTGGCCAGGCTAATGTTGAATCATCTGGAGGCTTATGCGAGCGAACATGGCATCCCCGTGCTCCGGTTGGAGACGGGCATTCACCAAAAAGATGCCATCCGCCTGTACGAGAAGGCGGGTTTTCAAAGCATCCCGCCCTTTGGAGGATACATCGAAGACCCGCTCAGCCGCTTCTTCGAGAAACGAATTTAAAGCTGTAGAATACATGTGAATCTATATAAGGAGATTTTTCGCTATGGAAACATTACAACATTTATCAATGACTGAATTGGAGGCTGGCATGGAAACGATCCGCCAGGCGCCAGATGACAGTGGAACCCTTAAGATGATCGTACGGCGGCCCGATGTTGATGAGCGCGAGGTTATTGGCGAAGGCGAACTTACCATTGAGGAAGGCCTGGTCGGCGATACCTGGAAAGCGCGCGCGCACAGGCATACTCCGGAAGGATCATCGAATACGGACGCGCAGCTCACGCTGATGAATGCACGTGCCATCGCATTGTTGGCGCAGAGCGAAGCCCGCTGGTCGCTGGCCGGGGATCAACTG
>DASTOH010000119.1:0-4475 GCA_035720235.1 Anaerolineales bacterium | reverse complement strand
GTATAGCCAGGAAGCCATCATGGTCGCCATGATCCCGATGCTCTACGCCGCGGCTCAGTTCTTCGCGGCACCGCTGCTTGGCAAGCTCTCGGATCGCTTCGGGCGACGGCCGGTGATCCTCTATAGCATCACCGCCGCGGCCTTTGGCTACTTCCTCTTTGGGATCGGCGGCGCGTTGTGGGTGCTCTTCCTCTCGCGCATCATCGATGGGTTCGGCGCAGACAGCGCTTCGACTGCGGGTGCTTATGTGGCCGATGTCACACCGCCGAAGGATCGCGCCAGGAACTACGGGTTCCTCGGCATGGCATTCGGCCTGGGCTTCATTCTTGGCCCGGTCTTGGGCGGATTGCTCAGCCAGATCAGCCTGAATGCGCCGGTCTATGCTGCTGGCACACTTTCGTTACTCGCGGCTGTCGTGGGTTTCTTCATCCTGCCGGAGTCCTTGCCGAAGGAAAAGCGTGAGACCCAACCCTTGCGCTTGGCCGACCTGAACCCGTTCGCGTCCGTCTTTGACATGCTGCGGCGTCCGACGGTGGGCGGGCTGCTGATCGCGCAGTTTCTGTTCTTCTTCGTCTTCAACGGCAATAACAGCATGTTGCCCGTCTTCATGATTGAGAAGTTCACGGCCCAACCCTGGCAAGTGGCCATGCTCTTTGCAACCGGTGGTATCGTCATGGCCATCATGCAGGGCGCGCTGATTGGACCGCTGGTGAAACGCTTCAGCGAGAAACCCCTAACTATCAATAGCCTTGTATTGCAGGCGCTGGCAGCTATTGGTGTGGTTATTGTCCCAGTACTCTGGATGTTGTTTCCGGTGTTGGTATTGAACAGCATCGGTACGGGACTGGTCTGGCCTACCTTCGGTGCGATGCTCGCAAACAGTGTATCCTCCGAGGAACAAGGCAGGGTCAGCGGCGTGAGCACAGCGCTGGGCAGCCTGACAGGCATATTCGGGCCGCTGTGGGCCGGGACGGCTTATGACAGTATCGCCCCCGCTGCTCCATTCTGGATCGGCGCACTCATCTTCGGGCTGGCGGCCCTACTCTTGACACGGGTCAAAGTGAGCGCACATCAAGGCAGTCAAACCAACGTCCCCGCGATGGCCGATTAATCAATAAGTCTACTGAAACGAGTTCGGAGATCCTCGACTACGAATCCAATTACTGGAGATTCAACCTGTTCGATGAAAGGAAACATCATGACAACTACAAAAGCTTATAAGGGCTTTCCCATGGAAGGCGTAATCGCCAGTTGGTATGCCAAAACGACTCTCAAAGATTTGAAGCGGCATCAATTGATGGCGAAACAACTTGTCGAGAAAATCCCTGCCAACGGTAAAGTATTGGAGATCGCGCCGGGACCAGGCTACTTCTGTATCGAGCTGGCAAAACTTGGCAACTACCAGGTCACAGGCCTGGATATCAGCAAATCCTTCGTACAGATCGCGCGCAAGAATGCGGCAGAAGCCGGATTGAAGATCGATTTCCACGAAGGGAACGCTTCTGCCATGCCTTTCCAGGATAATACTTTTGACTTCACCTTCTGTCAGGCGGCCTTCAAGAATTTCGCTGAGCCTGTGAAGGCAATCACTGAAATGTATCGAGTGCTACGCCCCGGTGGTGTCAGTGTGATCTCTGATTTGCGTCGTGATGCAACGCCAGAAGAGATTGACCGAGAGGTCAAAGGGATGGGACTGGGCCGCATCAATGAATTCCTGGTCAGATGGACTTTCGATAAGATGCTGCTGAAAAGCGCCTACAGCGTTGCAGATATGGAGTCGATGATCGCGCAGACTCCTTTCAGACAAGGACAGATTGAGGTCGAGGCCGTGGGCTTTCGGGTCTGGCTGGAAAAATAAATCGATAACGGAAAATGGGATGCGAACATAATCGCTTTCTAGCAAGCTGGAATGGGGGGAAAAGATGTGTTCGCATTACCATCCGCACATTCCCATCCAGCACTCTTTTTAGCCAGTTGCCTTTCCTCTTTCGTTGATCATTGTGTTCCTGGTTGGCTGCCCGTTGGCTACCGCGAGGCTTGAGACGATCAGGACAGCTCCCATGATGAGCTGCCAGGTAAGCTGTTCGTGCAGAAATATTACGCCCAACGTAACGCCGCCTAGCGGAAATAGATAGGTGACCATGCTGGTACGCGTGGGACCGATTTCATGGATCAGGTAATAAGCCAGGACAAAGGCAAAACCTGAGCCGATGACACCCAGAAAGAGTAACGCAAACCACGTTATGCCCAACTGCGGAATTTCAATTGGACTCTCTATAAAGGAAGCCGCCAGCCACGTGACCGCGGTCGCGGAGACCAGCGGTCCGGCGCTTCGCAAGATTCCTGGCGTATCCTCCGTGGTCTTCCGCACGTAGACTGCGCTGCCCGCGTAAAATGCCGAAGCCACGATCACCGCGATTTGCCCCAACAAAGAACTTGATGAGACATTGATATCCTTACTCATCAAGACGATCACTCCCGCAAAACCAATCAGCAGTCCCAGTACTTTTGGAAGCGTCATTTTGTCATCTTGCAGCAGAAAATGCGCAATGAGGATGGTAAAGAGAGGCACCGTGGCATCCAGAATGGCAGCGACCGCTGAATCAATGGATTGCTCACCCCATGAAATCAGGAAGAATGGGATGGCCACGTTCGTGAGTCCAAGCACAAGCAGAGGCAGCCAGGACCGGAAGGTGCGCGGCCACGCGACGCGTTGAATGAGAATCACCACCACGCCGAATAAAAGCCCAAACAGGGCGCGAAAGGCAACCAGCGTAATGGGACCGATCTCTTGCACGGCGATTTTGATCCACATAAAGGACGAACTCCAAATCGCTCCCAGCAGAATAAAAGCAAACCAGTGTTTCGTATTCATCATGTACTCCTACCGCCTGTCTCATTATTAACTTTACTTTTCACATGAATTCATAGGCTGAAATTCAAACATAAAGTAAATTATGCGGCACTATGTAAATTTGGGTGGATCCTTATCGATAAAGATGTAACGAAATGCCTACTCGTCGGCAACTCGCAACACAATTTTGCCAGCCCGATGTGCAGATAGACTGCGTTCGAACGCTTCACGAGCGTTGGAGAGAGGAAAAACTTCATCGATGGCCGGCTGAATCCTGCCCTGGTCAATCAGCTCCGCCAGCTCGACAAGTTGTTTGCGATGGGGTTCAACAACGAAGTAGAGGGCAGTGATCCCGCGTGCAGTTGCGCGTTTCTGCGATGGCTCGGCAGCAACAGAAACCAGCCTGCCGCCCGGCCGTATCACGGATGGCGAGCCATCGAGTCGATCCCCACCGACGGTGTCGAAGACAAGGTCTACGTCACAAACGACATCCTCAAAGCGTATCGCTTCAGTATCGATGACCTCATCCACACCAATTTTACGGGCGGCTTCGATATTCATCGTGGAGACCGTTCCAATCACGTAAGCGCCGCGTTGGTGGGCAAGCTGGACAGCGAAATTCCCGACCCCACCAGTGGCTCCGTGAATGAGAACGCGCTGACCTTTGGTCAACTTGCCATGCTCAAAGAGACCCTGCCAGGCCGTCAGTGCAGCCAGGGGAACCGATGCGCTTTGGATATGGTCCAGGATTTTTGGCCTGGGTACAAGAAATTGCTTCTGAACGACAATGTACTCGGCGGCGGCACCGTTGCAGTCAAACGCGCTGAGAGCATAGGCTTCATCCCCAATCGCGATGTCTTCAACGTCCTGCCCAATCGCAGAAACTACCCCTGAGAACTCGTAGCATGGGATAGCAGGTAGACGCCTGGCAGGCCAGTCCAATTCATCCCGCGTGATCGCTGCAGCATGGACCCGAACAAGCACCTCGTCCGATTTCGTCTGAGGCGTCTCAATTTGCTCGTGGACCAATCCCGCTGGTCCGTTCGCTGTATGCAAGCGTACGGCGTTCATCCGTGCAGGAATCATTGGGACGCCAATCTGATCCCTGGTCATTGCTCGTTCTCCCATCCTGTTATGCAGTCTGTCATCCATACTTGTGCTCCTTTTGTCACCAGGAGCAAAATATATAAGACGAGCGTACGCTTATCAAGAACCAGTTCTTGAACAAATTATGGTGCCACTTTTAAGGCTTTCCGCAGTGAATATTTAAAGTGAACGGAATAAAGCTCTCAGTCGGTCAGCACCGTCCTTCAGCTCCTGCGCGGTGTAACCGCCATAACCAAGCAACAAGCCTTTACGGGGAGACGGTTCAATACTGAAACCTGAAACTGGAGTGAGATTGAGATCGTATTCAGGCGCCCTGCTTGCCAATGCTACGTCATCCATTCCGTCCGGCAACCAGCCAACACAATGGATACCTGCCTCAGGCGAGTGAATCTCCAACGGCAACTTGGTGACTGCCTCCAGCAGCACACGGCGCCGCTCAGCATACAGGGTTCGCATCCGCCTCAGGTGACGCCTGAAATGACCTTCGATCATGAAATCGGCGAGCACGGCTTGT
>DASTOH010000118.1:0-9562 GCA_035720235.1 Anaerolineales bacterium | reverse complement strand
AATGGACTGAGATCTGGCGAGAGGGCAACAATCGCGCCGACATTCAAATCACGGTTGGCCCAGCCATCCAGGCGTTTTCCGATTCCGGGAGCTAAGGAATCGTTCACAGTCGAGTGGCATAGCGCACATTGAATGCCAATCGAGCTGAGACTGCCATCCGGATTGAAAAACCCAGTGATGCCCACAACGGCATTCAACTTGAGCAAAGCTAGGGTCACCGCTGGGTCATTCAGGTTAACTTGCCCCTTTCTTAATTTATTTTGTAGAGAGTCTGGCAAGGCTTGTACATCCACCTTTAATCCAACAGCCAGAGCTTCGGCTGGGCTTACTCCGTCCCCTACGCCACCGAATTGTGAGCCTTCGATAGCCTCATGCAGCCTGAGTTGTCCACCCCAAAAATCCTGATCACCAAAAGTATCATAACGAAAGATCTGTTGGCCTTGCGAAATCAGGTCCAGGGTTGGGCTGGCCTTCGCTTGCGTACTGACCATGCCAAACAAGACCAAGGTCAGGACCAACACTCCGGAATAGATCAGTGTTTTACTGGATATTTTATGGTCTACCATAGCATGTTCCTTCTTTAACTCTAAAAAATGAATCCCGCCGCGGGTCCATAGGGAGTCGTGGCGCATGGTAAGAGCGAAAGACTCCGTCCCTCCCCGGGTGCTTTTAGATCATGGACCTCCTTCCTCTCCAGTTCAATTGGATTTGCCAGATTCAGGCATTAGGCTACAAGGATATCTACGCAATGACTTACATACCTGGTTTTTGGCAGGCAAGCTCTATTTATTAGTTACACACGAGCAGGACCTCTTACCAAAATAAAACAGCGCTTCTCTGAAAGCGCTGCTGAATCGTATAGGGTGATCGAGACCTAGTGAATCGAATCCTGTAGATCATCCAACGACGGGAATTCGCCCTCATCTTCAAGGCGCCGGAGATCACGCAAAGCTTCATATTCATCGCGACAAGCCTGGCATTGCGCCAGATGTTGTTTGACCTGCAGCAGTTTTGCTGTGAAGGTTTCACCGCGGGCTTCCACTTCTACAAGGCCGGAGACCAGATCGAAGCACTCCGTGCAGGAGATTTCCGCCTCCTGGGTCGCGTAGATGTTTCTGAGCCACTTCTCGAATTGGTCGCCTGTCATTCTATGCCCGAATCTCCCCTTGGCGCGCTGAATAAATCAAGGGTTTCATCCACTTCAAAGCCGTGCGCTTGTAAACTACTTTTGATTTTACGGCGTGCATCGTGAAGCATTTTATAGATCGCGTTCCGGTTTGTCCCCAATCGTTGTACAACTTCGTCCATGGGAACACCGTTAAAGACCACTAGAATCAGCACCTGGCGCTGTTTATCGGTCAGGTCGTGTTCGATGACCTGCTGAATAATGTTGTAGACATCGTCTTGCATTACAGATCGATCAGGAGCCGAGCCTGATGATTTGTCTTGCAACTCCCGGTCAAAAAGGTCACCATCTGCAGAACGAGAGACGTGATCCAGCGAAATGCCCTTCCAACGCTCCCTGCGGGCGGTCGTCAGGGCCTTATTGACCGCAAACTTATACGCCCAGGTGGTGAACTTGCTATCGCCCCTGAAATCATCAAGATGATCCAGGATCGCGATCAGAGACTCCTGTGCGCAATCCTCCGCTAATTGTTGAATTTCAACATGTGCCAATCTGCTCAGATCGCCAAGGTTTCGGCTGAATATCAATAAGACTGTGCGCAACAAAAGATTTCGTAGGTCGGCAATGGCAGCTTCCTGCCGCGCGTCGTCTGCTCTCAATTCAGTCAGCCATTCCTCATTGGTACGCATGTTCGAAAGACATTATATCAAGGACTTTTCCCTGATCCCTGATCAGGGTTTAAAACAGATCAATCCTTTGAGATAAGCGCCTTCAGGGAAATACACTGAGATGGGATGGTCAGGTCCCTGCGATAAATGCTCGACGATCTGCGCGTCCGCGCCCGCATCGAGGGCTGATCCGGCCACGATCTTTTGGAACAACGCTGAATCGACTCCGCCTGAGCAAGAAAAGGTGACCAGGATTCCGTTGGGTCGCAATAACTTGAACGCCAGCAGATTAATATCCTTATAGGCGCGCGTGGCTTTATCGGCATGCGCGGCCGTGGGCGCGAACTTGGGCGGGTCCAGGATGATCATGTCAAACGAGCGATTCTCATCCCGGAATTTGCGTAGGAGTTGAAAGATATCGCCTTCAAGTGTAGTGTGGCGGTCAGTAGGAAGATTGTTCAGTTCGATATTTTGTTTGCAGAGTTCCAACGCATCGGCAGATGAGTCTACCGATAGAACAGACTTTGCCGATCCCGCCAGTGCATTGACCGTGAACCCCCCTGTGTAGCAGAAGCAATCGAGGACATCTTTATCCTTCGCCAGTTCACGGACGCGCAGCCGGTTCGCGCACTGGTCGAGATAGAAGCCGGTTTTGTGGCCGGAGGCAATGTTGACGTTAAATTGAAGGTCGTGTTCGGTGATAGTAATTGGTATTTGGGGATTGGTACCGCGTAATATCCCAACTTTTGATTGTAAACCTTCCAGTTCGCGCACATCGGCATCGGAGCGTTCGTAGATGGTGGAGAGACCGGTTTCTTCAAGGAGAATATCTGCAATGGTTTCTTTCCAGAATTCACTGCCAGCAGTGAGCGATTGGAGAACCAATACGTCACCATAACGATCAACGATTATGCCTGGCATGCCATCTGATTCGGCATAAATTAAACGATGTGCATTTCCCCTTCCTGGTGAAAGAAGAGTGAGGGAAGATGGAGAAAATGAAGCGCGCATATCAATTGCAGATCGAATTTTTCGCTGAAAGAACTCAGCGTCTATCTGCTCGTGAGGATCAAACGTCCACACCCGAGCGCGGATTTGGGAATATGGGGAGTAAGAGGCTCGAGCCAGGAACTGCTTATCGGACGAGAGCAGGTCCACGGTCGAGCCGGGGGCGATGTTTGGGTCAGCCTCCTGAATCGCGCCGGAGAAGATCCACGGATGTCTGCGCAGCAGACTCTTCTCGCGTCCCGGTTTGAGAATCACATTCATGAGTCGTGTCATTTCGATACGGCTTTGCCACTCAATGCTAGCGTTCGCCCGGGAAGGGGCGCAGGATTTCCATCCACTTTTCGGGGTTCTTAAGATCGTCCCAGCCGAATTGACGGTAGAGTCCATGCGCGTCACGCGTGGCGAGAGTCCAGCGGCGCAAACCTTGCAGGTCGTGGTGACTCATGACTGTTTCGATCAACCACTTGCCGAGGCCATGCGCACGGTAGTCTTCGTGGATGAAAACGTCACAGAGATAGGCAAAGACCGCGTAATCGCTGACGACCCGCGCCAGGCCGATTTGTTTCTTGCCATCATACAGGCCGAAGACCAGGGAATTGGCGAAAGCACGTTCGGTGCGTTCGCGTGGACGACCCAGCGCCCAGTAGGCGCGCCCGAGGAAATCACAGACAGCCTCCAGGTCGAGCCGGGCGGGGTCAGTGCTGATGGTGAAGTTATCCCTATGGACTTCAAGAAGTTGTGGCATGGCGCAAGTTTATCATGGGTGATAGACTCGCATCCGCGCTGAGCGGAGCCGCTTGTTCTTTAAGGCGGCGCAGTCGAAGCGCGAGTTTCATGAGAACGCCGCTTCGACTGCGTGGCTGACGACCACAGCCACTCCGCTCAGCGTGGAAGATATAGGAGAATCATGCTAAAACCCATCCGCTGGAATACATTTATACGCGACCTCTTCGTCATCCAGATCGGTTTTCTGTTATATGGCCTGGCCATCGCTTTAATCGTGCGCGCTGATCTGGGAACCGGAACCTGGGTGGTTCTCGAAGTGGCGCTGGCGGACATCCTGGGAATCAAATTGGGGACGATGACCGTCTATATGGGTTTTGCGGTTCTGGTGTTTGCACTGGCTCTGCGTGAAAGGGTGGGCTGGGGAACTTTGGGAAACATACTGAGCATTGGTCCGTGGCTCAATTTGTTTTTGGATCTCATCCCAACCATCAAGGAAAATCTTGCCTTACAGATCGGGATGTTCCTGCTGGGCATTCTGGTGCAGGGCATTGCCACGGCGGTCTATATTGGCGTGGATGCGGGCGCGGGTCCGCGCGACAGCTTGATGCTGGCCATCCATCGCAAGACCGGCGTCAGCGTGCGCGTGGCACGCGGCTCGATTGAAGTAATCGTGGTGACAGTGGGGTGGATTCTGGGCGGCCCGGCGGGCTGGGGGACACTGGCATTTGCTCTGTTGATCGGCCCCTCGGTGCAATGGGCCTTCAAGTTGTTCAACGTGCATCCACATAAACCGGAGGATGTGATCACGCCGGAATTGGTGGTGGAGGATTAGTTTGATTCCCATGTCACCCTGAGCCCTTCGGCTTCGCTCAGGGTAAACTCCGCGAAGGGTCTCTGTCACTGACAGTAAGAGACTCCTCGGTCGCAGCGAACGCTCCCTCAGAGTGACATGAAAGGGAAATTATGAAACGAAAAACAAGACTTATTGTGAACATAGTAATTGCGATTCTAGTATTGGTCGTAGCGGGTGTCCAAAACGTGACTCGAAACGAAGCTCACAAGCTGATCACCGCGCCGATGGCGATACGCAATTTTCCGGAAGAGACTCCGGCTAACTACAACCTACCCTATGAGAATGTGGCGATTAAGTCATCAGATGGCTTGAAGCTGGCGGGCTGGTTCGTGCCCTCACAGAACGGGGCGGTCATCATGATGCAACATGGCTACAAGTCCAACCGCAGGGAATTGTTGAATGAGGCGGAGATGATGTATCGTCACGGTTATGGCATTCTGCTCACGACAGTGCGCGCGCATGACCAGAGCGATGGAGAAATGATCACGTTTGGGATGAATGAAGTCAACGACCTGGAGGCGTGGTACCAGTATTTGATCGCGCGCGACGATATTGACTCGAACAAAATCGGCATCTTGGGCAATTCCTATGGCGGGATGCTGGCGATCCAATATGCTGCGCGGAATAAGAATATCAGGGCCGTGGTTGCAGATTGCGCATTCTCGTCATTAAATGATACGGTATCTACCACTGTGGAATTCTTTACCGACCTGCCGGCCTTTCCGTTTGCGCCATTGATCGTCTTCTGGGCAGAACGCGAGAGCGGTTTCAAGACCGAGGATATCGACACGACGAAATGGATCGCGCAGCTCAGCCCGCGACCGGTCTTCCTGATGCAGGGCGGCGCGGACGTGGTCATTTCGGCCGATAGCGGGCAGCGTTTGTATGACGCGGCGGGGGAACCGAAGGAGTTATGGTTTGACCCGGAGTTGGGGCATGTAAAGTTCGATACAGAACGAGCGGAGGAATTCGAGCGGCGAGTCAGTGAATTCTTCGACAAATATTTGTTGGATCAATGACAGAATGAGGACATGAGCCATCATGACAGAAGTTCAGGTTGATTTGAACGGACCCATTACACCGCAGAATCGCTCCACCGGTGCACTGGTCCTGTTTTTGATGTTCGCGCTGCCGATGCCGTTGTGCCTGTTGATCTACCACTATATTCTATGGTTCACAGAACAATTTGCCATTGCATCAGGCAGCCTGGCAAATCTCGCCTGGGCCGGGACAATCGGTCTGGCAGCGCAGGCCTTCGTGACGACCAGCATGATCGGCGGGCTGTGGTACTTCACAAAAGATGATCGTTTCAAACCTGTATACGCCGGCTGGCTTGGTGCGGCGCTTATGGCCTTTCCGGCATTAGCTTTGCGCTTCTTTGGCCCGAACAATGATCAGGTGGGCTCGCTTTATCAGATCTCCATGTGTGTCATTGCTGCTGCGATTCTCGCACGAGTGCGCAAAATACAGTGGGGGACAGGCAACATCTTCATAGCCTTGCTGCTGGCTGCATTTGGCGTGGCGCCCTTTACAGTCCTGGGCGCACTTGGCTCGCCTATCGATGCAGTGCTCGATTTGCTGGCTGGCCTCTCATTTGGTTGGCTTGCAGCCGTACTTATGGAGTCAACCGCCTGGAATAAATTTCTCGACGCGTTTGGCATTGCGGTCGTGTTGGCTTTGCTGGGTTCCGCCATTGGGTATGACGGTGAGCAGTTGATCCTACTGGCCATCCTGCCCGCGTTTGCATTTGCGATTGCAACGGTCATGCCTGCCCGGGTCTCGGGTGCTGTTCTCACGGGGCTGGTGGCCGCGGCGGGGCTTATATTTTTCGACCCTACCGAACTCACGATCCTCCTGGGTGATGTATCACCGCTGGCGATCAGGGCGGTGGGGTATACGGTCGGTGTGGGATTTGTCGTGGGAGTCATCGGGTTGATGATTCAACTCGTAACCGGATCAGGTTCAGAGCCTGGTCCTGAACGTGAGGCAGGTTCCGTTATCACGCGCGTGGCTGGTCTGGTCGGCGCGGGCGTGGCGTGGCTGGTCGTCTTTATCCTGTTTTTTACCAATGGCCATCATGGTTTTTACGGTGACCGGCTTTTTGTCATCTTGAAGGATCAGGCAGATTTATCCAGTATCCGGCAGATCGAGGACATCGACGCGCGCCGCACGGCCGCGTATGAAATGCTCACGGAACACGCGAACCAGACACAGGCTGAACTACGAAAAGCATTCGATACGTTTGGCGTGACGTACACGCCGTATTACCTGGTCAACGCGCTGGAAGTCCGCGGTGGGACTCTGGTGCGCTTATATTTGTTGGCCCGGCCCGAAGTGGACCGCGTCATTCCCAGCCCGCGCCTGCGTCCCGGGCAGGGACCCGACGCGTTGTCTGCGATGGACTACGCGACTGGGACCACCGCACCGAGCGGCGTGCTATGGAACGTCAAAATGATCGGCGCCGATAGGGTTTGGGATGAGTTCGGCGTGCGCGGCGAAGGGATTGTGGTGGGCCAATCAGACAGCGGAGCGGATGTGTACCACCCCGTGTTGAAGGAGAATTACCGCGGCAATGTGGGCGGCAACGACTATAACTGGTTCGATCCGTGGAACGGTGAACCCGCGCCTTACGACGATGGTGGTCACGGCACGCATACGCTGGGCACGGCGGTAGGACAAAGCGGTATTGGGATCGCCCCGGGCGCGACCTGGTTTGCCTGCATGAATTTGGATCGTAACCTCGGCAACCCGGCTTTGTATCTTGATTGTATGCAGTTCATGCTGGCGCCATTTCCGCAGGGCGGCGATCCGTTTATCGATGGAGACCCGACTCGTGCGGCGGACGTGTTGAATAATTCATGGGGCTGCCCGGAGATCGAAGGCTGTGACCCGAACGCCCTGCTATATGCCGCCAACAATTTACGAGATGCGGGCATCTTTGTCGTGGTCTCCACTGGCAACGATGGCCCCAATTGCAGCACGGTCGATGCACCGCTATCCCTGTACGACTCGGTCTTTTCGGTGGGTGCAGTGGACCGCCGCGGCAACGTGGCGGAGTTCAGCAGTCGCGGCCCTGTCACTGCGGATGGTTCGGGGCGCATCAAGCCCGATATCGTTGCGCCGGGCCGCGATATTTTCTCTTCCCTGCCAGGCAATACTTACGGCGCGCTGGAAGGCACGTCGATGGCGGGGCCGCATGTGGTGGGAGCGGTGGCCTTGTTGTGGTCGGCGGATCCCAGCCTGATCGGAGATATCGATCGTACCGAGCAACTCCTGATCGAGACAGCACAACCCTATGAGGGCAGTACATCACTCGGCTGTTTTGAGGGCGGAACTCCCAATGCCGGGTATGGATATGGGTTGGTGGATGTCTATGAGGCGGTGAAAGAGGCGTTGGGGAAATAGCCTTCCGTCATTGCAAGGGCGGTGCTTGCCCGTAAGGGGCCCGGAGCAATCTCAAAGAAAGTACGAGATCGCTTCTCGAAGACTCACAATGACGGGTAGTTCATAAATACCGCACGTATGGCTCTCCCAATAACTTTTCCAAATACGGCGTGAGCTTCCAGAATGCTTTCAGGTCGCGATATTCCTCCACCCGGCGCGGATTACCGGGCTGCGAGGTTTTCACGGCGCGGATCATCAGATTCTTTCCCGTATGCTCGATCGGCACGAACTCGGTCACGTCGGTGCGATAACCCATGATGCGCAGGATGCTGGCGCGGAAGGTGTCGGTGAGAATATCGCCCATGCGCTCGAAGAAGATGCCGTGCTGGAAGATGGGTGCCAAGGGCTCTGGCATTTCCACGCGCGCCATCTGCTCCTGCAACTCATGCTGGCAGCACGGCGCGCACACGATCAGTTTGCTTCCCCACTCGATGCCCTTCGCCAGCGCGTCATCGGTGGCGGTATCGCA
The DNA here is from genome assembly GCA_035720235.1 of Anaerolineales bacterium. GTDB lineage: Bacteria > Chloroflexota > Anaerolineae > Anaerolineales > Villigracilaceae > Defluviilinea. The sequence continues at coordinate 1,268 of DASTOH010000118.1, read as the reverse complement.
GGCATGCAGGGCCAGGACGACGTCTGGATGGACGCCTGACTCGTAATCGGAAATGTATCCGGTTTGGAATTTCAGCTGGCTCGAACCCAACGCCTCAGACTTCGCCTGAAGCTGGTCCATCAACTCGCGCTTGATATCGACGCCGGTCACATGTGCGTCGAGATGCAGGATCTCACGCAGATAAAAGTACATCGCAAAGGTGAGGTGACCACTGCCGCAGCCAAAGTCAACCACGTGGATGGCCTCTCCTCTTGGGGCGGGGAGGGAGCCGGTCTCCTCCACCAGGCGCAGGAACTCGTTGACCTGTTTAAACTTGCGCTGCATATCCGCCTTGACGCGCCCATCCTCGGTCATCATGCCGACAGCCTTGAGGAACGGCGCGGCGTTTTCAGTGGTCAGGATTTTATTTTTTGGACGATCATGGGAGAGATCCGTAATTGCCGGGGAAGCTTTTTTCTCGTTGATGATCGCCTTGCCCTTTTTCGAAATGTTGACCTGCAAATCGCCGGCGCGGCTCTCGACGTAAATATTGCGGAAAGGCAGCGCCAGCAACTCATCCACCTTCGATTCGGCTTCCTCGAGATAGTTCTTGGTGATGTCCTTCTTCTCGTCGAAATACGAAACCTGCAAGTGGACTTGTCCCTTGAGTTCCACCGGCCGCACCGTGACCTTGACCCACGGCAGCGACGCCCCCTTCTGCTCCCCGCTGAACATCGCGCGGATCAGGGACTCGCGGGCAAGAATTCGATCTCGGACGAGTTGCCTGGTATCTGGATCCATGCGGAGAGTATATCATCGGTAGTTTGTGGCCTCCCCTGGCTGCGTCGTGTCTTTCTTTATGCTCTTTTTCTTAATTGACGGATCGTCTGCTGCTGCCACAGAATGATGGCCACCAGGATCATCGTAATGATCGGCCAAAGTATGACAAAGACCCACACGTTGATCTCTTTATATGTAATGCCAAGTATGCCTGCCCAATAGACCAATAGATTCACACACCAGTCGAAGATTTGATCCATCATTTGCTTCCTCCATTACATTGAAAGCTAGCTTCTGTATTGATGGATCGGAGTCTAGCATGGCTGGGCTTTCAAAGTCTGTCGCGGACTCTCAGGTTAAGCATAATTGGCTTTAAAAATTTAGTCTCTCAGCCCTATCCTTTGCGAAGTACTCCAGTGGAGCGCCGCCGGTACTTCGCGGCGAGATGGCGACTTGAGCAGAAAGAATTAGATTTCTTTTACTCTGCCAACTGCAAGGGCTGCTCTTTC
>DASTOH010000117.1:0-5432 GCA_035720235.1 Anaerolineales bacterium | reverse complement strand
AATCCGCCGTTGAAGGTGTCTGTGAGCGTGATGGGACAAACCAGCGCGCAATCACCGCAGGCAGTACATTTGATGGGATCGATATAACGCGGCTTATGATTGACTGTGGCAGTGAAATGTCCCGCTTCGCCATCGAGTTTGAGCAATTCTGTGTCCGTCATCACCATGATGTTGCGATGTCCCGCGGTTGCCACCAGGCGCGGGCTGATCGTACACATGGCACAGTCATTGGTTGGGAACGTCTTGTCCAGCGCGGCCATGTGACCGCCGATGGCTGGTTCCTTCTCCACGAGATAAACCTTGAAACCTGAATCGGCCAGGTCGAGGCTGGCTTGCATGCCCGCGATCCCACCACCCACGACCATGACCGCGCCAGTAGGTTTATTGTTTTTATCAAGAGGCGACGGAAAATTATTGTTCATAGGCTTGAAAAAGTGACTAAAGTGTGGAGTGGCTAAAGTGAGAAGTCGAAACTTTAGGCACTTTGTACTTCCAACTTTAGGCATTTGAGCAGCGGCAACGGGTCAACGATGTGACGTTTGAATCCGAGTTTTTCGCCTGGTATGCCGATCGCATATCCGATCACTTGCGAGAAATAAAGCACAGGCATATTGAGAGCCTGACCTAACTTCTTGGCAATCGCATCCTGGCGGGTATCGAGATTGGCATGGCACATAGGACACGCGACGATGATCGCCTCGGCGCCCACCTCAATCGCTGACTGGAATAACCGCTCGCACATATCCACCACGATGTCGGGTTTGATCATGCTGAAGTGCGCGCCGCAGCAATCCACTTTGCGCGACCAATCCAGCGTTTGGACGCCGACCCAGCTCAGCAGACGGTCCATACTCTGCGGATTCTCCGGATCGTCAAACTCCATGACTTTTGCCGGACGCGAGATGTGGCATCCGTAGTAACAGACCGCCTTGAGGCCCGAGAGGTCGCGTTTCACTGAGGCGCGGATACGCATCTCGAAGGGGTCATCGCTCAATAACTCGAGTGGATGGATTGTCGCCGGAGGGGAATGTAACGGTAGCTCGAGCACAGCCTCAACGTCCGCGCGCAGCGAAGGGTTTGCCTCCACGGTCTTGGCGGCGTGTTTGAAATGATAAAGACAGGCGCTGCACGGCGTGATCAGTTTGTCGTATCCTGCTTTTTCCGCCTGCGCCACGTTCCAAAGCGGCGTCGCCAATCCGAGCAAACGCGAAAGCGAGGGCGCGGCCAACGTCCCACAGCAAATCCAATCGGGCAGTTCTTCCATCCGGATTTCGAGATGAGCAAACAATGCCCGGATCGATTCATCGTACTCGGCGCTGATGCCCTCCAGCGAACAGCCTGGATAATAACCAAGTTTCATGGCTGCCCCTCCTTCTCCCGTGCCAGGGCCCTGCGATAGATTTTGCGGAACCTACCTCCACCGATGGGAAGAGGCGGCGGTTTGACGCGCCCGCGCGCGAGCAACTTCATGGCCAGAGGCAGCTCTGAGATCAGTTGACCCGTGAGGAGCTGGGTAATGCCCGCCACTGAGGCATCGTGAATCTTTCCGTTCAAGCGCATGTTGTCCACAAAGCCGCGGTAATAGATGTCTATCACTTTCAGGCTGGGCTTAATACCTTTTTGCAGAGCCAGCACCCGTGCGGCGGCCATCGCCGCGGATGGCTCCACTTGCTGCGGGCAGCGCGCCGTGCAGGTTTCGCATCCCAGGCACAACCAGATAGCCTGGCTGTTCAGCACAGAATCAGCGCGGCCCAGGCGGATGCTATGCATCACCTGGGCCGGTCTGAGATCCATCTTATCCGCCAGCGGACAGCCAGAGGAGCACTTGCTGCACTGGAAACACAAGTTGACGTTCTGCCCGCTGAGGGCTTGAATTTCGTCTCGGAAAGCCATGAGCATCCTCGATCAAAACGAAAAGATGAAACAGCCGATAGCTGTCTCATCTTAGTTTAGCGAGCTAGCAAATGCCTGACAATTTCCGTTTGGGTCAAGTCCTGAGCCGAATGGGTCAACCTGGTTTCAGATCCATCCTTTGCGGAGGGCTTCCGCGATGGCCTGCGTGCGGTTGGCTACCCCCATCTTCTCCACGACCTCTTGCACGCGCCGTTTGACGGTTGCTTCACTCCAGAAAAATTTTTCCGATAGTTCTTTGTTGCTGGCTCCTTCGGCAATGGCGGCCAGCACTCGCAGTTCATCAGGCGTTAACCCAGCCTCTTTTTGCGCATGGGTCTGCGCCAGCTTCTGGTACTGATCTACCACACTGCTGACGAGCTTCTGACTGAGCAACTTTTCACCTTGCATCACCGCGCGGATGGAGTCAGGCAGTGTTTCATGCGAGACGCTCTTGAGCAAATACCCATGCACGCCCGCTTCCATGGCAGCGCGCAAAAGACTTTCATCATCATAGGTGGTCAGCACGATGATCTTGACGTCCGGATGAGCGGCGCGCACGCGGCGGGCCACTTCGATCCCACCCAGACCTTTCATCTGAATATCCAGCAAGATGACATCGATGGCATATCTGGAGAGAAAAGGCAAAACTTCCACACCGTCTTCCGCTTCGCCAATGATCTCAAGATCCGGGTGACCTGCCAGCAGACTGCGTAATCCCTGCCGGACAACGGGATGGTCGTCCACGATCAAGATGCGGATTGGCTGCCAGTCTCGGGTCATTACTGCTCCAGGTAGACGGGCGCCGGGACACACAGCATAATACGCGAGCCTTTGCCCGGCGCGGAATCCACCATCAAATCCGCCTTTAGACCTTCTGCCCGCTCCTTCATCCCGATGAGACCGAGATGTTCTCCGGGCAGGCGCATCACAGCCTCAGGATCAAATCCAATACCATCATCTTCAACGTTGACCTGCAGCGCGGCTGTCCCAAAATCGAAATGGACTCTTGCATGTTTCGCTCGTGCGTGTGTCGCGACGTTGTGTAACGCGGCCTGAATAATTCTATAGATCGTGACCTCGGTCTCCTTGTATAACCTCTGCGCTTTGCCGGCAATTTGGATCTGACATTCAATCCCAAAGCTTGTTTGATACGTTGCCGCGAATCGTTTCAGTGCTACAGCCAAACCCATCTGGTCCAGTACCGGTGGATGCATGTCATAGATCACACGGCGAATCTCGGTCTCCACTTCTGTGAGTAATCCCTGGGCGCGTTCCAGATTTTCCGCGGCGCGCTCAGGATCATCGATTAATGACTGACGCGCAGCCTGCGTTTCGTACAGTGCACCGATAATGATCTGCGTTACACCATCGTGCATGTCATGAGCGATGCGCGCCTGCGTATCCTCCTGCACGCGATATGATTCGCTCAATAAGCGCTGTAATTGGCGGGCCTTCTCAGCCAACGCCCAACGCGCTGACTCCAGTTCACGCGTGCGCTGATTGACTTTCTTTTCCAGTTCCACGTTGAAGAGTCGCACTTCATCATACAGGCGCGCATTCTCAATGGAGACGCCCACCTGTCTGGCGATGGCGGCCAGGAAATCCTTCTGGCTTTCTGTGAAGTGACCGACGTTTGGGCTGGCAAGCTGCAGTAAGCCAACCAGTTGCCCTTTTACCTCCAGGGGTGCACAAGCTACCGATCGAAACCCTTCGCAAATACACAAATTGGAAGTACAGCGTCTATCTTCACCGGCATCGTGGGCCAGCAAAACCTGCCGAGTTTTGACTGCCTGCCCACACAGGCAGTAGCCCGGAGCCAGGCGCGCCTCTTTCGTTGCCATTTCTACTGAGATGCCGCGATGGGCCTCGAGGCGGAGGCCCTGATGTTTATCTTCCTGTAAAAAGAGCATCGCAGCGCTGGCATCCAAGGTGCTCATCGTTTGCTCGAGCGCGGCCGCCAAAGTCTTTTCCATGTCAAGTGAACTGCTGGCGGCTAACCCCAGTGCATTCAAGGCTGCCAGTTCAGCATTCCGCTCTGCCAGTTGAGCCTCCGAAGTTAAATAAGCCTCGGCGGTCCGAATTGCCCAATACAAACTGACCCAGGACAATACGGGTCCAATCAACCCCAAAACGAGCAAGCCCAGTACTGTTGGCAAGGGCCAGCCCGGCTCTCCCCAGTGGCGAGCGTTCTCGAAAAGCGTAAAGGCCATGCCGGCAACAGCCATTAAGACTGGCACAACCCACAACGTCAGGCGCAGGGCCCGCAGCAGAGTGGTTCGAGAACGTACCAGCCTTGTGGCTAGAGAGGCAAACATGTATATAGAACCGCAAACCCAATCTGGATTACGAAGTGATCGATTACCTTTGCCACTGGATATCCCCGCTGATCCTACCCATCTCCCTTGACACTCCCAAGCGCACCGAAACCTCCTCGCAGCCTGCTGGCTGCAATCACGGCCTGACCCAGTGAAAGGCCGCCATCGTTCGTTGGCACCTCATGATGCAGGTATACCTGAAAACCATCGGCATGTAAAAGTGACAAAGTTCGTCCAAGTAGGGTGATATTCTGCCACACTCCACCGGAGAGCGCGACGGCTCGAATCCCCGTATCCTGGCTGATTTTATTGACCGCGGCGCGGACCATGTCTGCCAGACCATTATGGAAACGTGCAGAGATGCTTGAGACGGGGACATCTGACAGCACATCTTTGACGAGGGACTCAAATGCGCTGCGGACTCCGATTTGAGCCTGCTCCAGCGTAAATGAATAGCTTTCCCCCTCAGCCTCATCCGCCAACGCCTCGAACTCAATCGCGGCCTGCCCCTCATAATTGACCCTCTGCCGGACACCCGCCAGTGCCGCCGCCGCGTCGAACAGGCGGCCCATGCTGGATGTGAGAGGTGTATTGATCTTTTTTTCCAGTTGAGCGCGCAGGAGCCTTCGATCCCCCACACGAAACTCGTTCACCGGCGCGAGATGCGGCTCCCATTCCAGCCCCAATGACCAGAGCAAAGCCAGCGCGGTGCGGGCAGGCCCTTTGATGGCCGCGTCACCGCCCGGCAGAGGGAAATATTCGAGATGAAACGGCCGCTGATATGTTTGATAATCCGCCAGCAGGAACTCCCCACCCCAGATGGCGCCATCCTCGCCGTAGCCTGTGCCATCAAAGGAGAGACCAATCACTGGTTGCGATCCATCCAACCCGTGTTCCGCCATGCAGGCAGCGATGTGCGCGTGATGATGCTGGACTCCGATGGCCGGAAGTCCCTCTCGTTCTGCGCGTTGCAGCGCATACTGTGTGGCGAGATAGTTGGGGTGCAGGTCATATGCGATGGCTTCCGGTTTCACCCGGAACAATCGCTCGAAGTGTTCGACGCCCTGCTCGAATGATTTCAGGGTCTCATAGTTTTCCATATCCCCGATGTGATGGCTGAGAAACGCGTAATTCCTGTTCGTGATACAAAATGTATTTTTCAGCTCAGAGCCCGCTGCCAGGAGAGGCGGTACTTCCCACGGCAGTTTCACCGGAAAGGGACTA
>DASTOH010000116.1:0-34260 GCA_035720235.1 Anaerolineales bacterium | reverse complement strand
GACTGCCTCCATACACCCTAGATAACGGATAAAGAGGCAAAAGGATTCAGTTCGGTTGGGCGAGTGGCGCGCCCTTACTAGGTTCAGAAACAGGCCATGGCGAGCATAGCTTCACATTAAGTGTAACATCCTTGAATCTTTTACAAAAAATAAGCCGTCAGCATAATCTTGATACTGACGGCGAACAGAGTTGGTAGATAGAGGGAGACAAAACATCAAGGCGTTGCCGGATGAACAACGATGCCTTTCACAATCCATCCGCCAGTGGCAGGGTCACGTGGTGCAATGATGGTCACGCGTGAGCCAACAGCTAATTGATCTGCGCGCTCAGGGGGCAAGAGTTTTATTTCTCCGGTAATCGTGAAGGTATAAGTATTCCCATCTTTGGCTTGAATAGTAATGCTGGCACCCGGGGCGTATTCTGTGACAATACCCACACGATGGATCTTGCTGGGCTTATCTGGCTTGATCAATACCATACGCGCGACAAGATTATTATTTTCGTCACGCAGGGCTTGCACATTGGCAGTCATACCTGCCACAATGCTTGTCGGCGCGGCCCATTTCGGGCCAGCAAATTTGATCCGGGTATCGGGTGTCAGACCAATCGTCACAGATGAACCGTCGCGCAAAGTCAGGGTCAGGCTGGTAGCATCTGCGGCGGTGACAATCCCTTGATAATGCTCATGCTTGCCTTTTGGCTGATTTTCTTTACTGGCTTGCTGGGTGGCTTTCTCTTCCGCTCTCTGAGTGGCATTAGCACCTGGCGTATTTTGGGCAGGTGGTATATTTGCTGGGCTGGCAAATACCTGAGTGGCGATAAACAACCAGATAAAAGCCATGCACAAGAGTAATAGAACACGATAGATTTTCATGTTTCCTCCAGGTTATGGTTCGTAAGTGACAACCAGCAGGGCAGAGGTCTCATTCCCATTTTCATCACTGGCGATAATCTCGATCAGGTTTGGGCCTTCCTCTAACAGGACTACGGTGTGGAATTGCTGGTCGTCTCCCACAAGGAGAATCTCTTCATTCACACTGACGACAGACCCAGCTGGTGCTGATCCGATGACATCGACTTGAGGAGCGCTAACAACAGCTTCATCGAGCGGAGATAGGATTTGCAGCCAGATCGCCCCTGCTGGTTCAGGCAGGCTGATGTTCGTTGGAGTTGGTTGGATAACCGTAGGTGGGATCGTGGCCTCAGGCAAGGGGCTGACAGGGATAATGGCCGTGGGGTTTGAGTTCGTAATGGGTGTTGATGGAGGGACTGTGGGTGTGGGGCTGCAAGCCACAAGGAAACAGATCAACAGATAGATCAGGGACTGTCTATTCATGCTATATCAAAAACATGACGACCCAGTTAATATTATGTTACTTCTGTGGGATTTATCGTTATTCAAGGACCTCAATGTCCTGCCGATCATTCGCCTGCAGCTTTTCAAGGATCGCTTGAACTGCATCCAGTTCCGTTTGAGCATTTGCGACAGCCTTTATAGCCAGAGTGAGATTGTTATGTTTCAGAGCAGTGACGACGAGCTTCATTGCGTTTTCAGCATTGCTTGCCAGGACAATTGCCAGACGGTGTGTATCCACAGTTTCTCCTTATCTCCTGGATCAAGAGTATAGTCGTGCTGCTGTCTGCATCAAGATTATTGGTTACATATGTAACCAATTGCAGGCGGCGGACCATGGCCCGTCGCCTAGTGTGATGTATGAGTTTGGTTTCTGTTATGGTTGTACGTATCCAGTGCGTTCTTGAGGCTGATCGATTGATTGCGTGTTGGGCGTCCTTTGCTCATCTTGCCGGCACATCAGGATCGGTGATGGTCGTCGGGCATCCACCTTCTGGAGCCGGGATCAGATCACCAGCATGCTTTCCATGTCCATGTGTGGTGGCGTTCAGGGAAACAGTGATCTCCACATAGGGGTTCTCTGCGCTTCCGGTCTTGTGACATATTGTGACCTTGTTTGCCGTGTTGTCGTTTTCTTCAGCTTCGTTATCTTTAGTGTCGTTGACGGTCCCAGGGCACCCACCTTCTGGAGCCGGGATCAGATCGCCAGCATGTTTTCCATGCCCATGTGTGGTGGCGTTCACGGAAACAGTGATTTGTACATAGGGATTCTTTGCGCTTCCAGTCTTGTGACATATTGTGACCGTGTCGCCATTGTCCCCATCGTCCTGGTTATTTGTTTTTTCCACGAGCGCGGACGCAGACAGCAATAGAGAAAGGCTTGTCAGAACAACAATAATTATGAGAAATGTCCGTTTCATAGAAGCCTCCATTGAAATCATGACGTGACGCTTCTGAAAAGGGTACGGACTCTGCAACAGAAAATAATGAGCGGTGGACCATGGTCCGCCGCCTGCTTATTTTATTAGGCGCTTATACCTTGTCAACAGGTAATGACTCTAAAATTTCTGTCTATGCGTTTGCAAAACTTTCTTTGGAGCCTGTATCTGTCGCAAGGGGATACTCGCCCTTAATTTTTTGTTGGCTTGTTTCTTCTATGGATGAACGACCCTTAACCTCAAATGTTTTTCATACCCATCGAAATCATTATCATTGTGTAGGAGTTCGTGTTCGTTTTCAATGCAATAAGTGGCAATAAGGCTGTCGATGGTCTTGCGCACAGTGATACCTTTGCGTCTTAGCAAGCGATAGTTTCGCGCGCTCTGCAACGCTAATTCGGGATTGACCATTTCCACCTGAATATACTTGTTCAACGCACGGCGGGCCTCTTCAAAATCGGAATCATCGCGAAATCCTTGTAAAACTTCTGCCAAGATCAAATCACCGACCAGGATTGGAGTTCTATCTACAATTTGGTCCAGGTAATCAGTCTGCGGATTTTCCAACCCGTTGAAATAGTCAATCCAGACTGTGGAATCAATAATGAGCACGATTGATTACCTGGACGCAAAGCGCGACAGACGTTGTTCATGAAGGTTCCCCTGCCATTTCAACTTGCCGCGCAAGTTGCGAACTTCTGCTTGCTCGCGTAATAAGATCAGTGTGCGCAAAGCTTCGTGAACAACTTCCCGCTTGGTTTTGATGCCCGTTAATTTTTGGGCGCGCTCGATGAGTTTATCATCCAAGACTATATTCGTTCGCATGTCTGTCTCCTATCGATGTGTATAAGTATAAATATTTATGTGTATTATACAATAGATTAGGCTATTTGATGTGTCCAATTCGCGCCGAGTCGTCCGGATAACTTTTTCCGGATATGGATGGAGAGCTGCCTCGCATGTGAGCCGTATGAACATCCTTATCGGTTTGTGCCAAGTAGTGGCGCAATACCTGCAGATCCGAATGCCCCATCAATTTTTGCAGAGCAAAGATATCTACGCCATTACGTACGGAGCATGATCAATGCAAATGCACGTCGAAAATCATGAGGTATCGGGATGCTCTTCAACCCCACAAGTTCAGCGCGCTGTCGCAGTAGGCAAGGTTTGAACTTAAAGTTAAAGGACCAAAAGTCCCCCTCTCATAGATGGGGAGAAAATATACTGTAAAAAACGTATGTTTTTTCCAAAAATTCTCTACCGTACAAATAGGAGTAAAAACCAGTCATAAGGTACACTCAAGGTGACCAAACCAAAGAGGAGCACCTTATGACTGATCGCCATCGAGTATACACAAAAGTGAAGAAAACGTTGAAACAAATCATGAAGCTGGATCACCAAGGGCAAGTGGTCACCTTAGCGATGATGATCTCAGGAATTGTGATGAGCCGAAAAGCGCAGTTGTCAAGCATGAGTTCTGAAATACCGAGCCAGGCAAAAGACCAAAGCATCGAAATGCGCATGAGGCGCTGGGTCAAAGATGATCTGGATGTGGAAGCCGTGTATATGCCCTTTGCTCGTCAAATTCTGGAAGCCCTGAGTCCTTGGCCCTTGGTGTTGGTGATGGATGGCAGTCAAGCGGGACGAGGCTGTATGGTGTTGATGGTCGGCGTCTTATATCAAAGACGGGCATTGCCGATCGCCTGGCTGGTCTACAAAGGCAAGAAAGGACATACGAGTGCCCAACGACATATGCAAGCGTTAGAAAACGTACGCCCACTGCTGCCCGCAGGGAGTGAAGTGGTGGTGTTAGGCGATGCCGAGTACGATACGAGCGAAATGCTGGACTGGATCAAGAAAAACACAACTTGGAAGTATGTTTTCCGCACTTCGCCTCAGATTTATGTTCAGACAAATGAGGGCAGTCAGCCGATCCGAGACTACTCGTTGGAGAAGGGGCACCTCTTCTCTTTGAGCAATGTCGGCTTCACACAAACCTCCACCCTGACGCTGAATGTCATTGGATGGTGGGGTGCGGAGTATGAAGAACCCATCTTTCTCATCACCAACCTGGAACAGGCCTATGAAGCCTGTCGCTATTATCGACGACGATTTCGAATTGAAACCTTCTTTTCCGACCAGAAGAGCAGAGGCTTCCATATTCACAAGAGTCATTTGGCCGAACCTGCCCGTTTGAGCCGTCTCTTGATTGCTGCGTGCCTGGCTTACATCTGGATGATCACCCAGGGCCTGCGGGTGATTGCTGAAAACAAGTTATCCTTGATTGACCGCACCGAGCGTCGCGATAAAAGCCTCTTCCGCTTGGGCCTCGATTGGATCAAGTATGCTTTGAAACACTCGCTCGACTTCCAACCCGCATTTCACTTCCTGCCATTAGAGACCCTGGTTCATGTACGGTAGAGAATCCAAAAATAGAATAAAAACCCGCAGATTTGCGGGTTTTTACTAGTGCCGAGGGCGAGATTTGAACTCGCGGCCTAGGGCTTATGAGTCCCCTGCTCTACCACTGAGCTACCTCGGCGTGCGGAGAGCGCCGCAAATATTACTATGGGAAATGGGCTTTGTCAACACGCGCGGCCAGAGGGCATCGGATATAATTGCCGGATATAATTTCCGGTGGAGAATCTTATGCGGATCCTCGTTCTCAATAATGATTTGATGGAACGTTCGGTTATCCAGCAGGTATTACAATCCAATAAGCACGAGATCATCTCAGCCCAGGATAGTGCAGCCGCCATGCAGCGATTGCAGGAGGGCGATATCAGGTTCGTGATCGCGGACCGTACCACCACCGACATTGAAGAGACACAGTTCATCCAACGACTGCGCGAGGCAAATCCACCTTTTTACATCTATATCTTGCTGATTGCATCCAAGTCCGGCGATCTCGATGTGACCTCCCCTCACACCGGGGCCGATGACTACCTCCACAAGCCGGTCGTGCCCCTTGAGCTAAAGTCACGGGTCTTTATCGGCGAACGATTTCTTTCACTGAGAGAGGATTTGTTGCGAGCCAGAGCTTCGGCCGACAGCCTGGCCATGTTCAATCCGCTCACCAACATGCTCAACGCCCCGGCATTCCTGACCCTGGCGGAGGGAGAACTGGAGCGTGCCCGTCGCAACCAGGCGCCGTTGAGTCTCATTGCGCTCAACATCAACAACTTCGATGAAATCGTTGAAAAGCATGGCAAGCAGATTGGGGAGGACGTGTTGGTGTTGGTTTCCCAGGCGATCCGTGAGAAAAGCCGCCCCTACGATGATGTGGGTCACTACGAGCGGGCGCTCTTCCTGATCCCGATCCCGTTTGTGATTGGCCAGGATGCGGAAAAGATCGCAGGGCGCCTCTTCAAGGGCATTCTCAACACAGATGTCACCCTGCTGGATGGAACAACCGTCAGGCTGAATATTGGGGTTGGGGTGGTATCCTCCGCGCGGATCACCGCCACCACTGAAATGGAAACGTTGATCGAGAAGGCCAGGGAGGCGCTGGCGCGCATCAAACGGAACGGCGGAAATCAGGCGGAGACGATTTATATCTGAACTCAGTGTATTGCGGGGACTTTGATTCCAAATGAGCCAACCAGAAGTATGCTTTACCCAAGAAACTGCAAAAGGAACAATGCCAGCATCCCTGCCAGGATGGTGAGCAGGGTGTTTTTGCTAAACCGGGCCACGCCTATGGCAACCAGCCCGGCCAGCAACTGGTGATTGTTGGCTGAAAGATCCAATACATCCTCTGGCAGAAAGAGTGCCGGAAAAATCAATGCGGATAGCACCGCCGGCGGGACGTAATGCAATGCCCGGCGCAGCGCTTCCGGGATGTGGAACCGCCCAAACAAGTAAATCAGCGAGAAGCGCATTCCAAATGTGATCAGTCCGCCGAGCAGCATAACCAGCCAGATATTTATCACTTCCTTCCCTCCAAGAATGACCCCACGGCGATGCCGACGAGTGCCGCCAGGATCAGCCCAAGACCATAAGGCAGTGAGTGTGCGGCCAGCGCAACTGCACCCGCGGAGATCGCCGCGGCAATGGCGGGACCATTCTTTAGTACCGGGACCACCATGGCGATGAACGTCAGCGGCAGGGCAAACTCCAATGACCATGAGTCAGGGATGGCCGCGCCCAGAAAGATGCCCAGGGCGGTGCTCACCTGCCAGGTCAACCAGAGGGCAGACCCGGCGCCAAGCAAAAACCAATGTCCGTAAGCTTGGATGCCTTCTGTTTCATAACGGAGGATCGTGGGTGCGTAGGCTTCATCTGTAAGCAGGTACGATAACAGGACCTTCCAGCGTGTCGAAAGGGAGGCAAGATAAGGCGCAAGCGAAGCGGAATAAAGCATATGCCTTAGATTAACGACGGCAATGGTCAAGACGATGACAAGCGCCGGTGTGGCCTCCTGCACCAGTTGAGTCGTGATGAACTGGGCTGACCCCGCAAACACAATGGATGACATCATCTGCGAGGCGAGCCTGGATAGGCCCGCATGGACCGCCAGCGCGCCGTAAATCATGCCAAATGGAAAAACGCCGATCAGAAGCGGGAGTTCAGCGCGAACCCCCGCCCAAAAGTTCTTCACTGAATCACTCATAAATCACCATCGCGCTGAGCGGGGTGAGGAGCGTCAGCGACGAATGCAGTCGACACTTGCCCCGGGCGCACACTTGCCACGGGCGCAAGTGCCGTGGAGTGCCGGGGAGCGCACGCGACAGAATGTCTTATCCTTTTCTGTGGCTTGGCAAATGGATGCCCATCCCTCATGACGAAATAATCATTGCTGCCGCGCGCTGGCCGCTTTCCACTGCGCCTTCCATATACCCCTGGATGGCTGTGGCATGTTCACCCGCAAAGAACAAACGACCAGCAGGCTTGAAGAGAGTCTGCCAGTGTTTCATCACCTCACCCGGCGCCAGCGCCATGTACGAAGCGCGTGTGTATGGTTCGTTACGCCAGGCGATCGTGGCAGCATGCTCGATCATCTCAGAGGAGCCGGGAAAATGTTTTTCAATCTCTGCAACGGCTGTAGCAATCCGTTCCTCATCTGATAATTCGGAAAGCTTTACGCCGGGACCGCCGCCGGTATATGCGGTGATAATGCCGCGTTCATGTTCAAAATGACTGGTCGCATGCCACGTCATCACGATGGGTCCGTCGGTGGTCAGGCGTCCGTTCCAGCCTCTTTCGTTCCAGAAGCGCTTACGGTATTCGATCAGCACCTTCGTCACTGTGCCATATGAGAGCTCATTCACCATTTTTTGATGCGCCACTGGAAGCGAAGAGTTGAAATCGATCAACCGCGCCGTGGTGAGAGGAATCGCCAGAATCGCAACGTCTGAGTCAAGCGTCAGATGAGAATCGGCCCGTTGGTAAGTAACCGCCACCCCGTCGGCAGTGAGGCGGATCGATTTCACTACCGCATTCAAACGGACATCCGGCAGTGCATCTGCCAGCGCACGTGGGATCAAATCATTTCCGCCCACGACGCGCAGACTTGGCGGACGTTCAAGGATGCTGTAATACATCTTCGCATTACGCGCCAGATCCAACAACGATAGACACTCAGGCTCGCAGGTATATTCAGAGCGAATGTGTTGGATGAAATATTTTTTTGCATAGGGATGCAGATCCTGCGACTCGATCCAATCCAGAGCGGATTGCGTATCGAGACGCGAAGCGTCCTTCGCAGCCTGAGGCTGGTACGGGTCCAAGATGTATTGACTCAGCCCGATCATCAACTCCCAGCCGCGCTCGACCTCCTCAACCAGATTCAGGCCCCACAGGCGTGCATCTACCATTCGTCCAGATTTGCCATCGAACGAGGCCCAATCCTGATCCCCGCCGCGCCAGCTTCCGGACTGCGCCAGCTTCAAACCGAATTGATTTGCCAGCGCGATCATGCGCGTGTGACTCTCTTCGATGAACTCACCACCACCCTCAGCAGCCAGACCGTTTGAAAAACTGCGCACGGTATATACGCGTCCGCCCACACGACTACGCGCCTCCAGTACGGTGACCTTCCAGCCGGCGCGGTGCAAATCATAGGCCGCCAAAAGCCCCGCCAGCCCCGCGCCGATGACGGTGACCGTTTTGTTGATTGAAGTCATGAAGTTGGTCTCTCCAATTCTTGTACAGGATTGCGAGAATATAGCACAACCAATGGAATGTTGGGAATAGTCCTAGGGAGTGGGCCCATTTGAATGAGCATCCGTAGGGCGGGTTTTCGCGAAGTGTCGCATGGCGCCATGGCGACACACCCGCCAACACTTAGAGATTCAACAAACGTCAGGCTGCATGTAGAAACGCATAAGGTAATACCTGAATTTGCTCATTAACAATTTACCCTATCAAAAAGAGGCAACGGTAATTGCTGCGGCAGAAGACCTTGTGGAAAGGTAGCATAACCAGTCAGGTCTTCAACTTCCAGATGCCGGACCGCTCGTCGCCCAATTTCTTGGTTGGGTGCCATGAGATCGTAGAAAACGAAGTGGCGGTCCGCAGGATCGAAGCGAACCAGCACTTCCGAACCAGCTGAGGCACGCCCAACGGTATAGTAGTGGTGACTGCCGCCGATGCAAATTTGTCCGGTGGGACTGACTTTGCGCTGCCAAGTGAAGGTGGCCAGATAAGTATCCACCCGCTGCAGATCAAAATGAGCCAGTTCTTCTTGGGCACAAAAGGTGCGCCGTGGCTGCAGGAGTTCGGGGTGTGCCTGGAGGGGTGTTTTCCCGGCGCAACCTTCTGCTCGGGCAGGGAGTTCATAAGCCAGTTCAAAGACGGCTTGGTCTACGAGCACTTGTAGGTTGGGCAGCGGGTGGTCATCATTGCCCACAATGGCATAATCGGTGACCGTGCGATGGCAGCGTTCCACTTCGGCGTTGTCGGTCGGTTTGCCGGGGCGGATGGTGAGGTGTTGGATGCCGAGTCCTGCCGACCACAGCGTAAAAGTGCTGGGAAACCCATCGATCCGGGAAGTCACCAAGGTTGATTCATTGTCCGTTTGCACCTTTTCGGGCAGCGTATGCCAATACGCAAAGGCTGTGCGCAAGGTCGAACGCACGTGCTCCATCGGGACACGCCCGGTCCGCACCGTCACCTTCTCCGTTTGGTAGAGGACAGCCGCGATGCAAACTTCTCCAAAAGGATCTCGCACCGTATGCAAGTCAACGAGTGTCCCATCGGCAAGCGGAATGGCAACTTTGAAATCAATCTGCCAGCATTCATGCACTCGAGTGGGTTGCTGGGGACGAACCGCGGCAGGCTTTTTCTTGCCTTTGCGATGAAAACGTGACCATTGATGGAGGTAGCGTCCGAGGCTGGCTGGCGAGGGCAGTCTTTTGCCGGATAAGCTCGCTCGTTTTTTCAGATTGGCTTGCAGATGCTCCGGGCCCCAACGCGGATGTTGCAACCGCAGGCGTAGCACCCAGTAATGCACCAGCGGATCGAATTGTTGCAGCAACCCGCTGGGTCTGCCAGAATACCGAGATTGACAACCACCTCCATCCCGTTGTCGCCGACACCAGTAGCGCACACACCCGACTGACACGCCTGCCTGCTCGGCCATCTCGGCATAGGTCTCGCCTCGTTGGTGCTGTAAATAAAACCGTTGACGCTGTTCAGGGGTTGTGTGGCTCGCCATCCACCACCTCCTTTCTGATTCAGCTCGAGGATGCCATATTTCCTTTTCCAGGGGTATATTGTTAATGAGCAAGTAAGGCTAAAACCTTATGAGTAACTACAGCAAGCCTGACCTACATGCTCAACCGATTAGAAACACTTTAGAATGACTTTGTCAGAGGCACACCACATCACTTGGTTGTACAATCTCTTAACCAAGCATCGAAAGGAAAGAACTCATGCCAACACAAAAAATACCGCATCCATTACTGGAACCCGAAGAACCCGTTTGGACGTACCGCGGTTATCGGCTGAAGACCAGTGAATTCGTCACCGCTATGGTGCATTTCTTCCGCGCCGAAGTGCAGCGGGCTAATGTATGGCGTCAACGCCTGGATACCACCACAAACTGGGCAGTGGTTGCCACCGGTGCAACACTCTCCATCGCGTTTGGTCAGGCAACTGTGCATCATAGTATCATCCTGCTCAACACATTGCTGGTATTGTGGTTCCTGTTCATGGAAGCGAGACGCTACCGGTACTATGAACTCTGGAGCTACCGCGTCCGCCTGATGGAAACCGATTTCTACGCGGCCATGCTCGTGCCGCCCTTCCATCCCTCGCCGGGTTGGGCGGAAAGCCTGGCCGAGAATTTGCTCACACCGCACTTCCCCATCTCGATCCTGGAGGCGTTCGGCCGCCGCTTACGGCGAAATTATGCCTGGATCTTTTTGATCCTGTACGCCTCCTGGGTTGCCAAAATCTGGCTCTTCCCTGAACAGGCCACTACCCTGCAGGAATTCGTCAGACGCAGCGCCGTTGGACCTGTTTCTGGCGAGATCATGATCGGACTGGGATTTATTCTTTACGCTTCGCTGGCGTTTATTGCACTGGCAACCATCACCATGACACGCGCCACGGGCGAAGTGCTTCCACGTTTTGGGGATGAGGCTGCGCCAGTTGTGCCAGGCGAAGCTGGGAAAGTCAAAGGACTGCGCGCCTTCCTGGCACCTCGGCACCAACGCCGCCAGCTGCTGGCGCTGATCATCACGAATAAAGCCGATACAGTTTCGAAGCGCATCCTCACCGACCTGGGGCGCGGCGTGACTGCCATGAGCGGCAAGGGCATGTATACCGGTCAGAAACGCGCCATACTTATGTGCGCGCTGACCGTGACGGAAGTTCACAATCTCAAAACGGCTGTGGCAAAAGAGGACTCGCAGGCGTTTGTCATTGTCTCCCCTGCGCAGGAGATCTTGGGGCGTGGTTTCAACCCGCTCGATGAAAACGCTGCTTGATCAAGCCAAGGGATACAAACGGAACGAAAGGATCATCGCCAGGATCGCCAGTAACGTGGCAAAGGCTGTGAAGAACGCACTGATCTCGATTGTCTCGCGTGTGCTGATCAGATACGTGGGCAGGTTTTGAAACACATCCTGCAGCTCCCCAGCGCTGGTGGCGGCGTAATAGGCCCCGTCGGTGATATCGGCAATTTCGGTCAAGGTCTCTTCATCAATCTCCCTGCGAAAACCTCCCCCTCCACCTCCAAAGGGATTCCCGAACCCACCGCCTCCACCAAAGGACTCATTTTCCTGGATCTGATAGCCGCAGTTCATCGGCGAAGTGTTGCGGGTGGTCCCAAACCCAATCGTATACACACGGATACCGCGCTCAGCAGCCTGGATGGCTGCGCTGAGGGGGCTCGGTCCCGCATTGCTTGCACCATCGGTTAATAGCACGATGATGTGTGGTGCATACTCACCTTCTGGCACAGGTGTGAATGCACCTTCAGGGATGGTTCCCGTATCCCCCGGGGCGATGTTAGGATCGATCTCCGAGATCGCATCCAGGGACCTCAGGATCGCACTCCCAATAGCTGTGCGACGGGCCGGGTTCAGGTTAATGATCGCGTCCTCCAGTAAAGCCGGATCATCTGTGGGAGGCTGCACCAATTCTGCAAAGCCGGCAAAGGCCACTACGCCGATCAGGCGGCCGCGCTCCTGCCGAGCAACAAATTCCAACGCTGCCTGCTTGGCCGCTTCCAGTCGGTTGGGTGGGATATCGGTGGAACACATGCTCCTGGATACATCCAGAGCCAGGATGATCGTGGCCTGGTTGGAGGGGATCATCACCGTGGCCACTGGCCGCGCCAGGGCAAACACCAGACTCGTCAGCGCAAGCAGAAATAAGATGAACGGCAGATGTCTTCGCAGCCAGGATTGGTGCGACATCGCCTCTCGCACCAGAGACAGGCTCGAATATCGAACTGCAAAACGTCGCCGCCGCCGCAGTATCAGGATATAAGCCAGGATGATCAGCGGTATTAAGAAAAACAAATACAGGGAGAATGACCACAAAAAGCTCATGGCACACGTCCAAACCACAGGAGCGAGATCGCGCCTGCGACCAAAAAGAGCAGAAAAGCTGCGCCTGCAAAAAGTGATGTCACTTCTATATTTTCAGGACGGAGGGATAATTTTGGCTCAAGGTCGCGGTAGATGCGATCCAGATCGGCCTGATTGGCTGCGCTGTAATATTGACCGCCGGTGTTCGCGGAAATGGATTGCAGCAAGGCCTCATCCAAACGCGAATGGATCGAGAATCCCTCCACTTCGATGACAGTCCCTTCCGGGGTGCCAATGCCAATGGTGTAGACGCGCACGCCGAAATCGGCCGCCAGGTCAGAGATCAGCATTGGATCAGGAGACTGATTGTTCTCGCCGTCACTCAACGCGACGATGACCGCAGAGGGGTACCAGCCTTGTATCTCAGGTCCCGCTGAAGTCTGGCTTAAGCCAGAAGGTGTCGGCAAAGCAGGATCCGAGAGGTTGTTGCTATTCAGCAATGGAGGGTCGCCAGCGCTGACGACAATTGTGTTCAACGCCACCAAAAGGCCATTGCCCAGGGAGGTCCCGCGCCGCGGCACAAGCCGGTCGATGGTATCCAGGGTTTGTTCCCTTTCATTGGTCGGGGCCTGGATCGAAATCCCGCCATCGCTAAAGGCCACCACACCAATGAGAATATTGGAGGGTTGTGTATTGACAAACTCGCGCGCCGCGGCCTTAGCCGCTTCCATACGCGTGGGTTTGAGATCGTCCGCAGCCATGCTGCCGGAGACGTCGAAGGTGAGGATCACGGTCCCCTCGAGCCGCGGCACACTGACCGTCGCCTGCGGGCGCGCTGCCGATGTGATTAGAACGGTAATTCCCAATAGAAAAATGAGTGCAGGGATATGGCGTCGCCGGCTTGAATTCATTGTCCCACTCCTCACAACCCCCAGGCTGCCAAAACGCGCGGCAAATTCACGTCTTTGGCGCTGCGCCCTGAAATACAGCCAGAGCAACAGCGGGACAAGCAACAGGAAATAAAGTAGTGAAGACCAGATAAATGACATTGAAAGATCTTTTCACCACAAAGGACACGAAGTACACAAAGGATTTGTTGAGAGAAGGCCGTGCTTTTAGCTTCAGACATTCACGAAAGAAAGTCGAAAGGAAGTCATCCACTTGCGACACACATAAAACCTTGGTGACCGTAGTGTACTTTGTGTTTAATCAGTAATCATCTCCGCATCTGTTGACGTCGCTTCGCAAAACGCACGATCTGGCGCACCAGGTCATCATCGGTGGAAAGCGACAACACATCCACACCCGCGCGTTTGAACGCGGTGCTCAACTCCATCTCGCGTTTCTGAGCCGTTTCAACAAACCGCTTGCGAAACTTTTTATCATGCGTATCGACAAATAACTGTTCGCCGGTCTCGGCATCCTCCAAGAGCACCATACCGACATCGGGCAGCTCCTTTTCGCGCGGATCATACAAACGAATGGCAAGCACTTCATGATGTTGCGCCAGCAGGGTCAAGGGACGCTCCCAACCCGGTTCGCTGATGAAATCTGAAATAACAAAGACCAGCGAACGCCTCTTGATGGAATTCAACGCGCCGTTGAGAAATGATTTGAGGTTGGTGAACGGGGCTTTTGGAAGGCGCGGCTGTTTGAGCATGTCGTTGACGAGCCGCAACACCTGCATCCGCCCGCCTCTGGCCGGGATGGTATGCTGGATCTGGCTCCCAAACATCATCGCGCCCACCCGGTTCCCGTGCCGCGTCAATAACCGCGCCAGCACGGTCACAAAATCGATCAGCATCGTGCGCTTCTCCGTTGGCGTTTGCAGCGTTCCAAAATCCACCGACGGGCTCATATCCAGTAGGAACCAGGCCGTGACCTCACGGTCCTCATGATATTGCCGCACATACGGGGTATCCATGCGCGCGGTGACATTCCAATCGATGTAGCGAATATCATCCTCGGGCTGATACTCGCGCAGATCGGCAAAATCCACGCCAAAGCCGTAGAATAGCGAACGATAATCGCCTTGCAACAAACCGTCCAGGCGACGGATCACGTTCCAATCCAGGCGCAGGAGAATGCGTTCAGGCGTTGCTATCTGCGTAGCGTTCGGTATGCTCATGCAAAGGCACCACGGGGATCGGAATGCGATCCAGGACTTTCAGGATAACGTCATCACCGCTCACATTATCGGACAAGGCTTCATACGAAAGGACGATACGGTGCCGCATCACATCCAGCGCCATATCGAGCACATCCTGCGGGAGGGCGTACTTGCGCCCGCGTACGAAGGCCAGCGCCCGCCCCGTGAGGATCAGGTTGATCGAAGCGCGCGGGCTGGCGCCAAACATGATGTACTTCTGCAAATCACCCAGGCCAACCTCCTGCGGCTTGCGGGTGGCGGTCACCATGCGCACCGCATATTCTATCAGCGCCGGATCCACATATACCCTATCCACTTCCTTTTGCAGTTCCAACAGCTCGTCGGTGGTAATGACCTTCTGCACGGCCTGCAGCGCACCCGTCATCCTTTCCACGATCACAAACTCTTCCGTTGTACTTGGATAACCAATCACCACTTTCATCATGAAACGATCCACCTGCGCCTCAGGCAACGGATACGTCCCTTCGGTCTCGATCGGGTTTTGCGTCGCCAGCACCAGAAATGGATTTGGCACCGTGTGCGTCTCACGCCCGATGGTGACCTGCCGCTCCTGCATCACTTCGAGCAAAGCACTCTGCACTTTGGCAGGCGCCCGGTTGATTTCATCTGCCAGTAATAAATTGGTGAACACCGGTCCCAGGGAGGTCTCGAATTTACCGATCTTCTGGTTGTAGATACGCGTCCCGACCAGGTCAGCAGGGACAAGATCTGGCGTAAACTGGATGCGCTTGAATTCCCCTCCAATCGACTCAGCCAGCGTTTTGATCGCCATCGTTTTGGCCAACCCTGGCACACCTTCCACCAGAATATGACCCCGCGCTAAAAGCCCTACCACCATCCGTTCCAACAGATGATCCTGCCCAACGATCACCTTCTTCACTTCATAGAGAACTTTCTCCATGGTCGTACGATTTTCAGGATTTTTGTTTTGAAACATGTAGCTCTCCAATCTCCAGGTCTCCAATTACTGCATGAATCTAAGACGCCCCGCAGAACACTTGCGTAGCACCAGCCATACCTCTAGTACGGCGGCATATCCACGCCGCCTGCCGCTGTGTTGATGGGCACAGCAAACGCAATCCCAATAAAGAAGTTCTGATCTGAGGGATTCACGATCCCCGTCACAATACCAACTACATGCCCATACCGATTCAACAAGGGCCCACCGGAATTGCCCGGGTTTACTGCCGCATCAAACTGAATCAGGCCCTTCAATTCAACGTTGGTGAACTCGGGCCTGAACGTACGCTCAAACCCCGAAATCACCCCTGCGCTCATCGAACCATACAGGCCAAACGGATGCCCAACGGCATAGGCCTCATCACCCACCCGCAGCGCGCCCGGGTTCCCCAGGGTGGCCGGCACGAACAAGGGTGGCATCGTCGGCGCCTGCAAAACAGCAATATCCATCTCGGGCTGGGCTGAGACGACGATACCGTCTGATTGTGTCCCATCGGCAAAAGTAATAGAAATCGCCCGGGCATTATCCACCACATGCAGGCTGGTAAGGATATCCCCCGCGCCGTCCACGATCACTCCGGTACCCAGGCTTTTTTCGCCATCCTGCCGATCTACCTGGATCATGACCAGCGAGGGTTGGATGATCTGATAGACCTCAGCGGAATAGGCGGCGCGCGGTGTGGCCGATGCCATGGCATTCGCAATCGCATCGTTAACTTCAACGGTGGATAACTGATTTTCAGGGAAAATAAGATTATAGAGAATCAGCGCCAGCAGCATGGCTGCTACGCCTGAGGCAAATGGGAACAATCCTTTCGCGCGGCTGCGCAATACCCCCATGCGATCAGGTAACTTTTCCATTCCAGAGGAAGACGGTTCGTTTTTTGTCATGGATTGAGTATTGGGTCAATCTTACAGAAAACACGAACTTTTTCGGTTAAATCCTAATGAGAAAACTATGAGCATTGGGAAAGCGTTGAATCCGAATTATGATGCGACGATAATAGGAATACTTACCAGGATACTCCATTTTATACCCTTTTTAGCCGCCCTAACCTACCCTCCCGAGTACTGCTTGTGATTTGCCAGACAAATCAGGCAAGTTTACACGGATGTGTCCAATACTATTGAGTACCCCAACATATCGATTCCTGCTCCTGTTGAATTGCTACCGTCCGGATAGCCTTTCCCAGCCGCGCGTCCTCTCAGGCTGCGATCTCCACCAATGCCTTCAACCCCAGGATGTATGAGCGCCAGCCAAACCCGGTGATTTTCCCTTTGCAGACGGCGGAGATCATCGAAACATGTCTGAACTCCTCGCGGGCGTAAACGTTCGAAAGATGCACTTCCACCACAGGGATTTGGATCGCCGAGATGGCATCGCGCAGGGCAATCGAAGTATGGGTATACGCCCCGGGGTTGAATACCACGCCGTTGGCCCAGGCCCGCGCCTCATGCAGTGCATCGATCAAAGCACCTTCATGATTGGACTGCACACATTTTATTTCTGCACCCAATTCTTCTCCTAACTCCATCAACTTGTTATTGATGTCATCTAAAGTCAATGAGCCGTATACTTCCGGCTCGCGCGTTCCAAGCAGATTGAGATTGGGTCCATGTAAAATAAGTATTTTCATTCTCAAATCTCCATCACCGTTTACCAATTACTGTCCACTGTTTACTGATCACTGCTTACCGTTTACTGCTTACTATCCACGAATCACTTCCTCCAGGTCTCTCACCTCCACCAATTCCACTTTACTGATCTCGACCGGCAGCGCAAATCGAATCGCTTTTTGATTTTTTTTCTTATCCACCCGCATCGCGCGGATGATTTCCGCGCGCGGCAATTCTTCCGGGATGTGAATAGGCAGTCCCAGGCCAGACAACGTGTCTGCAATCGCTTCGACCAATCCGCCGCCTGCCAGCCCGACCCGTGCGGCGTACTTCGCCTCTGCCACCATGCCGATTGCCACGGCTTCTCCATGCCGCAAATTAAACTTGCTCACCAATTCAACCGCATGCCCAACCGTATGTCCCAAGTTCAATGCCGCACGGATCCCTTTTTCATACGGATCCTCTTCGATGACCTTGATTTTCACCGCCATGGCTCGTTTGACGATCTCTTCGAGATTGGCTTTTACCCAATCCAGGCCACGTGAACAGGACGCAAACAATTCCGGGTCAGAGATAATTCCATGCTTCACCACTTCGGCCATGCCCGAGCGGAATTCTCCTTCAGGCAATGTTTGAAGCAACTGAGGATCAGCCAGCACAACCTTAGGCGGATAGAACGAGCCAATCAAGTTCTTGCCTTCAGGCAGGTCAAATCCTGTTTTGCCGCCCAGAGAAGCATCCACCATGGAGAGTAAAGTGGTTGGTATGGCAATCCAATTGATACCGCGCATGTAGGTGGATGCGGCAAAGCCTGCCAGGTCACCAATCACACCACCGCCCAGCGCAATCACTGTGCTCTTGCGGTCCAGTCCATTTTCGAGAAAGGATTTCCACAAGTGAGAAACTGTTTCGAGATTTTTATGCTCTTCGCCTGCAGGGATAATGACCGCTTTTGCGTCAGGTCCCAAAACCTGATTGATTTTTTCAAGATGAGACTTCGCAATGTTTTCGTCGGTCACGACAAGAGGGTTTTGCATGGGAAAGTTTGTCAGGTTGGAAACCTGACCTACAGTCACGTCATACTCACCCATTGCAGAGAGATGATGTCGGCCCAAAACAACCTGTATCTGATGAGCAGTATGTTCAGCGGCCTTGTTCTCCACATTTACTTGCAGAGGGAACGATGCGTAATGTCCACGGCGCGTCGTAAGCAGCGATGTTAGTTTTTCGCGCAGGTCGCCAGCCAGCAGGGGGCGTCCATGAGTGCCTTCGTTTAGACGTTGATAAAGCGTGTCGACATCTGCCATGAGTAGGATGACCTTGCCATGTGCTTCAGCATATGTGCGGTTTTCGTCACGCAATAATGTGCCACCACCGAGAGCAATTACTTTGTCTTGTGCCAACGTCACGCTGTCCCCTCCACTCCGCTTCGGGGACTGCCGCCCGCAGGGGCGGCGTTCGCGAAAAGCGTGACCTACAGCTTCTCTTAGCGCGACCGTTTCCAGGTCGCGGAAGGCTGGCTCACCCTGCTCTTCCATGATCTGTTGAATGGACTTGCCCGCCTGTATTTCAATGACCTGGTCAAGGTCAATGAAAGGGAGTTTCAGATTCTGGGCAAGGAGCTTCCCCAGGGTGGATTTGCCTGTTCCAGGGGGGCCGTAGATAAAGAGGTGAGTCATAAAGTTTCTTGTCATTGCGAGGGCGATTGTCTGAAGCAATCTCCTGTTTCAAGGAGGGGATTGCTTCCCGAAGGCTCGCAATGACATATTATTCCCAAAACACGTGCGGGGTGTTATCCATCTGCAGATCTTCGAGCGTAGCTTTCCGTAATGATTCAAAGCGCGGCCTCATTTCGTTCATTGAATCGCCGCCCAGTTTTTCGATCAGGGCATCTGCTATGACAAAGGCAACCATGGCTTCGAGAATTGGAACTGCCCTTGGCACCGGGCAAAAATCGGAGCGTTCATATTGGGTGGGGGATTCGGTGCCAGACGCCAAATCAACTGTCGGCTGGGGCAGAAGCGTGGTGGCGATGGGTTTCATGGCGGCACGGATAACGATGGGCTGTCCGTTGGAGATCCCACCCTCTGTCCCACCGGCACGATTCGAATTGCGTATTACGGACTGCGTTCCTTCGACTTTGCTCAGGGCAGGATTGCGCAATCGAATTGGGTCGTGTGCCTGCGTACCTAATCTTTTTGCATTTTCAAACGCGTCACCGACTTCCACACCTTTAATGGCTTGCACACTCATCACCGCCATCGCCAGTTTCGCTTCGAGCCGCTTATCCCATTGCATGAAACTTCCCAAACCAGTCGGTACGTTCAGTGTCACAATCTCGAGAATCCCGCCCAGGGTGTTTTTTCCATGAATGGTCTTTTCGATTTCATCCTGCATTTGCTGCGCGGACGATTCGATGGGACAGCGCACATCGGATTCTTCGGCGCGAGCAAAGCGTTCTTCATAGGGCATGTCGTCAAAATTGGCCGAAACTTCGCCAATAGACGAAACATATCCCCCCACAAGGATTCCAAACTGATGCAGGAAATGCTTGCACACCGCGCCTACTGCGACGCGCATGGTGGTTTCACGGGCGGAGGCACGCTCCAGCGCGGGACGCAGATCCTTATAGCCGTATTTCACCGCGCCGGTTAAGTCCGCGTGACCTGGACGAGGAGCTGTCATCGGTTCGATAGCTTTGCCTTTCCATTTAACATGGTCAGCGTTTTGGACGAGTATGGCAATCGGTGCGCCGGTGGTCTCGCCTGCCATGACCCCGCCAAGGATCCGCGCGGTATCTTTCTCTATCTTCATGCGTCCGCCGGAACCATAACCTTTTTGACGGCGGGCCAGTTCCGGGTCAATGATGGAGGCGGTGAGAGGGAGGCCTGCGGGCATGCCGTCAAGGATGGTCGTCAGGGAAGGGCCATGGGATTCACCAGCAGTGAGGAAGCGAAGCATTGAGGGAACTCCGTAAGTGGTAAGTGGTAATTCGTAATTAGAGACTTGAGACTGGAAACTGTTCGACGGCTGCGCGCATGGTTTCGCGTGGTGGAGTCTGTCCAGTCCAGATTTCAAAAGATAAAGCGGCTTGTTCGATGAGCATGCCCAGGCCTGTTGTGGCAGGCAGGCCTTGCGCACGCGCATCTCGAACAAGTTTCGTCTCGCGTGGATTGTAGACGAGATCATAGATAAAAATATCTGTGGGTAACGTTATATTTTCAGGTAGAGGAGATTGGTCCATGTTGGGGGTCATGCCTGCAGAGGTAGTATTGACAATAAGCGAGAGATGAGATGTTAGAGATTGGAAATTGGGCAAATCCCAACCCATAATCTGTAATTGGTAATTGGGGAATGATGAGATGAGTCCTTGGGCTTGCTCCAATCGGCGGGAAGCAATCGTTACCTTCCAGCCATCCTCTGCCAGTGCATAAACCACCGAGCGTGCAGAACCTCCTGCGCCAAGCACGAGCGCCGATTTACGATTTCCGATTTCAGATTTCAGATTTGAAAGAAATCGATTGAGGTCAGATAAAAAACCTGGCGCGTCGGTGTTATGACCGATGAGTTTGCCTTCACGCAGGTAAATGACGTTGACGGCTCCGATGGCTTTTGCGGTAGGCGTGAGTTCATCAAGCAGTGGAATCACATTTTGTTTGTGCGGGGTGGTGACGTTGAGGCCGGTGATTTCGCCAGAGTCTACACGGGCAAGTAAGTCTTGCAATCCCTGTTGGTCGTCAGGATGTATGGGGAACAGAGAGTAGTTGCCCTCCAATCCGCAGACTTTGAGGGCGGCGTTTTGAATCTTTGGCGACAGGCTGTGACTCACAGGATAA
This sequence comes from Anaerolineales bacterium, assembly GCA_035720235.1. Lineage (GTDB taxonomy): Bacteria > Chloroflexota > Anaerolineae > Anaerolineales > Villigracilaceae > Defluviilinea. The sequence goes on along the minus strand of DASTOH010000116.1, from coordinate 13,404 downwards.
CCGATTAAACCAAGTTGAATCATCGCAGAGTCTCCAGTACCTCAAAATAATTCGGAAATGTTTTGGAAACGCAGGATGGATTTTCAATGGTGAGGCCATCGCAGCGCAGGCCAATCAATGCAAAAGACATCGCCATGCGGTGATCGTTATAGGTCTGAACAGCGGCTGGACGCAGCTCTGCAGCGGGATGAATGGTCATACCATCTTCGTACTCCTCAACCTGCACACCAAGCCTTTCTAGCTCATTACAGGTTGCGGAGACCCGGTCCGTTTCTTTGACACGGGCAGAAGCAATGCCACGGATTCGGGTTGGTGAGGCAGCAAATGGAGCGATCACCGCCAGGGTTTGGGCGGTATCGGGGATGTCGCGCATATCCGCATCAATACCGCGTAACTCCGTTGTGCCAGTGACTTCAATAGAATTGTCCCCCTCTCTGATTTCACATCCCATTTGCTGAAGAACATCAAGAAAAGCAATGTCACCTTGTTTGGAGTTCCGTGAGATGTTTTCGACTCGGACAGTCCCACCACAGATGGCAGGGGCGGCAAAGAAGTAGGAGGCGGCAGAGGCATCACTTTCAATGGGATACGAGTTACGTGTTACGGATTGCATAACTTGTAACTTGTAACTCGTAAGTGGTACGGCAAATGACCTATAACCGTCCCTTACTACATCAACGCCAAAGTCTTTCATGATGGCCAGGGTCATGTCCACATAGGGTTTTGAATTCAATTCGGTTGAGAGCGTTATTTCAACTGGATTTTGTGCGTACGGTGCAACCATTAATAATGCCGACAGGAACTGGCTGGAAATATTCCCCGCTATTTTTGTCTTGCCGCCCGGCAAACCTTTCGCAAAGATTTCAACCGGTGGACAATTTTTTGTAGCTTCCAATTCCACACCAAGTTGATGCAGAGCATCGATCAAATCTCCAATCGGACGTTCTCGCATGCGCGAGTCGCCGTCCAAAATGTATTCGCCATGGCCAAGGGTGAGGAATGCAGAGAGGAATCTCGCTGCGGTACCTGCGTTGCCAATGAAGACTTCGGCTTTGCTGGCAGGGATTCTGCCTCCCAGGCCTGTGACGGTCATGGTCTGGTCGGCTTCATCGAGCTGCACATCGAAGCTGAGGGTTTGGAGGGCCTTCGCAAAATACTTCGAGTCATCTGAAAAGAGGGCATTGGTAAGCCGCGTGGTTCCGTTGGCAAGCGCAGCGATAAGGAGAGCGCGGTTGGTCAGCGATTTCGATCCGGGCACGCGTACGGCGGCGGAGAGAGGATGCGTGATAGGTTTGATTCGGATAGATGACAAAGCGGTCAGCATAAAGAAGAAAGTGGAACGAAGTGATCAGTTATCGGTGAGTAATTGGTAGGAGGTTCGGGTTTGGTTGAGGAGGAGTTCAAGCTGTGCGTAATTTTCGCTTTCCAGGAGGGATTCGATCTTGTTGAGGGAATGGCGGAAGGATTGGAGGGCATGGAGGATGTTGGCTCGATTGGATTGTAGGACGCCCATCATCATAGAAGAGGGAGTGCCTGCCAAACGACTGACGGATCTAAACCCGGGTCCCACGAGCGAAGCGGCCTCCAGCGGTGTTGCCAGCGCCAGGGCAGAGGACAGCAAAAAAGGGAAATGACTTGTGGATGCCAGTATTCGGTCATGCTCCAGCGCGTCGAGGATTCTGGCTTTTGCACCCAGCGCTTCGATGATTTGACTTGCGGCAGACAATGCTCGCGGTGAGGTGCGATTCAACGGAGTGAGCAAAAACGGCGCGGCGTAGTACAGTGTCCGTTCGGCGTTAGCGAGGGAGAGTTTTTCCTTGCCACAAATGGGATGTCCGCCCACGGGGTCGAAGCGTTCGGGCAGGCGAGCCATCGCTTCGACGATCAGCCTTTTCGTTGAACCCAGGTCCATGACGATACAGTGATTTGGCGTGAGCGACGGCAGTTGCTCGAGCAGAGACAAAATCGCAGGGACGGGAGCCGACAAAACGATAAGATCCGCTTCAGGGAGCAGAGCGGCGGGATCACTCTCCGCGTAGTCCACGATATGTTGGGAAAGAGCCAGTTCGAGCGTCGCGGGATGCGGGTCGATGCCATAGATCGCGGCGCATTTGCCTCTCAATCCCAACGCCAGCGAGCCCCCCATCAATCCCAATCCAATAATAGCAATTTTGGACTCTGCCAGACGAAAGTCAGACTCGCTCATGTTGATCCACCAACCGGCGATCCACCGCCTCCGCCACTGCCTTGACCTGCTTCACCATTTTGGCAAAGGCTTCAGGCGTGAGCGACTGCTTGCCATCGGAAAGCGCGTGCGGAGGATCTTGATGCACTTCGACGATGACACCGTCGGCACCGGCCGCGACACCTGCCTTTGCCAACGCAGCGACGTAGGCCGAGTCCCCCGTCGAATGGCTTGGGTCGATAATGACAGGCAAATGGGTAAGCCGTTTGAGGACCGGAATGGCGTTGATATCGGTGGTGTTGCGTGTGGCAGTTTCGAAGGTGCGGATGCCGCGCTCGCACAACATGACGCGCGTGTTGCCGCCACTGAGGATGTATTCACTGGCCATCAGCATCTCTTCGATGGTCGCAGACATGCCACGCTTGAAGAGCACAGGCGTGCGCGTCTCACCAACTGCGCGCAGGAGGTTGAAGTTCTGCATGTTGCGCGCACCAATTTGGAACACATCCACATATTTTTCCATCAGTGGGATTTGCGACACCGCCATTACTTCCACAACGACAGGCATACCGGTTTTCTCGCGCGCTTCGACGAGATATTCAAGTCCTTCCACCCCGAGACCTTGAAACGCATACGGCGATGTACGGGGCTTGAAGACTCCGCCGCGCAAAGCATTCGCGCCCGCTTCGCGGACAGCCTGCGCAATTTCAAGAATCTGGGAACGCGACTCAACCGCGCAGGGTCCCGCGATGATGGGGATCTCCGCGCCGCCGAGAGTGAAACCATCGAGCTGAAAAACGGAGTCGTGTTCATGGAACTGGCGGGAGGCCAGTTTGTAGGGCTGCGAAATCCGCTGGACGCCCATCACGCCTGGCAGCGCTTCGAAGATTTCCTTCGCGACATAATGCCCGTCGCCGACCGCGCCGATGATGGTCTGCTCGACGCCTTCAATGACATGCGCAGATAATTTCTGATTTTCGATCTCAGCAATGACAACTTGAATTTGTTCCTTGTTCGCACCTGGGTGCATGATGATCATCATGATGCTGTTTCCTTTTTGTTGGGACAGGGCTTGCCCCTGTCCAATGATTGGTTCTGATCAAAGGGCGTCCGCCAGGGTGGATGACCGCTGGTGGACGACTGCAAGGATCGTTCCTACGCCCAACCCTGCTTTGCGTATTCACTTTGAACGACTGCGAGACTGCGTCCCATGATCTGGGCGATCTGCCCGACCTGTTTCACCATCTCAGCGAATTTTTCAGGTTTGAGCGATTGCTTGCCGTCTGACAACGCCTTCGCTGGGTCAGGATGAACTTCGACGATCAGTCCATCGGCACCCGCCGCGATGGCCGCGCGTGCAACCGCTGCCACGTAGTTCGCATGGCCGGTCGAGTGACTCGGGTCGAGGATGACCGGCAAATGAGTGAGATTCTTCAGAACGGGAACCGCATTGATATCCGTGGTGTTGCGCGTGGCAGTTTCGAACGTTCGGATGCCGCGCTCGCACAACATCACACGCTGATTTCCCCCGGCCAAAATATACTCAGCCGACATGAGCATTTCTTCGATGGTGGCGGAGAGGCCGCGCTTCAAAAGGACAGCTGTACGAGTCTGACCCACCGCGCGCAGGAGGTTGAAGTTCTGCATATTGCGCGCGCCAACCTGCAGCACGTCCACATACTTCACCATCACGTCGATCTGGACCTGTGACATGATCTCCACCACAACGGGCAACCCCGTTTTCTCGCGCGCCTCGGCGAGATACTCGAGCCCCTCTTCGCCCAAACCCTGGAAGGAATAGGGCGACGTACGCGGTTTGAACACGCCGCCGCGCAAAGCGCAAGCGCCCGCCTCTTTCACCGCCAGGGCTGTTTCCACGATCTGAGAGCGACTCTCCACTGCACATGGTCCCGCAATGACGGCGATCTGGTCCCCCCCGACCGTGAACCCATCCAATGGCAGGATCGTGTTCTCCGGGTGGAATTGGCGTGAGGCCAGTTTATATGGTTGCGTAATACGTTGTACTGCTTCGACACCGTCCAGCCCTTCGAAGCGGTCCGTAGGAATGCTATGGGTTTCCCCGATCGCGCCAATAATGGTGGTTTCGACACCTTGTGAAAGGTGCACCGCCAGTCCCTCTGATTTGATCTGCTGGATGACGTTCTCCACCTGCTGTGGTGTGGCATTGGCTTTCATTATGATCATCATGGTGATTTCTCCTGTTCCCGTTGGTCGAGTAGAGCCGTGCTTGTCGTCTCATATCGAGACCAACATGCTACAACAAAGTTTATGCTTACCTGTTACTGGTGGTTTCGACTGCTTGCGCTCAACCACCGATGTCAATAGGTCACTGCGCGGCAACCAGGTCCGGCCTTAGTTTGACCGCCTCACGTAAATAAACATGTGTAATCTGGTCTTGAGGGAGATCCGTATTCCAATGGACCAGGACGCGAATGACACGCGGCAGACTATTCGGCACAGGGATTTCGCGTGCACAGAGCATCGGGACGAGTCCCCAACCCATCTGACGGGCTCCCTGCGCCGGGAAGGTGGAGGCGAGATCGTCCGTCACCGTAAAGAGGGCGCTGGCCACATCTTCGGGCGCCATCCCTTCGTTCTCAGCCAAAATCTCTTCCAACAATTCACGCGTGGCTTGCAAGATCAGTTCTGGTTCATCGGCTGCAACGGTAGTTGCGCCACGGATTCCACGGATTGACATAGATGGCTCCTATATACTTTCTCCCCTTGCCCCTCTCCAGCCCTGGAGGAGAACAGGGTGGAGAGGGGACGGGGTGAGGTAAACAAAAAGAGCGAGACCGTGTGGTCTCGCTCGTTGCGTGAACAGAGTCCTTCTTCTGTCTACTTAAGCGCCACCAACGGCAGCCGGAGATCGGAAGCCGTAATAAAAGTAAAACGCAAACCAATGAGTGGACTTAAGCATATTAGGCGCTATTCTATGCCTGTTGTGAGGATGCGTCAAGAGGGACTTCTGAAAAGTAAATTTGTTCATTGCACTATGCCTGCTGCTTTCAGCCACGATTTGATCCACTTTGCTTCATCAATCCAGTCAGATAATAGATTTCTCCCAAATGGTGAGTAGTATGGATGAGATGTTCCATTACTGCATTGCCTACAGTGACCGATTGAGTCATCGTTTCATTCATGTATTCATTGTCAAATTGGGAGCGTTCGATTTCCTCGAATTGTTCCTCGTCAATAAAACTGATGGCATGTTCCACAGCCGCAAACGTCTGTCGGGCGTATTCGAGCAGAACTTCTTTTTGGGGCCAGGATGGTTCATCCGATGTATCTCTGTCAAAACCTGTCCCCAGTTCCAACTCTCCAAGTTGCGTTGGATTAAATCCCCATTTTGCGGCGAGTTGATCCCTCTCCCAGATTTGTTGTCCGGGCAGCAGGCGACGCGAGAGTTCCTCCGTCATGCCTGGGACTGTGGCTTGCATATGATCTTCCCAGCGCGCCATATGCCAAACTAGAAAGGCAATGGAATTACAGGCGGGGTGAGGTCGCCAGGCGATCTGATCATCCGATAAAGCGCTAACAGTTTTCAGGACATCGGCATTTGCATCGCGATAATAATTCATAATCGACACAAGCGGCGTAATCTTTGCCATTTTGAACTCCTCCGAAACTGAAACCGGTATGACTGCATTCAGCAGAGCCAATCTTACAACTTTTCCCGCAAACCCAATAGATAATTCTAGTCCAAAAGAGGAATGTTCTGGAAGCAAGCTTTTTCCTCATGTATAATTACCAGTTCGAGGAATCCCAACCATGTCTTCCTTCACCACCAAAATTGACGAATGGATGAAAGAAGCCGAAGAGCGACCCCAGTCCGCAGTTACGATCGTGAGGCTGATCGCCAGGCGTCTGCGCGAGTTGAGCGAACGGGATGAGGAACTGCTGGCAGAAAACATCGCCTTGCAGAACGGTACGCGCGTCGAGGAATATCAGAAGCGCATCGCCCATCTCGAATATCAACTCGATTTGCTCAAGCGGCGCTTCGGCGTGGACGATGCCTCGCTCGTGGAACTGCCCGCCAAACCGGTTGAAGCGTCAACGCTCAGTCTGTTGATCTACAACGCACCGGGCCGAATCTTCCGCATTGAACTGGATTCGGAGGCCAGGGAGCTCGGTCGCATCGTGGGCGAGATGGTCACTTACCAGGAGCCACCGCGCATTTTGGTCCTCCCATCCAACGAAGATGTACTTTTGCTTTTCACATCAGGACGCGTTGACACATATTCCGTGAAGGATATTCCCACCGTGGAACTTGGCGGAGCATGGGATTGGAATCAGGCCGCGCTCCCTAACGAGCCGCGCGCGGGTGAAGTGCTGGCTTGCGTCGCGCCGTTCTCGCATCTGCCTCTCTCTGATTTCTTTTTGCAGGTCAGCCGCCGTGGCTGCGTGAAGAAGACCATGACCTCCATGGCGCAATCCATTCTTGGCAATCATTACATCGGCAAAGGAACGCTGCAAAAATCTGACCAGCCGTTCGACCTGATGCTCTCGCACAAGAAAGACCGCGCCGCGTTTGTCACGTATGAGGGCAAGGTCGTTAGCTTCGATGTGGACGAGCTCTCCTACGCCACCGAGGAGCGCATCCGCCTGACCGCCACCGATTATGTCATCGCGTCGTTTTCAACTCCCGCAGATACTGCACTTCTGTGTGTGACCCAAACGGGCAAGGTGATTCAGCGCGAAAGCAAAAACATCGAGTCCTCAAAATCGTCCACGGCCAAGGGACAGGCTTTGATTCCGCCCTCGCGGCTCGAGCAGGGAGTCCGCTTCATGGGCGCGGCCGCCGTGAGGGATCCGGATTCAGTTGTTGTGCTGGATGCGACGGGAAGACTCAGCCTGCTCGAAGCCGGATCCATGGCTGGCGCCGGTTCGATCGAAGCCGAAGGGCTGATCCTGTCCATTGGGCTGATCCAAACTGATAGTGGGAAGCGGAGCGCATCATGAGTCTCAAAGTTGGTCTCGACTTCGGTACATCCAATTCAGGAGTGGCGGTTTATGATGGCCGCAGGGTCCGCTTGCTGCCCGTTGATCCAAGAAACGTTTTGCCTGAAGTCATCAAGACCGTGCTATACATCACGCGCGACTATCGCACCTATCTGGGGCAGGAAGCGGTGGAGACGTATTATCGCGACAACGTCAATCGCCAGCGGCGTTATGTGAAACAATGGGCAGGCGAGATCGACGTCTATGGCGCGGACATGCATTACGTGCGCGATATTTTTGTATATGTGGATGAATTGAAGCCGGGACGTTTGCTGCAATATCTCAAGACTGCCTTACGCAAGGACAATTACCAGGGCACGCAGATTTTTGAACGCTATTACACGGTGGGCGATCTGGCGAAGACCTATTTGAGCTTGCTCAAGCGCCGTGCCGAAGATGTGCTCGGAGAATCAATTGATGCCGTGACGCTCGGACGACCTGTTAAATTTTCCGAGTCACTCGAACGCGATCACAAAGCACAGGAGACCCTGCGCCAGGCTGCGTATGAGGCGGGTTTCAAGGAAGTGGACTTTGAACTCGAGCCCATCGCCGCGGCCTTGTTTTACGAGCAATCCATCACAAAGCCACAGAACGTCGTCATCTTTGACTTCGGCGGCGGCACGCTCGATATCGCCGTGATGCGCCTCGGCGACCCGCACAATCGCACAGTCTATGCCAGCGGCGGCGTGGACATTGCCGGCAGCGACTTTGACCGCACGATCATCGAGAAACGCATGTTGCCGCATTTCGGCTATGGGAAAGTCAAACATCATCCCGAGATCATGGAGATGATCCACGCCATCCCCGATTGGATGGCACTTCCTGAAATGGGCACACCTATCAATCGCAACGTCCTTGAAAAAGCGATCCAGGCCAAGATTTCTCCCGTCCGTTTGAAGGCACTGGAGGGCTTGATTTACAACGACCTGGCATTCACGTTCTACAACCGCGTAGAAGCGGGGAAGATCGCGCTATCCAGTGACGGCGCAACCGTCATCAGCCTGGAAGATAAAGACATCGCCCTCTGGGAATTGTACACGCGCCATCAATTCGAAACCGACATCTATCATTATCTGATTGATGTGGAAAAAGTCCTGCTCGATACGATTGCCAAGTCAGGGCTTGATATCGAAGAAATCGATGCAGTGGTGAAGACGGGCGGCTCATCGAATGTCCCATTGTTCACGGGCATGCTCGCTCGTATCTTTGGCACGGAGAAGGTGAAAGAATCTAGCTCATTCAGCAGTGTGGTCGCAGGGCTGGCGATCAAGGCGTTCAATCACTGATCGTCATTGCGAGCCCCGAGCCTTAAACGGCGAGTGGACGAAGCAATCTACGCCGTAGGATTCGAGATTGCTTCGTTGAGCTAAGCCCTGCTCGCAATGACGGGTATGGTTTTGTGACTATGATAGAATCTTCTCACAAATGCCAAGGAGATCTCTATGAAACCTGGTGATTATGTTGGTTTGTACATTGACGACAAGTTGATTTACACGGGCGTCTTGAAAGATCAGGGCACGATGGAGAGCGGACGAAAGATCTATCAGGTACTACTGGTAAAAAACATCTTCCAGCGCAATTTCCCTGAAATCCATTTCGACCCTGACATTCGACCGGCGACATTTGAGCAGTTGCAGGATGAAATCAAACGTCTCAAGATCAATCTTATGAAACATCTTGAAAAATTGGAGGGCAACCATGTCGCCGAACTCATCGGAGAAAAAGAACTCCATAACATCATTGGATGAATACGATCAACTGTCGCAACTGTACTCAGACGCTTGGGACCGCGTTCAATCTGGCGGCACGGGTTCAGGATACAGCGGCATCCATTACGAAATCTTTGAAGTGTTGAGAAAGTATGGCAGAGTTGCCAACGGACGGGACGAAGCACTGGCTGAATTAAAAAAGTTGCTCCGCGAATATGAAATGGAGCATTTAGGTGCGAAAGACCAGTCCGATGAAGAATACTTGAGCAAGTTTGACGATATCGAATAAGAGAAGAAAGCTATCCAAAAGAACACCCAAATAACGGGTGTTCTTTGCGTAGTGGTGGTTTCGATACGACCTACGACGAACACGCAGGTCTACTCAACCACCGAATTGGATTAAGAATGCTCGAAAAACCAAACATCCCCGAAGCACTTATCATTTCCCGTTTGCAAGAAGAATACGATTTACGCGTCGCCGAATTGACCTTCCTCCCTCTCGGCGCGGACATGGGCACCGCTGTCTATCGCGTCGTCGCGGACGATGGAACGGCGTACTTCCTAAAATTGAGAAAAGGCTTTGACGAAATCATCGTGACCGTGCCGCTCTTTCTCAAGTCGCAGGGCATACAAGAAATAATCGCCCCACTTGAGACCAAATCCAAACAAGGCTGGGCAGACTTTGGCGAGTACAAGCTGATCCTGTATCCTTTCATCGAAGGGAAAAACGGCTTTGACATGGAGTTGACCGATCACCAAAGGTGGATTCTCGGCGCGGCACTCAAAGGGATTCACTCCGCGCAACTCTTACCAGAACTCAAAAGACTAGTTCCGCAAGAATCCTTCTCCCCGAAGTATCGTGAAAACATAAAGGCATTTCAGGTGCAGGTGGAAAGCCAGACTTTTGATGACCCGACCGCAGGGAAACTGGCAAAGTTCATGAAATCCAAGGGGAGCGAGATAACTCATCTCGTCGAACGGACAGGACAACTCGCGCTAGAACTTCAATCCAAACCCTTGGAACTCGTCCTTTGCCACACGGACATTCACGGCGGTAACATCCTCACCGGCGACAGGGATGAACTTTACATCGTAGATTGGGACGCTCCCCTCCTTGCGCCGAAGGAACGCGACCTGATGTTCATCGGCGGCGGGATTGATGAAATCTGGAAAAGCAAACGGGAAGAATCCGTATTCTACGAAGGCTACGGCAAAACGGATATTGACCTATCCGCGCTGGCATACTACCGCTATGAACGAGTGATTGAAGATTTAGCTGTGATTTGTGAGCAAATCCTATTGACCGACGAAGGCGGCGCAGACCGAGAACGATCTTATGGGTGGTTTACAAGCAACTTCGAGCCTGGGAACACCATTGAGATTGCTGATAGTACTGATAATTTACTGACGCACATCACTTGAGCGTGATGCGAGGCTTCGATCCCGATTTCCCGAGGAATTTGTCCATGATGCTGATCGTAGACTGAGGAGTACATATATGACTTCCACCTACACAGAATCTTCAGCAGTAAAGAATAAGTTAGAAGTTTTGCGTCCTTTTATGAATGAAAGATTGCGCCGCTTGTGGGCAGGCACTGAGGCAAATGCTATAGGACACGGGGGAATAACTTTGGTATCAAAAGCAACTGGATTATCTTGTGCTTGTATTCGCACAGGAATTCACGAGATAAGGCAATTGGCAAATCTTTCTTCCTCAGGTAATTCAGTTTCAACTGATGTTCAGTCCAATGTTATACGGCAGCCAGGAGCCGGGCGGAAGTTAGTTGAAGACAAAGACCCATCTATCATATTCGCACTGGAGCAAATGCTTGAAAACGAGTCAGCGGGAGATCCAATGAGTGAACAGAAATGGATTCGAAGTAGTACCCACGAATTGAGTAGGCGGCTAGGCGATCAAGGTTATAAAGCCAGCCCAGAGACTGTGCGTCGCTTACTTTACAAAATGGATTTCTCGTTGAAAGCCAATAAACGGAGGCAGATCCATACGAACTACCCGGGTCGTGATGACCAATTTCGATTTATTGCATCGCAAAGAGAGGCGTTTAGTATTGCGGAACTGCCAATCATTAGTGTTGATACAAAGAAGAAAGAACTCATAGGTGAATTCAACAATAATGGGCGCGCATGGAGTAGACAAGCCGAAGAAGTTAATGAGCATGATTTTCCAAGCACGGCTTTATGCAAGGCAGTGCCATATGGTATTTATGACGTTGTAAAAAATTCAGGTTTTGTGGTTGTAGGTATTTCATCTGATACACCAGAATTTGCTGTAGACAATATTGTCAGGTGGTGGAAAATAGAAGGGCAACATGGTTATCCCCATGCAAATAAACTATTAATACTTGCAGATTCAGGCGGAAGCAACAGCTACCGTTCACGTTCCTGGAAGTTAGGCTTACAAGAGAAACTGAGCGATCAATTTGGATTGGCTGTGACAGTTTGCCATTATCCACCAGGGTGCTCAAAATGGAAGCCTGTTGAGCACAGACTATTCAGTTACATCAGCATAAATTGGGCCGGAAAACCTTTGAAAACCATAAATACTATGTTGGCGTATATATGCGGAACAAAGACAACTAAAGGGCTAACAGTCAAAGCCTTTCTTCAAGAGCAGCGATATCAAGAGGGCAAAGAAGTGCCCAAAGAAATGATGAAGCAGCTTGACATACATTTCCTCGTTCCTAATCCACAATGGAACTATACAATTAGCCCGCGTTAAGAAATTTGCGGCAAGACGAGTTGAGAAAGATATTGTGAAGAAACCGGTCAATATGTGACAATATACATCACTTCGTCAACGCGTCTCTGAATTCCCGCTCAAACTCCCTCGCCGCCTCAACTGGATTTTCACTCTCTCCAGTCGTCTTCACACATGCCGAACCGACAATGACTCCATCCGCCAGCGTGTGGATTTCCTGTTTTCTCGAAGAATCTATCCCGCCTTCGTTTCCATAAGCTTCTCCTTCAACCATAAATTGACCAGGGTTTCCACGTTGATACCGCGCAAATGAGCCAATTCCTCAATATCAGAAAGCAAATCGGGCTCGACAGGAATTGCAACAGTGACGCGAAACTCAATATCGGGCGAATCTGGATCATCGAATTCGGTAAAGTCGTGCTTGTCCCAGAATTCGCCCATTTTTTTTAATGAGTTGGCTTTTGATACAGAACCTTTATTTGCGGGCATAGGATTTACGCTCTTTCTTACTCATATCACGTGCGCTACTTCTAATCGCTGTGTTGTCTTTCGGTTTGAAGACGAAGAATACCGATAGATACCTGCCGCCAAAGGTCTGACCAAAGGCGGCATACACATCCTCGCCCTCGGTATATCTTTTTTCCGCAAAGCGGATGCGGGGATTGTTCAACAACGCCTGACACGCCTCACGCAATTTGACCTGATGTTTCCTGACGAGGTTCTCCTCGATATCTTCGGGGCAGACAATGTAATCAATTTGCATGGTGAACCTACATCATGACGACAGTATACAGCAAAGTCCCTCAGTTGGCATTTCATTTCAATGCACTTCGGAACTCCGCCGCAAACTATTTCGCTGTTCTATGGACTTTTCACTCCCTCCAACCATCTTCACACACGACGAACCAGCCAACCTACGGCAGTTTATTTCCTGCGGCTAAATAGATCTGGTACCACTCCTGGCGAGTCAGGTTAACTCCGGATGCCTGGCAGGAATCCTTTACACGTTGCGGGTTGGTGGTGCCAATGATGGGCTGCATATGGGCAGGATGGCGCAGAAGCCAGGCAATCGCAATCGCAGTATTCGTCACACCCTTGTCTTTCGCGATTGCATTGATTTTTTGGTTAAGTTCGGGGAACTTCGGGTTATCCAGGAAGACACCTTCAAAGAAGCCATATTGGAACGGGGACCAGGGTTGAATGATAATTTCCTTTAGTCGGCAGTAATCCAGAATGCTGCCATCCCGGTTAACGGAGCGGTCGATTTGCATGTTGACATTGATCCCCGCATCGATCATGCCGGTATTCGTGATACTGAGCTGGAGCTGGTTGAAGTAGATTTTCTGCTTCACGAATTTGCACAGCAGTTCGATCTGCATTGGATTCTGGTTGCTCACCCCGAAATATTTGACCTTGCCGCTGGTCTCCAGGATCGTGAACGCCTCTGCGACCTCTTCCGGTTCCACCAGGGCATCCGGACGGTGCAGTAGGAGCACATCCAGATAGTCGGTTCTCAACCGCTTCAAACTGCCATCCACCGCCTCCAAAATGTGTTCCTTGGAAAAGTCGAAACAATCCTTGCGAATACCACATTTTGTTTGCAGGATCATTTTCTCCCGCAGGCTGGAGTTCATATCCAGGGCCTCCGAAAATTTCTTCTCCGATTTTCCACCTCCATAAACATCGGCATGGTCAAAGAAATTGATGCCCTCATCCAGGGCTGTGCGGATCAAAGTGGATATTTCCTGATTCGTCATGTCCGCAATTCG
>DASTOH010000115.1:0-11853 GCA_035720235.1 Anaerolineales bacterium | reverse complement strand
GGGCCGCAGCCTTGGCCTGTAACCTGCAGAATTGGATTGTGGAGGCAACTCAAATGACGGATCTCATCCAGCAAATCACCAGCGATTTGCAGAAACAAATCGAGAGTTTTGAGCCGAAAGTTGGCGTGAGTGATATCGGTACAGTGCTGGAGGCGGGGGACGGCATTGCCCGTGTGCAGGGACTTGCAAATGTCAGAGCCCAGGAACTGGTACAGTTTGGAAACGGTGTTATGGGCACCGCGTTTAACCTTGAAAAGGACAGCGTCGGTGTCATCATCATGGGTGCCTACGACGAAATCGCTCAAGGTATGACGGTACGCGCCACCGGGCGCATTGCTTCCGTGCCGGTGGGAGACGCGCTAATCGGACGCGTGGTGAACGCGTTGGGCGAGCCAATCGACGGAAAAGGTCCCATTTCCACGACCGGTTTTCGTCCCATCGAGCGCATTGCTCCCGGTGTGGTCTATCGTCAGGATGTGGATACCCCGGTGCAGACGGGCATCAAATCCATCGATGCGATGATTCCCGTTGGACGTGGTCAGCGTGAGTTGATCATCGGCGACCGCCAGACAGGCAAAACCGCCATCGCCATTGATACGATCATCAATCAAAAAGGCAAAAATCTATTTTGTATTTACGTGGCAATTGGCCAGAAGAAGGCCGCGATTGCCCGTACACTTGGTATTCTCGAACGCGCGGGCGCGATGGAACATACCATCATCGTGGTCGCGGCGGCGGATGAATCCGCGGCGCTGCAATATATTGTTCCATACTCCGGGACGGCAATGGGAGAAGAATTCATGGAGACTGGCCGCGATGCCCTGATCATCTATGATGATCTTTCCAAACATGCCTGGGCGTATCGTCAGGTCTCCCTGCTATTGCGCCGCCCGCCTGGACGTGAAGCGTATCCTGGCGATGTGTTCTACCTGCATTCCCGCCTGCTGGAACGCTCCGCCCGCCTTGCGAACAAATACGTGATCGTGAAGAAGGATTTCAAAGAGGCTCTGGCGTCTGAAAAAGAGGGTGTGGATGGAAAAGTCTATATGGGCCCGATCTCAAAAGACGAAGCTGAAGAAGCGCGCAAGCATATGAGCGATGCAGATAATCACAAGATCATCAAGGTGGCTGGGACGGGCGGCTCGCTCACTTCCCTGCCGATCATTGAAACCTTGTTGGGCGATATTTCCGCTTATGTGCCCACCAACGTGATCTCCATTACGGATGGTCAGATTTTCCTTGAAACCAACCTGTTCAATGCCGGTATTCGCCCGGCGGTGAACGTGGGCGTTTCAGTATCCCGTGTGGGTGGTGATGGCCAGACCAAAGCCATGAAACAGGTGGCGGGTCGCCTGCGCCTTGACATGGCGGCGTATCGTGAACTGGCCGCGTTCGCGCTGATGGCCTCTGACCTGGATAAGGCGACCCAGCAGCAGTTGGGCCGCGGTCAGCGCATGCAGGAAATTCTCAAGCAGCCGCAGTATCAGCCGATGTCACTGGAGCATCAGGTGTTGCTGATCTTTGCTGGAACAAGTGGCTTTGCCGATACGGTTCCTGTAAGCAGCATGGCGAGATGGCAGGCGGACTTGATCAGTTACATGGAATCTTCACATCCTGAGGTTGTGAAGGACATAACTGAAAAGAAAGCCATCGCAGATGAGGCGCGCGCCAATCTCTTGAAAGCGCTGGATGCCTTCCGCAATTCCTGGCAGGCATAGCCCGACTATCCGACTATCCCACTAACAGACTACGAGACTAACCAATGGCTTCCTCTCGTGAAATGAAGCTCCGCATTCGGAGCGTCAAAAACATCTCGCAAGTCACGCGTGCGCTTGAAGCGGTGAGTGCGGCAAAGGTCCGCAAAGCAATCCAGGCGTTGACCGCAACGCGTTCGTATGCAGCCAAGGCCTGGCAGGTGCTGACGCATGTCACCGGACAACCCGGCCACAGCAAACTGCATCCGCTATTGACGGAACGGCCTCAGCCACAGAACGCGCTCATCATTGTGATGACGGCAGATCGTGGTCTGGCAGGCGCATACAACACGAACATCATTCGTTTTGTGTTGGGTCGTTTTGATAAATATCACATCCCGGTGAAGTACATTACAGTAGGCCGCAAGGGACGCGATCTATTGCTGCGTATGCGCAAACCGATTTTGGCTGATTTCAGCAATCTACCCGCCACGCCCAAGTTTGGCGCGGTCTCAGCGATTGGGCGTTTAGTGGTGAATGAGTTTGAAAATGGCGAAGCCGATGAGGTCTACCTGGTGTACACTGACTTCGTCAGCATGTCACGCCAGGTGGCGACCGTGAAAAAGCTACTGCCGCTTGCGCTGGAGGACAGGCAGGGCATGGTGGAGAGCTTCGGGCATGATCATCAGGGTGCTCCGGCGGCATACGAATATGAGCCTGGCCAGCACGAAATACTCGATGAAATGATCCCGCGCTTCACCGGGCTGCAGGTGTATCAGGCGGTGCTCGAATCACAGGCCAGCGAACATGCCGCGCGCATGATCGCCATGCGCAACGCCACCGACAACGCCAAGGAACTGGTCGGTGCGCTGCAACTGGCTTACAACAAGGTTCGTCAGCAGGGTATTACGAACGACATCTTGGATATTGTGGGCGGCGCCGAGGCGCTGGCCGAGAACTGATTTTGGAGGAATGGGTATCATGGCAAATGCAATGGGCCGTGTTGTGCAAATCTTGGGTGGGGTAGTGGATGTGGAATTCCCGGAAGGTGGAATTCCAGATCTTTACGAGGCGATCGAAGTCGAACGACCCGGACAGGATAAGATGATCCTTGAGGTGCAAAAGCACATTGGTAACAACTGGGTCCGCACTGTCGCGATGGACTCCACAGATGGCCTGCAACGCGGCATGCCAGCTGTTGCAACCGGAGCGCCCATTATGGTGCCAGTTGGACAGAGTACCCTGGGCCGTATCTTCAACGTACTTGGCAACCCGGTGGATAACAAAGGTCCGGTCAATGCTGTGACGCATTACCCAATCCATCGCCCCGCGCCTCTGTTTTCTGAACAATCTACGCACGTGGAGGTGTTCGAAACCGGCATCAAAGTGGTGGACCTGATTGCCCCATTTACCAAAGGTGGCAAGACCGGTATTTTCGGCGGCGCAGGCACTGGCAAGACCGTGATCATCATGGAGCTCATCCGCTCGGTGGCGACGGAACATGAAGGCAACTCTGTGTTCGCGGGCGTGGGTGAACGCACGCGTGAAGGTACACAGCTCTATCGTGAAATGCTTGAGTCGGGTGTGATGAAGGACACCGTCATGGTCTATGGTCAGATGAACGAGCCTTCCGGCGTGCGTCTGCGCGTGGCACTCACGGCTCTTTCCATGGCCGAGTACTTCCGCGATCAGGGCCGGGATGTGCTGCTCTTCATCGATAACATTTTCCGTTTCTCGATGTCCGGTTCGGAAGTGTCTGCTTTGCTTGGGCGTATGCCTTCTGCGGTGGGATATCAACCGACTCTCGCAACCGAAATGGGTGAACTGCAGGAACGCATTACCTCCACCCGCACCGGTTCCATCACCTCCATGCAGGCGGTCTACGTCCCGGCCGATGACTACTCCGACCCCGCGCCGGTGGCGACCTTTACCCATCTGGATGCGACCATCGCCCTCGAACGCTCGATCGTGGAAAAGGGTATTTACCCCGCCGTGGACCCGCTCGCTTCCACCTCCCGGATCCTTGATCCGAATATCGTGGGCGAGGAACACTATCGAACGGCGCGTGAGGTTCAGCGCATCCTCCAGCGCTACAAGGACCTGCAGGACATCATTGCCATTCTGGGCATCGATGAGCTTTCTGAAGATGATAAACTCATTGTGGCGCGCGCCCGCAAGATCGAACGCTTCTTCTCCCAGCCATTCTATGTGGCAGAACGCTTTACCGGCATCTCTGGCCGTTACGTAGAGTTGAAAGAAACCGTGCGCGGCTTCCGTGAAATCCTGGACGGCAAATGCGATGACCTGCCCGAACAGGCTTTCATGATGGCCGGTACAATTGAAGACGTGCGTGAAAAGGCGAATAGACTCGCGGTGGAAGCATAATTACGTCATTGCGAGCGGAGCGAAACAATGACAGGATGATACTAAACCATGACCATCCGTTGTGAAATTGTCTCCCAGGACCGTACCGTATTTCAGGATGATGTGGATATGGTTATCCTGCCTGGCGCGGCTGGCGAAATGGGTATCTTGCCCAACCATGCCCCCGTGTTGACCACGCTGAAATACGGTGTTATCAAAGTACGCCGCAAGGGCAAGGAGGAATTGTTTGCGGTGGCGGGTGGCGTGGCTGAGGTGCAGCCGTCTATTGTCACGGTGCTGGCAGATGCCGCGGAAAACATTGAAGAAATCGATATCGTGCGCGCCAAGGCGGCGAAGAAACGGGCTGAAGACGCGCTGGCCAATCTCTCTCCAGAAGCCGACCGCGATGCCTACTTTATCATGGAAGCTGCCCTGCGTCGCTCGAACCTGCGCTTGGACATGGTACGCCGATATCGCGAGTCTGGCAGAAAACTTACCGAGTTCGAAGAAACACTGTAGACAAAACGTCCCACAGGCCTGTCCTGAGGCGTAGCCGAAGGATCTAACCTGCGGGACGGTGCCTAAACCAGAATTGAGTTGCAGCAACCGTGGCACTATTTTCCAAAGATCTGGGTATAGACCTGGGCACCATGTTCACACGGCTGGCTGACAGCACTCAGGTGCTGTTGGATGAGCCAACGATTGTTGCCATTGAGGTGCTCGACCAGAAGATGGTGGCAGTGGGGCAGGAGGCGCGCGATATGTATGGGCGCGTCCCTGAGAGCATCGAAGTGGCGCGGCCGCTCAAGAATGGGGTCATCGCAGATTATGAGATCACCGAGACTTTGCTCCAATATCTGTTGCAGCGCGTCAGCGGATCGATGCGCATCTTCCGTCCCCGCGTCATGATCTCGGTCCCATATGGAGTCACCAGCGTGGAGCGCCGCGCGGTCTATGAGGCAGTCCTGGAGGCGGGGAGCCGCGAGGCGTACCTCATCCAACAGCCGCTGGCCGCCGCGCTCGGTGTGGATCTGCCGATCAATTCGCCTTCGGGCAACATGGTGATTTGTCTCGGTGGCGGCTGTACAGAGGCTGCTGTCATGGCGATGTATGGAATTGTGGCAGCCGAAACGCTGCGCGCCGGTGGCATGGATTTGGATGAAGCCATTGTCAATTACGTGCGCAGGAAATATGGGGTGGTGGTCGGCCAATCGACCGCCGAGCAGCTCAAGATGAAGATTGGAGCCGCCGTCCCGCAGGATACTGAAAACAGCATGGAAGTGCAGGGACAGGACCAGGTCACCGGTCTGCCGCGCCCGGTTACATTGACAACTGGAGAGATCGTGGAGGCCCTGCAGGAGCCGCTCAGACTGGTGGTCGAAACGGGCCGCCGGGTGCTGGAGAAAACACCGCCAGAGCTGGTCGCGGATATCATCGACCGCGGTGTGGCCCTGTGCGGGGGCGGCGCGTTGCTGCGCGGTATTGATAAACTGCTCACAAAATCGCTGGGCATCCCCGCTTATCTGGTGGATAACCCGATCACCTGTGTGGTGGAAGGTGCAGTCAAGGGGCTCCCCATGTACAATATTCTGCGGCGCAACCTGCCTCAGGTGTAAAAGCAAAACGGCTTCCGGTGCGGGAGCCGTTTTTATTTTGAGGTCCGGTGGATTGAGCATTCACGCCCAGCCTTGTTTCGAACGATTTTGTTACTGAAACCCCAGAACGATAATAATCACCTCACTTCAGTTCAGCCGTGCCGAACAATTCAAGCATTTCACTCTCCGAGGGAGGCTGCAGGATGCCCTGGGCGCTTTCCTGCGCCTGTGGATAGTTCGTAGCTCGAATACGCTCAGCTGCCTTCGTGGTATCGTACGATGTATGTCGTAGTTGGACGTCAGGCCCAAGTAGGAGCCAATAAGCGCCAGGCTCACCAAACGGTTCGCCCACGCTGCCGGCATTGACCACACTCGTCCTGCCAACCATCCGGTTAAACTGCATGTGGGTATGACCGCAGACCACTACTGATACCTGGAGGCCCTCAAAGAGTGGCAGGAGGCGGTCTTCCGAAGTCAAACGCGTGAAGATTTCCGTTTCGCTGCGTGGCGTACTATGGCAGAACAGCACCGGGCCTAGCCCGTCGATTTCGAGACGGAGTGTTTTTGGCCAGCTCGCGAGGACAGGCTCATACTCAGGATAAAGCTGCTGAACGGTCCAGCGATAGCCCGCTCGATACTGTTCGGGGAGCGGTCCGCCCGATGTAGTGCCCCAATAGGTTACCAGGCTTTCATCGGCAGCTGCCATCTGTGCCAGCATCGCCAGCTCACCATTGCCGTGGATGAATTGCACGGGCAGGTCGAGATTCAACAAACGCGCCAGCGTTTCACGGGGCATCGGGCCGGGGACTACATCACCCCCGACCACCACCTGATCAACATCTACTTGACGAACCTCCTGAAGGACGGCTTCCAAGGCAGGGAGATTTGCGTGAATATCATACAGGGCAGCGACTCGCATAATAGCCTTTCTTGCCATCGAGCGAAATAATGAGTTGCCCAATGGTAGACGTAACCCGATGACAAAGCGACGCGCGCAGTGGGATGTGTTCGGCGCACACGGAGAGCAAATCTACTTCATGTAATCATACGCCTGAAGGGTCTTCAGTGCCTTGAGGGTGACAATACCACGGTATTCAAGCTCACACGCTGGACTAACGGCCGGCCACGAGATTGGCCAGCCTCCATCGATTTGTTGCTTGTTGGCGAGTGCGGTCAGATGTCTCTGGATTGTCGTTGTATCGAAGAGTCGGCGAGACATATTTTGTGGCGAGGGTGCATATTCCAGCGGCATAAAGACATATCCACTTGCGGATGGATCGTAGGTAATGTGCCCACCTGCTATCAATTGTGTGCTTATCCGCTCGAATGCGCGTTCTGCCCGCTCACGATCCGCCACATACTCCAGGAACAACTGGACACACAGAAAGTCATGGCCACTGCTAATCTGCAGATGTTCAACATACTGCCAGCAGTAGTCGGTGGCACGAGTAAGCCAGGGATGGCGTATTTCGTATTTATGTAACAGTCCTGCAATACTGGCGGTTGGATTAATCGACGCAGGCGGCTCGTCCAGGTCTGTATTCCACCATTCCGCGCGGGGTGCATCGCGCACGGTCGGTAGGACGAACGGAACACCACCTTCTGCCGTTGTGATCGCTTCGAGAAAGTCGCAGATTTGAACTGCAATGCGCGTATCGAAACCGAGATCATCCAGCACGCGCAGGGCAAGTTCCTGGTCAATTGGCTGGCTGCTTGTGGTACGCTTATCAGGCTCGAGTGCATTCCCAAAGCCGCCATCCGCATTTTGATAGGCGAGCAACGCGGTACGGACGTGGTCCAGACTGCCCTGCCGAAAGAGATAAGCAAAGAGGTGACGTTCGAGCAGTCGGGCATTGCTCAACATAAAAGTCTGTGCAGAATTAAGGATTTGTGACATTTGTTTACTCGACAATAAGTTGGTCCAATGGTCGTGTTCAGCCGCTGGCGGGGCGCTAGCGAAGTAAGTTGGCTGGAACACGTTGTGGGACGGTGGTCTGAGCCGCCTTTTGCCATTGATACCTGTAAGCCAGGTTGAGCGGCAACGTCCACCACAATTGAACCGGCGACTGCCATAATCGCCTGGTGATGCTTGGAAGAGAATAGAAGCGCTCATTAGCATACTGAAAGCCGGCCAATAGCTCTGCCACACCCATCTGCCTGGGCTGAAAGACCACATCCGTACGACTGTTGTACCTGCTCCAATCGTACGTTAGAATACGTCTCTCGTCATCCATTCTTCGAAATAGGGGTGTACCCGGAAAAGGCGTCAGGATATTGAAGGTGGCATTCTGGACTCCGGCCTCTTCCAAAAAATCAAGAGTGGCCTTGAAGATCTCCGGCGTATCGTGGTCAAATCCAAAAACAATACCGACCTGGACGGCAATCCCATGCGAATGGATGCATTCCATGATCTGAAAATACTCTTCCACGCGATTGAACCGCTTATTCACTTCCACCATGCTTTGTTGAGAGATTGACTCTAACCCGAGAAACAACTGCCTGCATCCACTCTGCGCTGCCGCTTCCAGGAATTCGTCATCTCGACCGGCCTGAAGACTTGCCTGACTACTCCACCATTTTCGATAGGGGGCGATCGCGCGAAATAAACGTTTCGCATACGCCGGATCACCGGCAATGTTATCATCCCAAAGGATCATCACCTTGCCTTTGAAGGTGGCATACTCTGCAGCCACTTCCGCGATTGGCCGCTTGCGCAGCTTATGAGGATACATCACAGCGATGGTGCAGAAATCACATTGGCTCGGACAGCCTCGGGTGGCAAAGAGAACACCATTCGTGTGGTCATGCCTGTGAAATAAATCCTTGCGTGCCATGGGGGCATTTTCAAGCGGCGGCGCGCTGGTTGGTTGATAGACCATTCGATGGGCCTTTGCTTCAAAACTCGTCAGGAATTCCTCCCACAAGCCTTCGGCTTCACCGATAAATATCACATCTGCATAACGACCGGGCTCTTCAGAGATACTCGCTTCCGTATGATAACCTGTTCGGCTACCCATCGCTTGTTTCCCGCAGGGAGGTTCGCACAGTTTCTTCGGCCCTGCATGTCCGAGTTGTGTTTCCTTTGCGGGTTGCGTATCCCTGTCAACTCCTTTCCCATGTGAACGGCGTTACCGTCTCAGAGTACTATGAGCTGATCCGACCCCCGAAGGCCATCGGCTACCCTACTTGTCGTTTCCGATACGCCTACCTATCAACATTGTGGTGGACGAAACCAATGCACAATGGCTTAGGAACCATTCGGTTCTCCCAAGTTCTTGACGCTTCTCTCCACACATGCCACGCTCTTCGTGGACCCCAGCAGACCCCCGGAAAGCTCACCAATGCGCTTTCTCCGTGTTGGCTTCTGGGCTGTTGAAATCATCGCCGTCTGCATTTGGGCGATTTTCACCGCCGACGCAAATAACGGGGCTGTATCAAGCTTCGGGGAATACGGTTTCCCTTGTGGCCTGTGTGGTTCCCTGTGTACGCTTCAATTGTTTTGTTCGGCGTGTGCCTCCGTAACAATTGCAACACTCGGTATGAATGGCTGGTTAGGCCTTGTTCACCAGGGACTTCCACCCTGGAAGAAACGCCAAGCTTCGCTTGGCGCACCAACGGTTTGCGTTATACCCCTGCGGGGCACTGGTGGGCGGGATTGTGCAGCATCCCGGCGCTCGCCCGGGACGAGACAACGCCGCTTTGACGGAACCAGCTTGCGTGCGGGGCAAGTGCCGCTTGCTTTCACAACATCCCGCACTCCCTACACCGGAGAGTTCTTTGCGGCTGCACTTCAGGATCTTCACCGCTGCTGTGGCCTTCGCCATGCGTGACAGGTTCGACTCTCTCTTGTTCCCCATTCGAGGTTAACATATCGGTGCTGCAAGTTTCACTTTATGTTACGGGCTGCTGTTTTGCACTCCTTTCTCAGGAAGATACAACGCTTCGGCATGGCGCCATGGCGCCACACCGGTTGCCTGCTACCTGGCGACCTGACCCTTACCAGGACTGGACTTCACTTGCACCCGATTTGCCCAGCAAATCGTGCGTTTGGTGCAGTGCAGGTGTCACCAGCTTAGCCGACGATGACTTTTCAGGACACCATGCCGTGTTGGGTGCTTCATGGCGATATATAGATTCCAGATTGCTCCACGGTTGATGGAAGTAAGTGAGAAAATTCAATCAAATTATTAATTAGGTTTGTCTTGAATAAATCACTTGTTGCATAGAACGAAATATCATCCCTGACAGCCACAACGTTGTTTGAAATTTTCCATTTTCCGACTTCTATCCAATGATCAGGGATTTCCGCATTAAACCAACTACTATGAATAACAACAACTTGCACATCATTATTTAGTGTCAGCTGATTAATTTCGTTTTTGTTATAAGAATGGCTGAGTCTAAGTCTTGTAACATCCATGTTTGCTAATCCATACAAATCGATTGTGTATATATTTGCTAGATAATTGATTGCACCAATGTCATCTGCTGCGACACATTTTCCTTGATAGTATTTTTTCAAAAACAACCCCATCTGATATTGCTGTTCGTAAATGTTTGTTATCGCTTTAGGGTATTGCATGAATGCCGTGCTTATTCTTATTGTCAATGGGATTAAAAACAAAAATAGTAGAAGAATCATAATGCTGTAATCGTAAAAATTTCTATTCTTTATCTGAGAAAATTTAGGAAAAACATAATTATTGAGCATATCCATGAGAACGACGCCTAAAATTAGTACAATATATGATTCGTATCGAAAAAACCAACCTACCTCAGCAAATTGCATGTGCGCAAAGGTTGCCAAAGTGGACAAGACAATCAGAAGTTTTCCTTTTTCCTTTAACTCGTCTTTGCGCCATAAATATAAAATTAAACAAGCGATAAGTAGCACGATAACATGAGGTGCAGAATAGAAATTAGAAATCATTTTCCAAAAAAAGGCAGAAATTCCTTCTAATGTCAGTGAAGGCATATTCCCCTTCAATAAAACGGAATTGGGTAGGAAGTACCATCCGTTGGCAAGCGAAACAAAACCATAGATCGTGACTGAAAGAAGACTGGTTACGGTAAAAAAAAATCCTTCCCAAAAACGCTTTTTGACAAGAAATAACAATGATATTGAAAACACCAGCAGGATGCCTTCGTATCGAGTAACTGTTGCTAAGTTTGCTAATGCTATTAGTAGCATATATAAATAAAAATCAAATCTGGTTTTAGATAAATAATTGGCCGCAGAATAAATTAGCAGCAGGGCTGAAAGACCCTGCAAAACATGTTCCATTCCCGTAAGTGTCAT
Organism: Anaerolineales bacterium; assembly: GCA_035720235.1. Taxonomy (GTDB): domain Bacteria; phylum Chloroflexota; class Anaerolineae; order Anaerolineales; family Villigracilaceae; genus Defluviilinea. The sequence goes on along the minus strand of DASTOH010000115.1, from coordinate 901 downwards.
TATTGGTAGCGGAACGAGAAGCGAAATCACAATTAAGAGCAGAAGCAGTCTCAGTGAGTTTGTGTTGTCGTGCAACAACTGATGACAATAGCAGATAACCAAAGAGCCAAATAATAACGACAAGATAAAAGGCGACCAAGGGTTAACCCCCCAAATCTTATAGGATATTGCTATTAACAACGTCCAAAGAGGAGATGACGTGCTTGATGAAAAACCGTTTTGGTCTACCCCCCAAGAGCCATTGTTTACAAAATGTTTGGCTATTGCCATATGTATATAAGTGTCGTCTAATGGATATACAAAATGCCCATCTGAACTTCTTAATGAAACAATTAAAAACATGTATGTTAATCCCCAATAAACAATTAATGCAAACCATAGCGAGAAAGCGGTGTTTGTTTTACCTGTCATAAGATTATCCTGTGTCATTGTACCCAACGTTGGGCATCAGCCGTGGCGCCGTCGGCTGCATACCGTGGTTGGGTGCATTTTGATGATTGAAGACGCATGTGCGGCCTGCCTGACCGCTGCCATCCACGAATGACCAGCCGGGCTTTCACTTCCACGCGAAGCGAAGTGTAGTGGAAAGCGATAGCCTTATGCGCTTCTATTCAGTGCTCCGACTTCTATCCATGTGACGCCCGCCGTTGAATCGCCGCCCGGGCTTCATGGAATGGTCGCTCCAGATAGGCTAAGTGATCGTCCTGGCCGTGGTGATGGGTGACTGTGCCCGGTGGGTGATGGTGCGCCGTTTGCTGAATGTAAGCCAGTCCGCCCTGTATGAGCGTGAGCATGTACTGAGCGGCGTCCTGATCGAATAGCCACCACTCACCGTCCACCGCGATGTAAATCGGCGAAGTGTGCGCGAACATGCCGCGCTGCCATTCGTCATGATGGTGCA
>DASTOH010000114.1:0-16770 GCA_035720235.1 Anaerolineales bacterium | reverse complement strand
CCGGCTGCATTTGATGGCGTATGGGGTATAGGTGCACTCCCTAAAAACTATGACAGAACTGCGGCTGGTTACAAAACTGCGGCATACTCCAATATCTCAGACAAGCCTTCCACAACCGGCTTCGTGGTATTTGGCGGAGAGTCGGGGTTTGGGAACGGAGTTCTGGGTGCATATATCAGCGACTTCCCACAACGCGCCGGATGTCTCCCATCCCTGTTGCAGATGCTGCGCTGGAAAGCTGGTGAGCGGCCAGACCCAGGCACATTTACATTCGATCAGGTGAAATATCAAGCCAACAAGACAGGCTGGGCCTGGTGGGCCGGCACGTCCTTTGCCGCTCCTGTCATCTCGGGTATTTTGGCCGCCGGTGGCTTACCCGCAAATGCAGCAACTCCAGGACCTGTTCGACCACAGCCGCCATACAGAACAGAGGCTGACGAAACCGTTATCCTCGTGCAGCAAAGTTAAACTTCTCCGAATCTCCACCAGCTCAAGAGCAACGGACTCTTGGGCTGGTTTTTTATTCCATGCTCAAAAAAGATGAAGACCTGCGTTTATAAAAATAGAGTACATCCTTTCCTGCACCCTCACCTTCTCCTGTTGGACAGAAGGCGTGAGGGGCAACAGATTAACAAACAGAGGTATCAAGATGAAACAGCAAATTCAAAAAGATGTGTGGGTCTACCGCATCGTTGTCCTAGCCCTCGGCTTGAGCGTGCTTGCCAGCCTGATCGGTGCAATCGTCCTGGCCGGTCAGGACCGCTCAACCCCCGAGCTTCTGATCGCCCTCGGGTCGGCTGCAGTCGGCGGTTTGGCCGGGCTTCTGGCTCCCTCGCCGCTCAACAAGTAGCGTTGAGGATGAATAGAGCAACTGCTTCGAAGCCGCTGGTCAGCTTTGTCCGGGGCTTCGCTTTTGGATGGACACCTGAAAATCAGGCGGACCGTCCTTCAATGAAAAGGAGTAAACACGATGTTTCGGAAAATCTTAATTACCTCTGTCATGGGCATGCTCCTGATAGGGGCTGCACTTACAGGAACATCCTTTCCTGTTCTCCTGTTAATGGCCTGTCTGCTCCTGATCGCCCTGACCGAGACCTCAACACGCGAGGAGCGCGATGAGCACCAGGAATAAAGAATGAATGGAGGTTGAAATGGAAGGCACGAGTCATTTTGGAACGAATCATCAGGCCGAACGGGTCGCTGAAAAACTTCAATTGGAACAAAGCCTGAAATCGAAGGGCAACGTGCATGCCTGTCGCGCCTCGCAACGCGATTTCCAGCAGGCGCGCGATCGTCTGAAACGAGCTAACCGCGACCTGGGTGAGACAGCGGCATTTCTTGTCGCCTCACTGACCACCGTTACTGCAATTCAAGCCGTGATCAGCCTTGCGAATAAGGAACTTGAGTTGTCGCTGGGCATTCTGCAACTGGCGTTCCTCGTGTACATCGTCATCTTTGTTTTGCTCCTGGTTCTCGGCACGTGGCGCGTTGCCGATGCGCTTCACCGGCGTGCGAAGGCAGAGCGGGAGCTCGATCGGACGAAGAAAGGCATCTTTGATTTCTGTCCGGTGGAGGAATGGTCCAAGATCGAAGAATAGGAGTGACCCATGAAATGGGAGAAAAAGATCTGTATTCGAATCTCGATGCACCGCCTTGTGGGGGCGATCCTGATCGCGGCCAGCTCGGCTAACCTGATCATCGTGGGGGCGGCTGTTGAGTCCGCCTCCTCCGATGTGCTCACGGTCACCTCATCATTGGCCGACCAGGATCAAGGAACCGCCCGGACCGTCTACCAGACTATGACGTTATTCGCGCCGACCGTCACTGACCTGCAGCCTCTCACCCCCGCTTCGACATCAACCGAGACTGCCACGCCCACCTGGACCGTCACTTCCACTGAAACCATCACACCGACCGCTACGATACCGTATTCTCCCACCCCGACGACCTGCGCCCTGAAAACGTACTGGTCTTTCCTGTTCGTCCAAAGCGGTGACACACTTTCCAAACTGGCACGCGCCACAGGCTCGACCGTGGACGAACTCATGCAGGCGAACTGCCTCCCGGATACACGGATCGTTGCAGGGCAATTGCTATACGTGCCGCGCCCGCCCTTTAGCCCTGCGACACTGACGGCTACATTCTCGCCTGTGCCGCCCACCGAGACCTCCATACCGACAATTTTTCAAGAGCCCTCTGGCAGCATTTCGCAGTGTTCTTCCCAACCCTATATGTATCTTTCGGTTTTGCCGTTTGACCCTCAAGGCATCAAATCCGTAACCGCCTTCTACAGCATCAATGGTGATCCCTGGCTGCCCCTTTCAATGACCCCGGATGGAGAGACCTATTTTGGTTCGGACACTTTGTCGGCAGAGTATTCCAAAATCGACTCAGCCTCTTACTACTTCAGCGCGCTGGATGGTGCAGGAAACTTTGTGTACAGCAATGTATTTCCTTTCACTTTTCCGCCCTGCCAGGCGGGCTAGTCGTGCATTTGGTCCACCTCCTGCGATTTGTGAGCTTCTCGTTTTCGACGACACACAAAATCTGACAAAAACTACGTTTATGGGAATATAAGACGTGAACGTGCTGATGAATGAGAAGGGCCCCTCGGACGGCAGCACCGAAACGCGTGAAATGACTCGAGAGTCGGTTACAACCAACACCATCACAAGAAAATGGAATCCCTGGGCCCTGGCCCGGAGCTGAAGTTCGACGCTTCGAAAAAGATTTCCCTGGATCCATGCGGCACGGGCGAGTACGAATACGACTTCCGCATCCAGCCGGGCAAGATCACTGGCGAACATTGCTCCATCCCGTACAAGCCGGTTGTGACCGTCACCTATTACATGGCCTGTCACAAGCCAGGTCCTATGGCTGGGTTTGTCGAACTGCCAATCCTGCAGTTCTACGAAGCTGACGGGAAAATCGATCATGGGGGGAATGGGAGACACGAACACGAAGCCGAAGCGGAACTCGCGCGATAACCCGCTCTCACACAAGCCCTGCCTGCTGAAATGCCCACAGGCAGGGCTATATCATATCCTTATTCTCACCATTCGAGATGACCTGCCTCATCGCGACCTTGGGTATCCTGCAACTGTGCTTACGAAAGACAGCGATCTTTTCACGATTTACTACGCCCAGGATGCCGATGGCACAACCTGCAGCTGGGGGACACGTTTTGCATTACAATCCTAATCTATGGAGCGATACACTGTTTCTGAGCTAGTTTCTTTTGCACATTCACTCTTCCTCTCCGCAGGTTGTGACGATGAGAAAGCGAAGGGTATTGCAGAAATCCTGATTGAAGCTGATTTAATGGGGCATACCACACATGGACTTGCGCTCGCATCGAATTACCTTGATGAAATTGAAAGAGGGACCATGCTCACGCATGGTGATCCAAAGGTGCTTGTCGATCGCGGCGCGATCATTGTCTGGGATGGAAATTATCTGCCGGGCATCTGGCTCACAGCAAGCGCAGTTGATTTGGCTTGTGAGCGCGCCAGGTTATATGGTTTGTGTGCTATCACACTTCGACGCAGTCATCATATTGCCTGCCTCTCTGCTTATCTTCAGCGTGCTACGAGTCACGAATTGATGGCCATCATTGCTTCCAGTGACCCATCTGCCGCAAGTGTTGCGCCGTTTGGAGGGAAAAAACCGGTCTTCACTCCTGACCCGCTGGCTGTGGGCATTCCCACCGAGGGCGATCCTATATGGATCGATATGAGTGCTTCGATCACAACGAATGGTTTGAGTGCGCGGCTGAACCGTGAGGGAAAACGCTTTCCCGCGCAGTGGGTAATGGATGCCAATGGGAGTATCACCGATGATCCCAGCGTGATTTTCGCGGACCCACCCGGTTCCATCCTTCCAAGTGGCGGAGTGGACCACGGTCATAAAGGATATGGATGGGCTCTGTTAATCGAGGCCCTGACACAAGGGCTTGGAGGGTATGGACGTGCAGAGAGTCCGTCACAGTGGGGCGCATCTGTTTTTATTCAGGTCATGGATCCGGAATTGTTTGGCGGGCTGGACGCCTTCCGCCGTGAGATGCAATGGACGGCCGAGGCTTGCCGTACCAACCCTCCCATCCGTGCAGATGCAAAAGTCCGACTGCCGGGGGAAGCTTCTATGAATCGTCGACGATCCGCGCTGCGACATGGCGTCCAGCTTTATCCGGGTGTGTTAGAGTCCTTGACAATCTGGGCTGAAAAGTTTGGCATCGATATGCCAGCGCCCATTGAATGAGGAAACACGAATATGGCCCTTTCAATTCTTCGACTTCATCCGAACGATTCAGTAGCGGTGGCACTGCGTGACCTTGCAGAAGGTGAAGAGATTGGACAGGATGGTATACGCACAGCACAGGGAATTCCCCCCGGACACAAGGTTGCGATTCGTACTATCCAGGTGGGTGAGCCGATTCTAAAATTTGGACAGGTGATTGGTCTGGCCTCGATCGACATTTTCCCTGGCGAGCATGTCCATACACATAACCTGAGCTACGTTCCCAGCCCTGCCAGTCACACGATGGGGAATGCGCGTCAGGTCCTGGATGATCTGCCAGATATCGAAGAAAAAACGTTTATGGGTTATTTGCGTGCCGATGGACAAGCCGCGACTCGAAATTACATCGGTGTTCTGACCACTGTGAACTGCTCAGCGACAGTTGCCCGCCTGATCGCCGATCGCTTCCGCGATCCACAGGCGTTCGCTGATTATCCCAATGTCGATGGTGTTGTGGCACTCACTCACAAAAGTGGATGTGCCTTAAGCAAGACCGGCGAAACGATTGATTTGCTGCGGCGGACGATCGGTGGATTTGCCCATCATCCGAATTTTGCCGCCGTGCTTTTAGTCGGGCTCGGCTGTGAGGATAACCAGATCCGGAATCTGTTGGAGCATAATGATCTTGTAGCAGGCGAGCGTTTGCATACACTCTACATTCAGGAGACCGGTGGGACGTTGGCAACGGTCAACAAAGCAGTCGAAATCATCCGGTCTATCCTGCCGAGGGCCAACGCGATTGTGCGACAGCCATTGCCTGTTTCTCATCTCAAACTTGGTTTGCAATGCGGCGGCTCAGATGGCTTTTCTGCCCTCACAGCCAACCCGGCTCTGGGCGTTGCTTCCGATCTCCTGGTGAAACAAGGTGGTACCGCCATTTTGAGTGAGACCCCGGAAATCTATGGCGCGGAGAATATGCTGCTGGGCAGAGTTGTCAGTGAAGAAACCGGCCGCAAACTGTTGGATTTGTTATCGTGGTGGGAAAAATATGCCGAGCAAAATCGTGAAACTCTCGATAGCAATCCCGCGCCAGGCAACAAGGCAGGTGGAATTACAACCATTCTGGAAAAGTCTTTGGGTGCAGCGGCTAAAGGTGGGCGGAGTGATTTGATGGCAGTGTATCGTTACGCAGAACGCGTAACACAGGCCGGCTTTGTATTCATGGATACGCCCGGCTACGATCCCGTTTCAGTGACTGGGCAGGTTGCGGGTGGCGCCAATCTCATCTGCTTCACCACCGGGCGCGGATCCTGCTTTGGCTGCAAACCTGTTCCAAGCCTGAAGCTTGCCACCAATACGGCGCTGTATCAAAGAATGCAGGATGATATGGATTTGAATTGCGGACAGATCATCGATGGTGACGCAAGCCTGGATGACATGGGAGCGCAGATTTACAGGCTGCTGATCGAGACTGCCTCCGGTCGAAGGACAAAAAGCGAAATCCTGGGATACGGGGACGATGAATTTGCGCCCTGGCACTTTGGCGCAACAATGTAAGAGGAAAATAGAAAACTTTTCCAGCGGTACAGCCTGGGAGCTGGCTGCAGGTTATTCCAGGGCCGTCCGCATCGGAAACCAAGTATGGGTATCCGGCAGGACCGCAACAAATGAAGTAAGTTCGCCCGGCAGTTGCACTGCCGGGCGTTGGCTTTTTTCCTAATTGGTCACCGCATGGCACGCCACCCAGTGGTTGGGCGCGGCCTCGCGCCATTCCGGCACGACACTCTTACAGATATCCATCGCGATCGGGCAGCGGGTATGGAAGCGACAGCCGCTGGGCGGGTTGAGCGGGCTGGGCACATCACCGGTGAGGATGGTCCGTTTGCGGGCGCGGTCCTTGCGCGGGTCAGGGATGGGGACCGCCGAGAGCAGCGCCTGGGTATAGGGATGCAATGGCTTCTCGTAGAGCTCATTGCGATCCGCCAGTTCCACCATCACGCCCAGGTACAACACCAGCACGCGGTCACAGATATGGCGCACCATGCTCAGGTCGTGGGCGATGAAGAGATAGGTGAGGCCGAATTGGTCCTGCAACTCCTCCAGCAGGTTGACCACCTGCGCCTGGATGGAAACATCCAACGCGGAGATCGGTTCATCGCAGACGATAAAGGATGGATTCGACGCCAGGGCACGCGCGATGCCAATGCGCTGGCGTTGCCCGCCTGAAAATTCATGCGGAAAGCGATTCAACAAATGCGAGCTTAGACCGACCAGCCTCAGCAATTCCTTGGCGCGTTCCAGGCGTTCCTTGTCGGAGGCGAACAACTTGTGTACCCGCATCGGTTCACCGACGATGGAATTCACGGTCCAGCGCGGGTTCAGCGAGGCGTATGGATCTTGAAAAATGATCTGGGCCTTGCGGCGGATCTTTAGCATGTCCCTGCCGCGCGCATGCAGGATGTCATCGCCATCGATCACCACGCTGCCGCTGGTCGCCGGGTACAAGCCCAGCATCGTGCGGCCAACGGTCGTCTTACCACAGCCGCTCTCCCCCACCATTCCAAGCGTTTCACCGCGTTGAATGGCAAAGGACACGCCATCCACGGCGCGCACGTCTCCTACCCGGCGCTGCAGGACCAGGCCGCGCGTGACGGGGAAATACTTCTTGAGTTCTTTCACTTCCACCAGGGCTTTCAAGTCGCTCATCGCGGAACCCCAGTTTTCACATCCACCCAGCAGGCGGAGGTATGGTTCTTCCCAACATCCAGCAACGGCGGATTCTCCGCACGGCATCTCTCGATCACGAACTCGCAGCGCGGCGCGAAGGGGCAGCCCCGCGGCTCCACTAAAAGATTCGGGGGCGCGCCCTGTATGGATTTGAGACGCTGGTCACGGCGCCGGTCGACGCGGGGCAGGGCTGCGAGCAAAGCCAGGGTGTAGGGATGGCTCGGGTTGTCGTACAAGTCCTCCACCTCCGCCTCCTCCACAATGTAGCCCGCGTACATCACGATCACTCGATCTGCCATACCAGCCACCACACCCAGATCGTGCGTGATCCAGATAATCGCCATGTGCAGAGACTCGCGCAGGCGTGCCACCAATTCCACGATCTGCGCCTGAATGGTCACATCCAGCGCGGTAGTGGGTTCGTCGGCGATCAGCAGGCTGGGCGCGCAGGATAAGGCCATGGCGATCATCACCCGCTGGCGCATGCCTCCCGAAAATTGATGGGGGAAATCTCCCAAGCGCCGCGCGGGATCCGGGATACCCACCTGAGCAAGCATTTGAATGGCGCGCTTTTCAGCCTGTTCCAGTGTTAAGCCCAGATGCGTGCGCAGCGACTCGGTCAACTGCCTGCCAACCGTCAGCACCGGATTGAGTGAGGTCATCGGGTCCTGGAAGATCATGGAGATTTCCTTGCCGCGCACATCCTCCATTTCCAATTCCGATTTTTTCAAGAGGTCGTCACCGCGATATTGGGCCGTGCCGGAATAGATTTCACCCGGAGGGACTGGAATCAGTTGCAGCAGCGACATCATGCTGACGGACTTTCCGCACCCGCTCTCCCCGACAACTGCCACGGTTTCCCCTTCATGGAGGTGAAACGAAATGCCGTTCACCGCATGGACGATGCCCTCAGGGGTGTGGAAGCGTGTCTTCAGGTCAGTTACCTGGAGTAATGGTTCAGCCACAAGGATCTCCTACACCGTCCGACTACGCGGATCCAGCGCATCGCGCATGCCATCTCCCAGGAAATTGATGCTCAGCACCGTGAGCAGAATCAACATGCCCGGGAAGAACCATAGCCACGGCGCCGAGTCGAGGTATTTTACCGAGTTATCCAACATATTGCCCCAGGTGGCTGTGGGTGGTTGAACACCCAGGCCCAGAAAACTGATATATGCCTCTGCAAGGATCGCGTTCGCAACACTCAACGTAGAGGACACAATAATCGGCGCAAAGGTGTTCGGCAGGATGTGGAGAAAAATGATGTCAAGATTGGAAGTGCCGGTGGCGCGCGCCGCCAGAATGAACTCGCGTTCTTTCAGTGATAAGAATTCTGCACGGACAATGCGAGCCAGGTACATCCAGCTGGTGGCGCCAATGATGACGATAATAACCACCACGCTGCCGCTCAAGGTACGCCCGGCAATCGAGATCTCCGGCACACTGCCGCCAAAGAACTTCGCCATCGTGAGCAACAGCAGAATGGTCGGGATGGATAATAGCGCTTCGGTAAAGCGCATCAGAATGGCATCCACCGCGCCACCGTAATAGCCAGCCAGCGCGCCGACCAGGATACCCAGAATCGTTTCGATCAACACCGCTACAAAGCCAATGACCAATGAGATCTGGCCGCCATAGATGGTGCGGGCGAGAATATCGCGCCCGATGGAGTCTGTTCCAAAAGGATGTTCCGAAGAAGGTGGTCGAAGACGCTGGGAGGTATCGTTGAAATTGGCATATTTCTCGGTCACGAAGAATGAACTGCCAAAGGAAAACAGGATCAACAGGATCAACATCATGCCGCCAAACAAAGCCATTTTGTGGCGGCGCAACCTCAGCCAACCCAGCTGCATCAGGGTTAACGGCGGGGTGGAAAGATCATCAGCAAATTGTGGAAGAGAAGCAGGTTGGACTGTCATAAACTGGGATCAGTGATAGCGAATGCGCGGGTCAAGCCAGGCATACACGATATCGGTAACGATTTGGAAGATAACCACCGCGGTGGCCACCAGCATCAGGATGCCCATCACCACGGATACGTCCGCGCGGGAGAGATGGTCCAGGAAAAGACGACCCATACCCGGCCAGGCGAAAATGCGCTCCGTCACCACCGCGCCACCCAGCAGGAAGGGCAGGTCAAGGCCCACCAGAGTGACAATAGGCAGCGCGGCATTTTTCAAGGCATGGATATATACCACCTGGCGCCGCGGCAGTCCCTTCGATTTGGCCGTGCGGATGTAATCCTGACTCATGACCTCCAGCATCGTGCTGCGCACATAGCGGCTGTACGCCGCGAAGTAGATCACCGAGAGGCTTAACACCGGGAGGGCCATATGCCACAGCACCTGCGCGGGCGTTTTGCCTACCTGCGGATCGAACATCCCCACGGTGGGCAGATATGGCAGGCCCCACTGCTTGAACAACACCGCAAAGATATACATGGACATGAGCGAGACGAAAAAGATCGGCATGGAATAACCGATGAATAATAATGCCGTCAGAACATTGTCCATCGTGGAATATTGCCGCAGGGCAGAGTAAACACCCAGTATCACGGCAAACACGATGGTGACCAGCTCTGATGCCCCCATCAGAATCAGTGTATTCGGGATGCGCTCGCCGATCATTTCGGCCACCGGATCGCGCGTCACCAGCGAGGTGCCAAAATCTCCCCGCAGGATGCCGAGGCGGATACCGGGTTTATCAGGTGCGCCATCTCCATCTGAATCGATCTGTGTCCAGTCATTGCCGATCAGCCAGTACAAATACTGGATCACAATAGGTTTGTCCAACCCCAATTGGCGCGTGAGGCGCTCGCGGTCTGAGGGGCGGGTGATGGTGCGCCCGCCCATGGTGGCAATGGGGTCGCCCACCTTCATCATCAGCAGGAAACACGTCAGGCTGACGATGATCAGCAGGGGAATGCCTTGCAGCAGCCGCTTAATGATGTATTGAAGCATAATGGTCTCGTGCGCTCAAGCCGCCGTCCTCGGCGGCGACCTCATTGGGGCAAAGACCCTAAAGGTTCTTACAGCACAGCAAGTGCACCGACGAACAGGAAATGCCACTCGAATTTCGGTTTCATTTGCACAGGAAACCCTTCGACAGGCTCAGGACAGGCCTTTAGGATCTCATTGAATAATAATCATCATGGCAGGCCGGAGAACCCCCGGCCTGCCATAAGATTTTCAGCAATGGTTTACTGGGTGATATCCCATTCGGTAATGTTGAAGAACGGGGTGACACCCGAGAACTTTACGCCGCTGAGACGTGTTCCCACAGCCCACACGTCCGGGTCCTGCCATAGACCCAGCCAGTACACCTTATCATAGAAGATCTGGTTGATCTGCGAAATGGTCTGCTGGCGCTCCGCCGGATCCAACTGCGTAGCTTGCTGCTCCATCAACGCATCCAGTTCTTCATCACACAGATAGAAGCTGTTGGAACCGCTGGGGTTTTCAGCGCTGGGGATTTCGCTGCAATACCAGTAATAGATATCCGGGTCTGGGAAACCGGAAGGCGAATCCGACCATTCCTGGAGGTCCAATTCACCGGTGTAGGTGGGGGCATTGTCCGCGAAGGTGCCAAAAAACGTATCTGAATCATAGTTGAGGATTTCCAGCTTGATGCCCACATCCGCGAGTTGCTGCTGCGCCACTGCCTGGAATTCCTGGCGGACTTCACGTGTGGTAGTGCCATGCTGGATCACGAATTCAACGCCGTCCTTGTCACGCGTGCCGTCGCCGTTTGAATCCACCCAGCCGGCGGCATCCAACAGAGCCTTGGCGCCTTCGGGATCATACGGGTACGGCTCGGGAGCTGGATCGTTATAGTATGGCAGCGCATCCCAGAAGCTGGCCGGGGTCTTCACCACGCCCAGGTTCACATCCTTGTTGAAGGCATCGCGGTTCAGCGCCATGGCGATGGCTTTGCGCACATTTACGTCCAGCATGGCTGGATGCGAATGCTCATCACTGACCTGGAAGAAGATGCCCTCGTTATAACCGGAAGGCTCCACCATGATCTCAATTCCAGCATCTCTCAATTTGGGTGTTTCACTGTAGGGAACGAACAAACCGAGATCGGCCTCACCGGCCACCAGAGCGTTGGTTTGTGCGGTGTCGTCCGGCACGAAGCGGATGAAGATTTCGTCGATCTTGGCAGGTTCATCATAAAAGTTGTCATTGCGTACAAAGCGGGCGAAACTGCCGGATTCCCATTCGGCAAAGTTATACGCACCACAGCCCACCGCGGGGTTGTTGTTCCACTCGGCATTATCCAGTGTGCCATCGGCATCGAACACCGGCTGAAGGATGTGCGCGGGAACGATCCCGTACCACAGGGTCTGCCAGGGGGCAAACGGCTCGTCGAACTTCATCACCACCGTCTGCGCATCTGGGGTCTCGATAGCGGTGATATTATCGTACGGATAGGTGGAAGCCACGGTATTTTTAGGCTCAACGGTCATTGCCCAGGTGAATCGGAAATCTTCTGAAGTAATGGGCTCACCATCCGACCAGTTGATGTCATCACGCAGCTTCATGGTGATCGTGAGACCATCTTCGCTAATACCACCGTTTTCAGCGCTGGGCATTTCGGTTACAAGGGACGGGAATGCCACGTTCTTATCATCGTACAGCCAGGCGTGGCAATTCCAGAACTGTCTGGTGATGGAGGTGAACCACCCTGTGGAATACAGGGGACTCAGGGTGGTGAATTCCTGGGTCCAGATGAAGGTAGCGACCTTGTTCTCAGCCGTAGCTTCGGTTGCAGTAGCGGCCGGCGCTTCAGTCGGGCTGGCGGGCGCTTCCGTTGCCTCAGGGGCTGTGGGCTCGGTTGCCTCGGTTGCTGTTGCCGGCTGCCCGCCGCAAGCCGCCAGAACCAGGCTTGCGAGCACGACCAGCGAAAACAGAATGTTCAAGTTGCGTTTCATGTTTCTCCTCCGAGAGAATGTGATTGAAAATCAACAAACTGGTAATCTAAAAAGCAATATATTTTCGCGGGGAACCTCCTTCGATCGGCAGATGTCTTTCCTGACACCGCCCCTGCGGGGGTCAGGACGGTGCGAGCATTATTCTTCGAGATATAAGTTGTAACGATCCATCGCAAGACCCGCCCGATCTTGGATCGTCATACCGATCAGCAACTATTATAGCCTGCGAACGGAATTTTTCGTTGAGCCGGTAACAGACAGGCATCCGTTTCCGCTTCGCGGCCAGCCGGTCATTGTTTCGTTCACGAAAAACCGTATCCTCAACTGACATTCGAAAGCCGCGGGTCGAGCGCGTCGCGCAGCCCATCGCCGAGCAGGTTGAAAGCCAGTACCGTGAGCATAATGGCAAAACCCGGAATAAAAACCAGATGCGGCGCATTGAAAACGCTGTTGCGTTCCTCTCCCAGCATCAGGCCCCACTCCGGCGTTGGGGGCGCCGCGCCCAGCCCAAGGAAAGAAAGAGCCGCCGCGTCCAGAATGGCGGAGGCAATTCCCAGCGTGGCCTGCACGATCAGGGGCGTTAAGGCATTGGGCAGCACGTGACCAACCAGGATCCCGAAAGGTGATGAGCCCAGCGCGCGCGAGGCGGAGACGAAATCCTGCTCCTTCACCTGCAAAACGCTGGCACGCACAATACGGGCATACACCGGAATGGAAACGAACGCGATGGCCAGCAGTGCGTTCATCAACCCCGGCCCCAGGACCGCCACGATGGCAATTGAGAGCAGCAGGCTGGGGAACGCCAGCAGGACATCCATGACGCGCATGATGAGGTTATCCGTCCATCCGCCGGCAAAGCCTGCAATTGCTCCCAGGGCGGCGCCGACGACGATAGCAAAGGTCACCGTGGCAACCCCGATCTGCAAGGAAAGGCGTGAGCCATAAATAATGCGCGACAGCAAATCGCGCTGATTGCCATCAATGCCGAATATGTGTTGGGGCTTGTCTGCGGGGCAACCCAGTAAATGGATGCAGGGCGCCGAGCGTCGCTTCACATCGCGTAGCGGCTTGATGGGGTCGAACGGCGCCAGTACGGGTGCGAAGATGGCCACGAAAGTTAGAAAACCCAGAATCACCATGCCCACCCGTGCTGACCGGTGACGGACAAAGCGACGCAGAGCATTTTGGAAGGGCGTGCGTGATACGGCTGTAGTGAGTGGTTCAAGCTGGAGAGGGACGGCAGAGGAGGTCATAAGTGGAATTAGTGCATTCGAATTCGTGGATCCAGAAAACCATACGAAAGATCCACGATCAGGTTGACAAATACGAAGATCACAGCAATGACAACTGTAAATGCCTGAACTACCGCGTAGTCTCTGGATAGGATGGCACTGACCAACTGGGTACCCACACCCGGCAGCGCGAAGACCGTTTCGGTCAGCACCGCGCCGCTCATCAGGCCCCCAACTGATAGACCGACCACCGTAACGATCGGGAGCAGTGCATTCCGCATGGCGTGCTTGAGGACCACCACCCGTTCCAGCAAACCTTTGGCGCGCGCCGTGCGGATATATTCGAGACCCAAGACTTCAAGCAGGCTGGAGCGCGTCATGCGCGCGATGATGGACATGGGAATCGTGCCCACCGCCATACAAGGCAGGATCAAATGCCAGAGCGCATCGCGCAGCACCAGGAAATTACCGGTGATGAGCGCATTGAACGTGACTGAATGCGAGGCTAACGTGACAATGGCCCCCCAGAGGCCGGTCAAGTTCTCCAGGTGATAGGTCTCTGCCAACGGCGGGATAGTAACGCCCGATGAGAGCCGCCCGGATGGCGGGATCCAGAACGGTGTATCCTTGAACCCGATGGCGAACACATAAGCCAGCATCAGACCCAGCCAGAATACTGGCATCGAAACGCCGATATTGGCGCCGATCATGGTGCCAACATCCACGGCGGTATTGCGGCGTACCGCCGAGATGACACCCAGCAAAACTCCAAAGAACGTGGAAAACAACATGGCGCCGATGGTTACTTCCAGGGTCATAGGCAACCGTTCCAGCACGATCTGTGTAACTGGCCGGCTGTCTTTCAGAGATTCGCCAAAATTCCCCTGGGAAACATCTCGCAGATAACGCCCAAACTGGACCAGGATTGGGTCGTTCAACCCCTCACGCTCTCGGAATGCTTCACATTGCTCAGCGGTTGCCTTCTCTCCAAGGATCGCGAAGCAGGCATCGCCAGGCAGGATGCGAGCCAGCGCAAATGTCACAAAGGTAATGCCAAATAGAACCGGCAGCACCAAAAGAAATCGCCGCAGCAAAAATTGAGTCATAAGTTCGGAATAATGACTTGGATGG
Source organism: Anaerolineales bacterium (assembly GCA_035720235.1). Classification (GTDB taxonomy): domain Bacteria; phylum Chloroflexota; class Anaerolineae; order Anaerolineales; family Villigracilaceae; genus Defluviilinea. The sequence continues at coordinate 2,511 of DASTOH010000114.1, read as the reverse complement.
TGCCCTGAGTATCAGGCTTGATACTCAGGGCACACGTGATCCGTTACGATCCTTTGATCGTCATCAAATCATTAAGGAGCGTTGAGGAATTGGACGAAGAACCCGGTGAAGTACTCAAACACACCAGTATTGCCCTTGTGGTTAGGGTTCGAGGCATCCCATAAGGCGGCATAGGTTGCGACAACATCGTTCGCATCAAACGTAGCACCGTTATGGAAAGTTACACCCTCTCGCAAGGTAAATGTCCATTCGGTTGCGTCTGCGTTTGGTTCCCACTCTGTAGCCAGAGCCGGAATAGGTGCGACACCGCCAAATTCATACCCAAGCAATGAGTCGAAGACCTGCTCACAGGCGCGAAAAGTCTCACCATCGGTTTCATCGTTACAATACAGGCTGATTGGCTCGGCACTTTGCACCCAGACCAACTGGCCGGAGGGTGTGGTCATCTGCTCAAAGTTCTCGTTAAGCGGACCCATCACTACATTGCCCACTTCGGCCTTCATGGCGTTGGCGGTAGTACCATGCGCTACCGGGATCATCGGTACATGTTCCTTAATCAGGGCATTGACGTTGTCATAGTGTGCCTGGCGCTCGGCGGGGTCACCAAGCTGCGCGGCAGCCTTGATCTCTTCTACCAGATCGGGCCACTCATTTCCGAAACGCTTGGCACTGCTGGCAAAGTGGAAGTCATAGAAGTTGGTGGCATCCGGATAGTCCATGCCCCAACCGAGCAGGTACAAAGGCTGCTCACCGGCGGCGGCTGATTCCAGGAAGGGGCCGGATTCCATCTTGTTGATGGTCACGTTAATGCCGACCTCAGCCAGTTGCGCCTGGATTTCCTGGGCTACCTGATTGACATTGGGCAAATAGACGCGCACCACATCGCGATAGGCAAGGGTCACATCGAAGCCGTCAGGGAAGCCAGCTTCAGCCAACAGGGCTTTGGCACCTTCAGGATCGTACTCATACCACTTGGCGCCATCACCGGCGGTGCTGAAGCCCGGCGAGAAGGACGGTGGAACAAACTGCTCCGCCACCGTTGAACCAGCCGGGTAGAAGTTGTCCACAATCTGTTGTTTGTTGATCGCCATTGCCACGGCCTGACGCACTTTGTCGTTATCGAACGGAGGAATGGTGTTGGCCATACCGATGTAGAAAATGTTGCCGGTCTCATACGGATACAGTTTCAGGTTCGCGTCCCCTTCGATGGTCTCGTAGTCATCTTCAGAGGGCAGGAAGATGCCGTCCGCCGTGCCGGATTGCAGCTCGAGCAAGCGGGCCGAGGCTTCGGCAGACCAGCGGAAGATCAGGGTCTGGACGGTGGGCGGTTCACCCCAGAAGTCGGGATTGGCTTCGAAGGTGATGTGGTCGCCACGCACCCATTCCGCGACCTTGTACGGGCCGGTGCCATTGGGGGCTTCAGTCAGCTTGGCGGAATCGCCGCCCATCTCAGTCAGGTCATCTGCATCATGAATGGCAAACGCGGCAAAGGCCACTTTCGAAAGGAAGGCCGGATCCGGGAAGCACAAAGTGAATTTGACGGTCTGGGCATCCACCGCCTCGATGGATTTGAACTCGCCGCCGTAATCACAATTGGGCGCTTCAACTTTCATCCCTTCATAGGAAGGCATGGCAGTGTCGGTCGCTGCTGCAGGTGGTTCAGTCGCGGGAGGCTCTGTAGGGGCCGCCGCTGGTTCTTCAGTCGGCGCTTCCGTTGCCGTTGCGCCACCGCATGCCGCCAACACCAGGCTGGCAAGCACGAGGATGGATAGTAAGGCAAAGATGTTGCGTTTCACGTTTCTCCTCCTAAGAGAAATTGAGAGTGGATTCGATTTTGATATAAGCGGGGGAAAATCGGAAATACTTTGCGCAGGGCACCTCCTTCCGAGTAATGGACAGATTATACAGCAAAAGGAAATTTAGTAAACAGGTAAGGGCATACCCAGGCCGTTTAACACTACCTGAGAGGGGTCTTTGTGCCACAACCCTGGAATCTTCTCATCACATTTCGGACACGTGCCCGCTGCGGTGATGTGATACTCACGGATGATGTAACCGCTTCTGCGAATTAACCGGGTATTGCATCCCGGGCAAAACGTATCCTCATACTCCCCCACCTGCCCCGGCAAATTCCCCGCGTAGACGAATCGCAACCCGGCCTCCCGTCCGATCTCGGCCCCGCGCAGCAGCGTCTTTGCATCGGTATTATCTGGGTCGGTCATCTTGTAATCTTTGTGAAAGGCAGTCACATGCCACGGGATATCTCGTGACACCCCGGCGATGAACCGGGCGGCATCCCACAACTCTTCATTGGAATCATTGAAACCCGGGATGGTCAGGGTCACGATCTCTACCCATAGACCAGCATCATGTGCGCGCTTGATCCCATCCAGTGTGTTCTGCAGCACGCCGCCCAGCTTCCTGTAGTTCTTATCCTGCATGCACTTCAGATCGACTTTATAGGCAGAAATATACGGGCGGATGTAGTCCATCACCTCCGGCGTGTTATTT
>DASTOH010000113.1:0-4070 GCA_035720235.1 Anaerolineales bacterium | reverse complement strand
GCAAGATAGTAGTGCTGTTTCTGAAGATTCAGTTTCCTGTGATTACGTAGCCAGTAGATTCCTGCTACAAAGAAAAAGCCGAGTTCCATCAGATAAGTTGCTGGCAAGAACAAGAGGTTGAGGAGATTATGTGCCAGATCTGGGAGACCATCGAATAAGACACTGAGAATGTAAAATGGGCGAACATAAAGTTCTATTATTTGGCTTCCACCGGTGTTGCCTTCGGTTGTTAATCCCGCAATAAAAGGAATAGATAGAAGCATACCGATCACCCCCGAAAGTGCCATATTCCAAAAGAGATATTTATCGGCTCTTCTATAAGCGAATGTGCCGGCCCACAAGACCCATGCCACTGCAAAGGTCAACGTGATCCATACGGATGAGCCCAACGCGGATGCAAAAGACAGTCCTGAAAGTATGCTTGCGATGAGTTTTTGTTGGTTGTTTTTGTCTAGAGCAGCTAAAAAGAGAACCATAGCCGTCAAACAGGAAATTGCAGCCGATACGTGATTGGGTACCCATGTCAGGGCATGCAGCCATGACATGATCGGCATGTTCCATCCTTCTATGCGGCCATTGAATATGGACATTCCCAGTACATAGCGGCCTAGAACAAAAAGAATGATCACGGGGATGAAATCCAAACCACTGACCAGCAAGAATCGAGTACCCAGAAGAGGCAATGCCAGGGACTTTTTCTCGTCATCACTTCTAAAATTGAAATAGACCGTTATCATCGCTATAAGCGATATTCCGGCCCAACTGGCGCCAGCGGTCATTGCTTGTCTGGCGTTTACGATGGTGCCTCCCAGCTGGTCAACTATGCTTACCAAAATGTACCAATAATAATAAAGATAGGTCAATTGAACAGGATGATTCGGATAATAGCCGGGGTTTAAGGGGGGGACGCCGGTACGTGAAATGGCATCGACAACAGCAATTCGCGTGCTGTAATCGTAAGAAACAGTCGCGAAATACAGGCGGTTTCCAATTTGCAAGTCAACGATCAAAAAAATAGAAAAAACCACCCATAATCCCAGGAAAGTCAAAAGCCGGGACCTGTATTTGCGTTCCTCTTCAGTGAGCTCCAATGAACGAATATTGTGTTTCCGAAAGAAGGACTGTATCTGAATAGCCACATAGACGGCCCCCAGGATCAAAAGAAAGCTAAGTGTAAACTTGCCTGAGATGTATCTATGGGAAAGATAAACAATAATGGGTAAAACCGCATTGGACAAAATGACTGCAAAAAAGTGGGCAAGAATGCTGGAAAGATTTTTGAAACCGAATATGTTGAGTACCCAACCTAAAGTGTAACCGGGAGTCATAAAGACCAAGAGGAATAATGCGCAGGCCAGCAGGACCCCAGGAAGATCTGGAAATGCGGAATTCATGTGAAAGTTTCTCTCACGACAGTTTGAGCAGTTTAAAACCTGGAACCTGTCGAAATCATCTCTATCGCTAACGCTTCAAGTGCCTCAGCGGATAATCCATACAATGCCTTGAGGGCCTCTTGGGAACCGAGCTGATCAAATCTGTATCCGCGTACCGAAATGGATTTGAACTGGGTGGGGCGACCTGATCCGCACAATATTTCCGCGACAACGCTTCCCAGGCCGCCGGAAGCATGCTCTTCCACAGTGATGATTCGCCCTGGCGAGTGAGCACAATTCACTATCATTTCTTCATCGATAGGTGAAATGGTAGGCATACTGATAACGCCAATGGAATATCCCTTTTGTTCAAGTGAATTTGCGGCGTTCATCACAGTGGCTAAAATTCCACCAGTGCTAACAAAAACCAAGTCAGTTCCCTCTCTCAGCTTAATGGACTTTCCGAGGACGAAATTCGGTTCAGATAAATGAACCACAGGTTCACGAGACTTTCCAAGGCGTAGGTAGCATGGACCGTTGTGTTCAACAATAGCGCGCGTCACAAGACGCGTTTCTATTGGATCGCCTGGTGCGGCTACAATCATGTTGGGCAGCGCCCGCATAATTGCCAAATCCTCCAAAGCATGGTGTGAATAGCCCGCTGTTCCGTAAGCGAGGCCGCCACCTACAGCCACGACTTTGACATTTAGGTTATGATAACAAATATCATTACGGATTTGTTCCAGGCATCTAAATAGCGGAAAATTGGCAATTGAGTAGGTGAATACAGTCTTGCCCGACAGCGCAAGCCCGGCAGCAATGCCAGTCATGTTTTGTTCAGCCACACCGACATTCACGTAACGCTCACCAAATTGTCGTGCAAAAGGCTCTAACACTGAAAACCCCAGATCCCCCGTCAGCAACCAGATATTGGCGTTCTGTTCAGCCAAGGTACTCAGTGTTTCAATAAATGCCAATCTCATGGTTCAATTCCCAATTCACTCAGCGCCAAATCCAATTGTTCCCGATCGGGCGATTTGTAGTGCCATTCCAGCCGATCCTCCATAAATGAAACGCCTTTGCCTTTGATGGTATGTGCGATGACTACATTTGGTTTTCCGGTCCTAACTGGTAGATTTTCCAGTATCTGAGCGATACCAATATGATCATGCCCATCCACTTCGTGCACTGACCACCCGAAAGCCTGCCACTTATCGTTGAGCGAATTCAGATTCAACACTTCTGAAACAGTTCCAAAACTTTGAATCTTGTTGTAATCCACGATCGCGACTAAGTTGTCAAGTTGGTGGTGCGGAGCAAAGAGAATCGATTCCCAGTTCGAGCCTTCATCCAGTTCACCATCACTTAATATCACAAAGATACGGTATGGACGATTCTCCCGTTTACCTGCCAGCGCCATTCCGCAGCCAACGGAAAGTCCGTGCCCCAGCGCGCCAGTGGACAATTCAACTCCAGGCACGCCATGACTTGTTACATGGCCTCCGAGTTGCGCTCCATCCTGGCCGAAATTGTCCAGCCACGTCTTGGGGAAGAAGCCGCGTTCTGCCAATACGGCATAATAAATCGCAGCAGCATGACCTTTGCTCAGGATGAACCTGTCACGCTCCGCCCAATTTGGATTGCCAGGATCGAGCCGCAATATCCTGCCATAAAGTACGGCAAGGAGATCAGCGATACTGAGGCACGAACCAATATGTGAGGAACCCGCCAGGTAGACCATACGGAGGGCGTGTGCACGGATGGCCTTTGCCAACGGCCGCGTATCCATGTCAGACATTGAACGACTCGATCAGCGTCCTGCAAACAAACTCGATATCCTCTTCGTTCAGGTTGGCGGCAGATGGCAATGAAATGCCTTGTTCGGCTACTTTCTTTGCTTCAGGTGTGGGAAAGCGTTGTTGATGAACAGGGAAAAGGCTCATTTGTGGAAATCCTGGGCGGGCATGAATGTTTTCTGCCTTGAATTTCGCCAGAATTGCATCCCGCTCGGCACGGGTTTTGTTTTCGAGCAGGATCGATGGATAGCAGTAATTGCTGCGGCAATATGGTTTTTCACGGATGATCTTGATACCCGGAACTCCATAGAGCCGCTCGTCATACCAATCAAAGATCTGGCGTTTGATGCCCACCAGATCTTCAATGCGCTCTACCTGCGCGAGCGCGAGGGAAGCAGTTAGATTTGCAATCGTATATTGATAGCCAAGCATATCAGACCAAAAAACTGCTTGCGAGTCGGTGCGACCCATCGAGGCCAGAAGTTCCGCGCGTTCAAACAGCGCGTCATTATTTGTGACCAAGATGCCTCCCTCACCACTGACAGCAATTTTCGCACCTTGAAAACTAAAACAGGCGATATCACCAAAAGTGCCGGTCTTTTGATTCTTGTAGAGCGAACCCAATGATGGAGCCGCATCTTCGATCACCAGCAGATTATGTTCCCGCGCAATGGACATGATTTCGTCCATTTCGGCAGGATGCCCAAACGTATGCACCAGCATGATGCCTTTGGTTTTAGCTGTAATGGCTCTGCGGATGGCCTCCGGGCTAATGCACCACGTGTCGGGGTCAATATCCACGAAAACCGGCGTGGCGCCCGTGTAATCAATGCTATAGGAAGTGGCCACCCAGCTAAAGTCCGTGCAGATGACTTCATCACCCTCATGAAAGCCAAGTGTT
>DASTOH010000112.1:0-4053 GCA_035720235.1 Anaerolineales bacterium | reverse complement strand
AAATGGTTTGCCCACCTGGTTTTGCACCGGGAAGACATTCTCATCGAGCAATTTACCTGCCTCAACGAGCATATCCGCTTTGCCAGGTGTTGCAGATCCGCTGATCCTAGCGGACCAAAGCAGGTATGTGATATCGGCATCCTTCAAGATATTGATTGGTGCAGTGATAATAGTGTTGTCGTAGGGAATGGCAAAGATCACGCTGCCGCGAAAGTGCTGGCGGACTTCCGCGATCAGGTTCTTCCAGCGCGATTCGGCGTCAGCGGGGACTCCGCTGGGGCTGCCGTCGGCAAGCTTCCCCGACGGAAGAGCCGGGGCGATCCAATCTCCGCCGATGATCAGGCCTTGTGCAGCCGCCTGGGTCGCCATGTCGGCATGATCGATGATAAAGGCGCGGTAGAGGTTGAACCAGGCCTCCCACCAGGCGGCGTCGTGCGGAGCCGTCCGCCAGAATTCATCCGCCGTGATGGGGAAACGCGGCTGCGGGAAGATCGCCACGTTCAGATTCAACGTACGGGCCTGTGCGGCGGCAGTGACAGTATCCACCCAGAAGGGATCCTTGCCGGGCTGCGCGTCGAAGATCAGCGGATTGTTGCGCGAGAAGCTCCACGAGGGCGTGTAGATCACCCAGTTTGCGCCAAGGGCCTGGATGTTTTGCAGGGCTGGCATGAGAAAGGCTGGGGTATGCGGGTCGTAATACGATTGGAATTCAACACCCGCCATGAAGCCTGTGCCGCGCGACGGGATGGTGGCGGCCACCAGCGCGGGGCTGCCAGCCTTTTGGGGCCACATCCATTCATTGACCGTGTCAACTAAGTCCTGCGGCGTGAGTGTGGACGAGACGTTGCGCCCGTGGGCATTTGGACCGGCGGTTTGTGCATCATCGGCTGAATCACATTGGGCGTTGCGGCAATAGCGATACCCGAATGAACCGACGATATTCAACGGGCCGTAGAGTTTATAGGCCCAGCGGTTATTGCCCATGCTCCACATTGGGATGGGAGGAGTCCACGCATACGGGTTGAACTGAATGTAGATGATGTCGCTGGCCGGCGTGCTTGGTGGCACCGTTACTTGAAACAGGATCGGCGCGTTCGGTCCGGCCTGCCAGGACTGCACACCATCGATGATGTTCGTATTCCCAGCGGGAACCAGGAAGCGCCGCGTGAGATATTGACCCGCTGAAGTGAATTCTGAGTTCCAGAAGCCATCGCCCAATGTGTATTTGTATTCGACGTCCGCGCCCACCGGTAGGAAGAGGGAAACGGAATAGCGCCCATCGGGCAGGGGCGTCATCACGGGCATGCGGTCGGCCACGGTGCTGAGGCCGCCGCGCAGGTCTGAGAAGGTATTCCCCAGTTGGAGAAGATTACCTGCCACTCGAATCGGCACGCCAGCCTGGGTGCCTTGCGGCACAGCGACTGTGAAAATCACATTGACCAGCTGGGAGGCTTTCACACGGATTTCCACGGGCGTGTTTTGGTTCTCTGCTACAGTCGCACCCTGCTGAAAGGTCTGGTACATGCCATCCATGGCATAGGCCACCAGGTTGTGAATCCCCCCGCGCAGGCCGACGATGCGGAACCGTCCCGCGGAATCGGTTAGCACCTGCGCACCGCCGGCTGTCACCAGAATGTCCTGGATGGGCGCGCCGGTATCGGCATTGAGTACGCGTCCTTCGATGTTACCGGATAACGTGGTGACGGGTTTATCAGACCAACTGCTGACCGTATCCACGATTTGAGTTGGACCGCTGACGAACAGCATGCGGTAGCGGATGGCGGTATCGGTGTTGGTATCTTCGTTGATACGGAGCGTTCCGCGCCGGACGTAACGATATTTGATGACAGCCTTATCGGGGATGGCAAGATTGGCGGTGTAGGTGTTGGCGTCCACGATGGACATCTGATAATCCACCGGGTTGAGTGCCAGCCCTGTGACTTCGTCCACGACGCTGAGCAGCAGGATCTCATTTGGCAAGAGCGGTTCGGGCAGGCGGACAGTAAACGTCACCTCGGCGCGCGGCTGCGGGGTTGGCCCCGCTCCGTTGTTGGGCGCCGGAGTGTTGATCGATGGAAAGGAGGGCCATTCGATGAGCGAAAGGGAACAAGCCTGGCTGCTCACAGCCAGGATGATGATAAATACAAGGAATGAACGCGCAGAGTTGGGGCCCGATTTCATGCTTTCTCCTCTTAGAATTTCGCTCCTTGTGCCGTCCGCAAGAGCGGCGCACGTCTTATACCTGAGACGCCGCCGCACCCTTCGGGTACTGCACCCGCAGGGACGGCGGCTGGAGCGTGAAAGGTTATGTTTCGATTCAGCCCTGGCTTGTCTCTCTTTCCATGGCTTCTGCCACCCGTTTCCTTCGCCCGGCGTAGGCGACGTAACTCAAGCCGATGCTTGCAAAATAAAGCACGATCATGGGCAGCATGGTCAACCCCATGGTGACCGGATCAATCGTTGGCGTGATGGCCGCGGCAATGATGGCGATGATCACGATCGCCAACCGCCACTGCTGCGCAAGAATGTGAGGCTTGATAAAACCGATGGAGGTCAGGATGTACACCACCAGCGGGAACTCGAAGAACAACCCGATCCAGGTCATCAAGCCGGTGACAAAACCAAAGTAATCGTTTGCGGTCCAGAGTTGCTGGATTTCGGTGAAGCCACCCAGGAATGGTAAGGCAGTAGGCAATAAGGCGAAATAGGTGAATGCCATCCCAGAAAGGAACAAAATGGTCGCCAGCGGTATTCCCGCCAGCCCGAATTTTCTTTCGCGTGGTCTGAGTCCGGGTGCGGCAAACAGCCACAACTCGAAGGCCAGATAAGGAAGCATGATGGCAAGTCCACTGGTGAGCGCCACGCGCATGTACACACCGACCTCTTCGGTCACCTTGATGGCTTGCAGTTTCTCCAAACCACCCACCGGGATCGCCAGATACTCCATCAGCGGGATGGTGAAATAGAACGAGACACCCACGCCAATGGCCAGCGCAATGACCATCCGTAGGAGGTGCATCCGCAATTCGTCGATATGATCCCACAGGCTGGCGCGGGCCTGTTGTTCGGAGGCCAGGCTGGCAAGCGCGTCGACCAACGGGCGATCTTCTTCAAAGTCATCGTTTAGGAAATGAGATACTTTGCGCGCCAGGCGAAAGGGAAACGCGAGCAGGTTAAAGAGGAGGACGAACGGAAATGAAATGACCCTCCAGAGGGCTTTGAAAAATCTACGCATCTTGATCTGTTGTGTTCACATCCGGTTTCTTCTCAGTGTTAACAGCATTGCTCCCAGCACCGTCCTCGACAACGGGTTCACTGGCACTCTGTGAGTCTGGCAGACTGGCAGAAGGTGGCTCGCTCCGCGTGGAATTTTCGGTCTCGTTGCTCGTAACCCCATCGTTGGCGACTGTCTCTGCACTGGCTTGTGTTTTCGGCGGGTTGGACGAAGGCGGATTGCTCTGCGTGGAGCTCTCAATCCCGCTGCTCCCAACGTCGGGGACGGCATTCGGTCTCGTATCAACCTGCGTTTTCGGAGGAGTAGCAGGTGGAGGCTGAATGGAGTGTCCTGCCTCTTGGGGCTGAGTCGGGACGCGGCTGGGAGATGAAGCGGGAGGGATGCGGAAGTCGGTCGCTTTGCGAAGTTCCTTTTCCGTTTCCGCCAGTTCCGTGTTGGCCTGCCGCATCAGGTTGGTGGGAAGGTTGCGAATTTCGCGCGAGGTTTGCTGAAAGGCCTTCCAGCCGTCGGATCTGACCAGCTGATTGAGCCAGCGCCCGATCGTCCCGCCAGCCTTTTGCATGTCCTTCGGCCCCAATACGATCAAGGCAATGATGATGACAAATATGAGTTCAGGCGCGCCAATACCAAGGATTTCCATATCAATAGTGTTGAATTATCTGTTTGATCTCATGCAGGTGTTCTGCCAGCGAACCGAGCACGCCATTGACAAAGCGCGGCGCCGAGTCGGAGCCATATTGTTTGGCCAGCTCAACAGCTTCGTTGATGGCGACCTTGATCGGCGTTTCATGGGAGACCGCGAACTCCCAGAGCGACAT
>DASTOH010000111.1:0-15407 GCA_035720235.1 Anaerolineales bacterium | reverse complement strand
CCTCTGATTTTGCTGCACGGCGGATCTGCGCGCTGGCAAGCCTTTGACTCGATCATCCCTGATCTCGGCGAATATCACCTTTACCTTCCCGACCTGCGTGGGCACGGAAGGTCAGGTCGTAGGACGGGCCATTATCGATTGCAGGATTACACAAACGACATGATCCACTTCATGAAGAAGTGTGTCAGTAAACCCGCGAATTTATTTGGTCACTCGTTGGGCGGGATGATCGCCCTGCTCGTCGCCGCGCAATATCCAGAAGGCGTACGCGCTGTTGCTGTCGGCGACTCACCGCTCACGGGTGAAACCTGGCATCAGGTTATGTTCACCCAAACAAATGACCGGGTGCGGGCCTGGCAAAAGATCTCAGGCGGGCATATTCCTGTTGAACAACTCATCGAAATTTTGAAAGACACACCTACGGAAGAACCGGGGAATCCTAACCCGGTGTCCATGCGTGTGGTCTATGGCGAGTCCTCGCCAGTCTTCCCCTGGCTGGCTGAGAATCTTTATCATCAAGACCCGGATATGCTCACGGCGATCCTTGATCGCTTTGACGACACAGTGGCTGGATATGAAATGGATATCCTCTTTCCACAAATCAAATGCCCCGTTTTGCTATTGCAGGCTGATCCAAACACGGGCGGTCTGATGACCGATGAAGAAGTTCGACAAGCTCTGCCATTGCTCAGCAAGGCCACACACATGAAGCTTACCCATCTCAGCCACACATTGCACAATGAACGCAAGGAACCTGTCCTTGAGGTGCTCAAGCAGTTTTTCAAATAAGGGAGATAAGCTTCGAAAACAAAACAGGCACATCACATGGCTGTGTAAACCGCCGTTACTTCCCAAACGCATCTGGACTTTTCGTAGCGATAAATAACAATTCTTCAAGGAATTGAATGTCCCAGCCCTGGAGGAAGAGGCGCACACTGTTTCCATTAAAAAACTGTTTTGTCTTGATTCCCAGTCGATAAAAATTAGGCTCGATCTCCAAAGTGGATGGCACGCCGTAGATGTGGCAGAGGAGAATTCCCCTACAGATTAGGGAGATTCCTTATTGTTCGCGCAATGATTTCCCGATACCATGTTTTTAATAATTCATGGAAGAATATTCGTTAGCAGATAGATTATGGAGTAAATCACTCAACCAAAAAAGGAGAAATCTGATTTTACTGGAGAATTCTGTGAAACTTAACTCAGTCTGGCGGGCGTATAGATTGGTCGCCATCATTGGGTTGGCGTTCAGCTGGTTAGTTACCTTTACGCCTGCTCAAACTGAGACAATATCCGCTGCGCCGCTCTGTGGCAATGGGTCCGCTCCCGATTACGGATTCACATACAATTTACTGCAACCCCATTGGACAATGGGCTGGGAACCTTACGCCTCCGAGTGGGCCGTGGATGAGGTAGATACAGTCCTTGATCAGCTAAATGAAAATGCCATCGCGCAGACGATGATCCTCATCCTGCCACAAGAAGATGTTGGCATACGGCCCAACTGTGCAGTGCATTTCCTGCGCTACATGCAGCTGGGTTTGCCAACGGGCCCGCGCAAGGATAACGGCTTCGTCTTTTTGATTGTTGTCGAACCAGATAGCATCGATGTGCACTATGCTGTAGGGCTCGGCTTGCCGGCGCTGACCGCTCATGAGTTGACAAACATCAATCGCGCAGCTGAAAATGCCTACCAATCCACGCATAGTATGGATCAGGCCCTGTTGACTCTGGCCGATGAGTTCGACATGGTTGCGCGCAATAACTATGCACCTGAGACTTCCTCCGCGCCAACTCCAGAGATTCTTGATCGGCCTTCTGGACCAGTGGACACTTGGGCGCTCTGTGGCCAACTATGTCTGGTCACTTTACTGTTTTTGTTTCTGATGTGGATGTTCAGCCAAACGGGAAGTAGTGGGACGAGATTCTATCCTCCCGGTCCAAGTTCCTGGAGAGGAGGGTTTCGGGGCTTCCCATCGGGGGGAGGCAGAAGCAGTCCGAGGATGCGAGGTGGAAGTGGCAGCGGTCGCTCGGGTCGCACCAATTAATCAACAAGGAGTAAGCTATGAAATATTTTCTGTACCGGATTGTTTCCATTTTTGCCGCGCTTGTGATGGCGGTCCAATTAAGCGGCTGCAGGCTTATAAACTCGGCTACCACGGAATATAACGAACTGGTTGCGCTGGTACAAGGCGTGCAAGCTGCGGCCTCTAATTTTCAATTAGTGACAGATACACAGTATGCGAAAATCCAAGCCAAAACGCAGATTACCAAGGATTATTACGATGCGGTTAGCAACAGTGGCGAAGTGTGGACTGGCAACTTCCGCTCGGAAGCAGAAGCACTGACCAATTTGCTGAATAATTACCGGGACGAAAACGGCCAACCGTTAGACCCGACCGAGCTTAACCTGAACGATCTGCAGAATAAAGGTGCTTTACCAGATGGCTTAGGACAGGGCTTTACGCTTTATGTCAACGCCATTACGCAGGCACCTCCGCCGGTACCAGATGCGCAAGTTACTCTGGCGCTTGGCGATACCGTTGACGAGGGAATGAATACCATTCAGCTGGCTGGCACTGATTGGAATGATGCCGCCAAAGCCTACAACACCCGCCGGGCACAGATCGCAGGTGAAGTTGTGGCACGCGTATCCGAATATTTCGGTTTTGAGCTGCCCGTAGCCTTCCCCTATTATCAAGGTGCTAGTGGTGGCGCGCCTATCCAGAATCCGCTGGCGACGCCGCAACCATAGACAACCTGGTGTTACAGATTTGAAAAAAAACAGGACGCCGAAGGAAATTTACTCACTCCCATCCCGGTAATCCTCATCGTCCAGCGCGCAGCCATACGGATACACTGGTCGTTCCTTTTTGTCGCTGTTGAAAATGCCCGAAAACAGAGGGTGAACACATAACTCATCATCCTGGCTGATGGATAGTTGATGGGAAACCGTGTACTCGAAGTTGCCTTTGATGTACACATCTCTTTCACTGCCGGGAATCACTCTGCCAATCGCGCCCATCTCCAACAGCATGCGCTGGAAATCAAAGACGCTGTCACTACCAAACACGGCTTTACCATGGCGAGTAAAGACACGGTGCAGGTCGCTCATTGTGAATTTGTGTCCCAGTTCGGGGAGGCAGCGACGGCAGGTCTCCTCGGCGTTCGGGTACACCAGATCATACGCCACGAAGATCTCGCGCACCATGAAGTCCTCTACCTGCCGGATGCCGTTGACGATCCGCTCCTCGCGGATGGGAAAATGGCGTGAGTTGCCGCCCGGGCTTTTAAAGATCGAATTCAACAGGATGACGAAATGCCGCGGCAGCAACTGAGTGTGGCGCAGGATGTAGGAAATCGTCTCTTCCCGGTACCCGCTCTGGTTCGTGATCCGCTCCGGCAGGACCACATTGAAGAGGGTCAGCGCGTCGGTGCGCTTGGTCAGGTCCAGGGGAGACATGCGTTTCAGCACGGACGGATGATGCAGGGCGAGATAGAACATCAACCGCTGGGCGCCAAGCAGGACCAGTTCGCCCGCCGTCCATTGCAGCTTGAGGGCGCGGCGGAAGTCCTTGTTGGGGTTGGAGGAAAGCTTGATGAACTGCTGATACAGCTCCGACGGCAGGCAGAAGCGGATGTCCACAAGATCGCGCGGCTTGTTCATCGAACCGACGATTTTAAGCAGTCCCTGCAGGGCGCGTCCCACCGAGTTGATATCCAGTTGAAAGTCATCGAGCGAGTCCATCAGGATGGCAAACTTTTTTCCGGCGGCTTTCAAGCTTCGCAACACTGCAGAGCGCGCATCCTCCAGGCTGATCTTATCCGCACCCCACAGAAAATCAGTTGTGCTGGCCTCGTTCCGGCTCACGATGTCCTCAAGCAGGAGGGCGACATTTCGCAGCACATCATCCACCGTGTCCGTGTCACGCACGCGCATCTTGTCCAGATAGCCATCGACGACATTGAGATCATCCGGATCCAGAACCGGATGTTTGCGAATCTCCAAAAAGACGGCCAGCCACAAAATCGTATCCCACAATTCCGAGACCATTTCCGAGAACAACACTTCAGAAGTCATTCGTTGGATGGCGCTGGCGACCTGGCCCAGTACCCTTGGGGTACGGATCTCAACGTAATAATCATATTGCTGATCAAAGAAGACGCTTCGCAGATAATGAGTTTTCCCCGAGCCCCTGCGCCCAATAATAATGGATGGGCGACTATGCAGGTTTTTGTAGATCCAATTGTGCTTCTCAAACAGCATCAACAACGCCTTCAGGTCGCTCGAATCAATATCGCCTGAGTCGATCGGACCGAACGGCTCATCCTTGGTTATGTAAGGGCGGATATCGTTGAACATTTGGGTTTCCTCACTGGGCTGTTCACGTACATGGACGGGATTATACAACCAAACCGTCGCCTCACACTATCCCGTTCCCTTTTACGGCTTCCGATGCCGCTTCTCCAACTCTGCCAGTACCTCCACCAGACTCAATCCACGCGCAGACAAAAGCACCAGGGTGTGATAAGTGAGGTCCGCCACCTCCTCGATCAGCCGCCGGTCATCCTGGGCCAGCGCGGCGACCACGACCTCCGTCCCCTCCTCCCCCACCTTCTGCGCGATCTTCGGCAACCCGTCCTTGAACAAGCTCGCGGTATACGATTTCTCGGAAGGATTCTTCTTCCGATCTTCAATCACATCAAATAGCCATTGAATGCTCATTCCCATTTTCCTTGTAGGTCACGTTTTCAACGTGACGGAATTGTTTTGTGCTTCTGTCACGCTGCCCCGCTAACGCACGTCGCTCTGCGACAGTCTGCGAGAAGCGTGACCTACAGATTTCTATAGAAGCAACTTCGCTCCCCTGTATGGCACGCCGGTCCGGCAGGCTGGACACGGATCAACAGCGCATCGGCATCGCAATCCACGCGGATCTCGACCACGCGCTGGATATTGCCCGAGGTCGCGCCCTTGTGCCACAACTCCCCACGGCTGCGTGACCAGAACCACGTCTCTCCGCTCTCCAACGTCAAACGCAAAGACTCGGCGTTCATATACGCTAGCATCAACACCTGATTCGTCTCGGCGTCCTGCACAATGGCAGGAATAAGACCGTTTGCGTCGTACTTAATTTCATCCTTCATCTTTCACCCTTGATCCTTTCACAGTCTCACCGCCACACCCTGCCCCTGCAGCTCCTTCTTCAGCTCCGGTATCCTCAACTTCCCATCATGGAACAGCGATGCTGCCAATGCGGCATCGGCTTTTCCCTCGATCAGCACCTCCACAAAATGGGAGGGAGCCCCCGCTCCGCCCGAAGCAATGACCGGCACCGAGACCGCTTCTGCGACCATGCGAGTCAGGTCAATATCGTAACCGGTGAGAGTGCCGTCCGCGTCCATACTCGTTAACAGAATTTCGCCCGCACCCAGATCCACGGCACGAACCGCCCATTCGACCGCGTCTATTCCCGTTGGGATTCTGCCCCCGTTGACAAACACTTCCCAACTTGAGGCATTTTTGCGCGCGTCAATGGCCAGCACAATGCACTGCGCGCCAAATCTCGAAGCGCCTTCCGATAATAACTCCGGCCGCTTCACTGCCGCTGAATTGACGCTGACCTTATCCGCGCCAGCCAGCAGCAGGTTCCGCATATCGTCCACCTCCCTGATCCCACCACCGACTGTCAGCGGCATGAACACTGTCTCAGCCACCCGGCTGACCAACTCCAAAGTTGTTTTGCGTCCTTCGTGCGTGGCTGAAATATCGAGAAAGACCAGCTCATCCGCGCCCTGGGCATCATACAAACGTGCCTGCTCCACCGGGTCACCGGCATCACGCAGGTTCACAAAATTAACGCCCTTCACCACGCGCCCATCCTTGATATCCAGGCACGGAATAATCCTTTTAGCCAGCATTTGTTACTCCGTTCAAAGCTTCCTTCAAATCCAATGTCCCGTCATAAATGGCACGTCCCACGATCACACCAACCAGATTGGCATCCCGCGC
Source organism: Anaerolineales bacterium (assembly GCA_035720235.1). Lineage (GTDB taxonomy): Bacteria > Chloroflexota > Anaerolineae > Anaerolineales > Villigracilaceae > Defluviilinea. The sequence goes on along the minus strand of DASTOH010000111.1, from coordinate 9,394 downwards.
CGCAAGGACATCTGCCAACGTATGCACACCACCCGAAGCAATTACATCCAGCCCACTGACCTCAGCCAACGCGCGTGTGGAAGCGACATTAAGTCCTCTGCCCAAACCATCCCGGCTGACATCAGTAAAGATCACCGTACGCAGGCCCAGGGTCCGCATCTGAAGCGCAAGGTCAATCGCAGTAACGCCGCTGTTTTCCTTCCAGCCGTGTACACGTACAAATCCATCGCGCGCATCGATCCCAACTGCAATTTGATCTGCGCCAAATCGCTTCAACGCCTCCGCAACCACATTTGGATTCTCAATCGCAATCGTCCCCAGCACTGCGCGGCTCACACCCAAAGACAACGCTCCTGCAATGGCATCAAGCGAACGTATGCCACCGCCAAACTGCACGTGCACTGCGTGCACATCGAAGGATTTCGCAACATTCAAAATCGCTGTCAACGCGGCACGATTGGCATCCTCACTCTCACCAAAGGCGCCGTCCAGGTTCACCACATGCAACCAACGCGCGCCCATCTCCAGCCAGCGCCGCGCCATCTCAGCAGGATCATCACTGTAGGCAGTCAGGCGTGTCGGGTCGCCCTCCTTCAGCCGCACCACCTTCCCGGCGCGTAGATCAATCGCGGGATACACCGTAAATGTCATGTCGCCTCTACAAAATTTTTCAAAATTTGTAGCCCTACCGCCTGGCTCTTTTCAGGATGAAACTGCACACCGAAAATGTTTTCACGCGCCACCGCGCATGCATACGTCAGGCCATACTCGGTCGTTGCCAATACATCGGATGAGTTCCGCGGCTGACAGTAATAGGAATGATTGAAATAGACATACGCGCCATCGTCCACCTGGCGAAAGAGCAGCGTCTCATTTTGATCCTCAATTCGGTCGCCCACGCTGGCTTTCTTCGTCTGGATCTGATTCCAGCCCGTGTGCGGAATCTTCACTGGCAGCGAATCGGCAAACCGCACCACCTTCCCTTTGAGCAACCCCAGGCCTTTATGCTCACCCATCTCCTCTCCGACTTCAAACAATGCCTGCATCCCGACGCAGATTCCCAGAAGCGGCGCATCGCGTTCAGCAGCTACTTTGACCGCATCCTCCAATCCCTGTGCCCGCAAACCGGACATGAAATCGCCAAAAGCGCCCACTCCAGGGAGAACAATCTTTTTCCCAGAGCTAACCTTTTTTGGGTCATTGGTTCTTTCAACGTTTCCTCCAACGCTCTCCAACGCCTTTTGCACCGAACGGAGATTCCCTGTTCCAGCGTCGATAAGAACAATTTCATTCATATAACTTCCTTTCTCTTTCAATCCCGTAGGGATAAAATGATTCTTCGAATGCAAACCAATTCAAATCCTGAAGGCGTCGCCCCCGCAGCGCGGGATCTGCGCCGTGGCGACAGATGACGTAGCATGGCCAGCCCTATAACACCCCTTCGGGGTTTGTCACTTGCTCTTCATATCTACAATCATCTCACGCTTTCGGTGTTTCGTAGAGCGAGACGCTTTGCGTATCTCGCTCTACAAGCTCCCTTTCGTAGAGGGGACATTCCCCGCGCGGCGCGGATCGAGCTGCGTTGCGACATCCAACGCGCGCGCCCAGGCTTTGAACAGGGCTTCGGCTTGATGATGGTCATCTCGACCATACAGGACGCGGGCATGCAGATTGCAGCGAGCCGTCACGGCAAACGACTCAAAGAAATGCGGAAACAACGTCGCTGGAATGTTACCCACATATGGCGTATGCCACTCCGCCTGGATGACCGCGTACGGGCGCCCCGAGAGATCCATGGCTACGTGTGCAAGCGTTTCGTCCATGGGCGCAAAGCAATCACCCATGCGGACAATACCCTTGCGGTCACCGAGCGCCTGGTCGAAGGCCTGACCCAATGCCAGTGCCACATCCTCTACCGTGTGATGGACGTCAATGTGAAGATCGCCTGTTGCCTGTACGGTGAGGTCGAATAACCCGTGCACGGCCAGATGGGTCAACATGTGGTCGAGAAAGCCAACGCCGGTGGAAATCTTGTGTTCACCTGTGCCGTCCAAATTCAGTTTGATTTGAATTTGCGTTTCGTTTGTTTGCCGTGATATGTCAGCGATCCTCATAACTACTCCTTAATTTGCACTTCCAGATCAATCCATTCCGTTCATTCATCCCAACATCCGTTTACACTTGTACCGCCCGTCAGGGCAGGTGTCCGTTCTGCCGAAGGCAATCCGTTGACTACAATCCGTTGAGCGCCTCCACCAGCCTGTCCGTATCCTCCGCCCGGCCTACGCTAATGCGGATGTGGTCACGCAGGCCTGGCTTGTTGAAGTAGCGGATGAAAATTCCATGGTCTTGCGCCAGCTGCGCCTTGAGTTCGGCCGCGTCGCGCTCAATGACTTTGCAGAGAATAAAGTTCGATTGCGTGGGATAAGGCTTGAGAAACGAGATTCCCTGTATTGCCGAGAACAATCTCGCCCTTTCATTTTTCAGTCGTTCGACGATTTGCTTCAGTTCCTCCACATGTTGCAATGAGACCTGCGCCGCAATACTCGCCGCCACGTTGACATTGTACGGCTGTTTTGATTTCCACAAAGTTGGCATCAACCACTGCGGGAAGGCGCCATATCCGATTCGCAGACCGGCCAGTCCCGCCCATTTGCTGAAGGTCCGCAGTACAACCAGGTTCTCACGCGCTGGCACTTCGCGGATGCGGCTCAGACTTGCGCCCAGGTCATTTGCTTTGGAATTATCCGCCGCCGTCCCCGGCGGCGGGAGCGAGTTGGCAAATTCAATGTAAGCTTCGTCCAAGACAACCAACAAGGGAAATGACAATAATTCATCCAGTATTTTTGGATCGAGCAGCGAACCATCGGGATTATTCGGTGAGGCGATAAATAGTATTTTGGGTCGGTGATCTTCCACCGCCTTTTGAATGGATCCCATTTCCAGCGAGAAGTCTGCTTTGCGTGAGACCTCGATGCAACCGGCAGCGTTGAGTTCGGCATCGAAGGAGTACATCCCAAACGTGGGCGGACAGGATAACACGCAATCGTTTGGTTCCAATAGGACGCGCATGGTCAGGTCAATTAATTCGTCGGCGCCCGCGCCTGCGAGGAGGTATTCTTCATCAACGCCTGTGAATTGCGACAGTGACTTCCGCAGCGCACGGGATTCGGGGTCAGGGTAGATGTGAGGATAATCCAGTTTACCGAGCGCTTCACGGACGACGGGTAAAGGTCCGTAGGGATTCTCGTTGGCATCCAGTTTTACGATTTGTGAGGGGTCGCGTCCGATGCGGGCAGAGAGGACTTCAAAAGGCTCGATGGGAGTGTAAGGAGGTAACGCTTCGAGATGCTTGCGGATTTTCATTTACAGGTTACTCCGTAGTCTTACCGACTCAATTCTGCGAGCATTGCTGTGTAGCGCGGCGGCTCCTCTTCGAAGATGTACGTCACAGGTGAGACAATGATGCCGCTGCCGCCGACGCTGCGCAGTTCACCGATAGCCTGGGGAAGGTGGTCGCGGCGCACGATGATGGAAACTGAATGCCAGCCTTGATTCGATTCGCGCGTGAGCACCGGGCTAATGGTGGGACCCTGCAAACCTCCCACCGAAGTCTGCGTGAAGAGTCTTTGTGCAATCGCTTCAGGACTTTCACCGCGCATGTTCGCAATGACCAGCAGATTTTCCTTGGCTCGTAAATGCGCTTCGATGTATTCGAGCAGGCGGCGTGCCATTTCAAGCGCGGCCGGATTCGTTTGCAGGGAGTTGCGGTTCGCAATCAGCGCGGCCTGCGAAGGCTGGATCAGCCCATCGGGCAGGGCCCGCAGACGGTTATCTTGAAGCGTTTGACCCGACGAGACCAGGTCGGAGATGATGTCGGCATATCCGATGGTGGGCGCAGTCTCGAGTGTGCCTTCGGCGGAGATCAGCGCATGCGGGATACCGTGCCGATTGAGAAAACGTTCGGTAAGGACGGGGAATTTGGTCGCGACCCGCAATGGGTGATCCAGCGTGCCTGAAAATTTTTTGAGGGATGAAAGGTTTGTGACCTCACTCCACGCTTCAGGGACTGCCAGCATCAAAGAGCAATGACCGAAACCCAGCGCATCGTGCAAGACGAGGATATCGCCATTGGGGCCGCGATTCTCTTCTATCACATCCATGCCGGTGATGCCAAAGTCCACACTACCCTGGCGGACGCTGACGACGATGTCACCGGGACGTTGAAAGAGGACGCCCAGCTCGGGCAGGACAGGGATCTGCGCCTGGTACTGGCGCGGGTTGGGCTTGAAGACCGAAAGCCCGGCTGCCGCGAGGAAAGCCATGGCATTTTCCTGGAGGCGTCCTTTGGAAGGGAGGGAAAGTCGTATGGAGGATGGGTTCATAGTTTCCTTTTGTATCGCGAGGCTGCGAAGCGTCTCGCATGTGGTTTGTGTAAAGCGACATAAATGTCGCGGTACCGAAGCATACATAACAAAAATCCCCGACACGTGGCCGGGGATGGATGAGGCGAAATACGGTTCCTATTTTCCTGCAACAGGTACGCACATCAAGACCTCCCGACCATGCGGGGGAAAATGATGGTGATGAGCATGTGAGTACAAGCTGTTCATGTTGAGCGGTATTGTATGCGCAGAACGTAGATGAGTCAAGGAGAGATTATCTTCGAATGAGACCAAACAGAATCCAGCTGAACGAAACAAAAAACGACACAACAAATAATGCTTTGATGATTTGAGATTCAGGTATTCCAAGGAATTTGTCATGATGTACAATGCTGTCCGCATCAAGCTCAGACAACCATATCAGATATTTCTTTACATAACGCGCATCATATTTGAAGGCACCAACTGATATGAGGTAGATGAAACCGAGCATTATGATGTAGAGCAGGAAGTTCAGTAAGAACTCTCCTGACGACTCGATCTGCCATAATCCAGTTTGGATTTTTTGAAGAATTAAGTTGGCAATTCCTATGAAGAAAGAGAGCCACATGAATCCAAATATCGCAAAGTAAAACAAGAAACTGAGCCAGCGCATTCTCATGCTGACTTGAAGACAGCATCCTGAACCATCTGGCTGGATTATTCCAGAAACAATGGGTGTGAAATTGTGGTTCCACCAGGTAGTCCTCCAAAGCCTAAAACTACCCCTATAGACTTCTCCCCAGAATGGCTTGTTCGTAAAAAACAACCATTTCCTTCCCATATCCACAGAAGCTTGAAGCCTGTAGAAGACTTCCTCTGGGCTCACTTGCGAATGAATCTCCAAATCTTCAAACGGGAGGTATTTCATCTCAATATCCCATTTCGTTTGAGTATACAACAAAACAGGCACGTCACGTGGACATACCTGTTCATCCTTTAGCCTCCCAAAACCTTTTTATCTTTATCCAGCCGAAATTGACTCCTTTGCTGGAATTTTCACAGCCTGATCTGCATCTACGTATTCGCACCAATTTTCGTATTTCGCCACTTTGCCACGAATCAGATCGTGATACACATTCTGGATTTCACGCGTCACTTTGCCCGATTTGCCATTGCCAATCTTTCGGAAGTCAATCTCGCACAAGCCGATCACCTCCGCCGCGGTGCCGCAGACGAAGACTTCATCCGCAATATACAACTGGTCGCGTGAGATGGGCTGCTCCAACACTTCATACCCTAAATCTTGGGCGATCGTGAAAACCGTGTGACGTGTAATGCCTTCCAACACCGGCGCAGTGGACGGCGTAATAATCTTGCCACGCCGAACCACGAAGAGATTCTCGCCGGTACATTCGCCGATATAACCTTGCGGGTCGAGCATAATCGCCTCGTCAAAACCCAGCCGCACCGACTCGGTCTTTGCCAGAATACTGTTCACATAATTCCCGGCGATTTTTGCCTTGGTCATGCTGACATTTGGATGATGACGTGTATACGAGGAAATATTCGCGCGGATTCCCTTTGCCATTGCTTCCTCGCCAAGATAATTTGCCCATTGCCACACCGCGATCATCAAGGCTGGCTTGCCTGCATCAATGTTCAAGTTCCATGCGCCGCCATCCAGATATAACAACGGACGAATATAGCATTCCTCAAATCCATTGGCGCGGACGGTATCCTTCACTGCCTTCACCACCTCCTCAGTCGTATATGGCAAATTACGAAAGCCGAAGACCTCCGCCGATTCCAGCAAGCGGTCAATATGTTCATGCAGGCGAAATACCGCGGGACCCTTGTCCGTTTTGTAGGCGCGAATCCCTTCAAAGACGGCTGCCCCATAGTGCATCACTGGTGTCAACATATGCACGGTGGCTTTTTCGTAGTCCACCAATTCGCCGTTCTTCCAGATAAACTTGGATTCCATTCCCATGGTAATCTCTCCTTTACATTCTTTTCAAAATTTCATCCGTCATCTGACGGGTTGTTAACTTGCCGCCGAGGTCTGTCGTCCGGGCGCCCTCGGTGATCGTCTGCTCTACGGCTGTCTCAATTGCACAGGCTTCGGATTCTAACTTAAACGAATGACGCAACATTAAAGCAGATGAAAGAATCGTACCAATCGGATTTGCGATTCCTTTTCCAGCGATATCTGGCGCCGATCCGTGAATCGGCTCGTACAACCCGAGAGTTGATTCGCCCAAACTGGCTGACGGCAACATCCCCATCGACCCGGCCAGCACCGACGCTTCGTCCGTGAGAATATCGCCGAACATGTTCTCGGTGACGATCACATCCATCGCAGCGGGAGACGTGATCAGCTTCATCGAGGCAGTATCCACCAGCATATGCTCGAGTTCGATATCAGGATTCTCTTTCCCGATCCTTGTAGCAATCTGTCTCCACAAACGCGATGACTCCAACACATTGGCTTTATCCACGGATGTGACTTTCTTTTTCCGTCCGCGCGCCAGATTGAACGCCAGTTCTACAACGCGTTTGACTTCATAATCATAATATTCCAGCGTATCCACCGCACGTTCACGACCATCCTTCACATCGCGACCTTTGGGAAAGCCAAAGTACAAGCCGCCGGTCAATTCACGGATCACCAGGATATCCACACCTTGGAGCTTCTCAGGCTTGAGTGGAGATGCATCGATCAACGCGGGATACACTTTAACAGGGCGAAGGTTCGCAAACACACCAAGCCCCTTGCGGAGCGCAAGCAGGCCACGCTCGGGTCTGTCTTTGGCGTTTGGATCGTCCCATTTCGGTCCGCCGACCGCGCCGAGCAGAACTGCGTCTGAGGCTTTGCAGTCGGCCAGGGCTTCATCGGTCAGCGAAGAACCGTACATGTCAATCGAACAGCCACCCATCGGGCGTTCCTGAAAATTAAAGGTGTGATGGCATTTGCTGGCGATCACATCCAGCACGCGCACGGCCTCGCCGACCACTTCGGGGCCGATGCCATCGCCGGGCAAAAGGGTAATTTTGAATTCCAAGTTGAGTCTCCGACGTTACGAGATACGAGTTACAAGTTACGCATTTCGTAGAGCGTGTTCCGTCTTTCCTTGTTTACCTGTCTACTTGTGTACCTGTCTACACCCTCAATGCGCCACCATCAACCCGTATTCCACCGAATCCGCCAGCGCGCGCCAACTGGCTTCGATGATATTCGTGCTCGCGCCGACAGTGCTCCAACGGGAGGTACTGTTGCGCGTGTCGATCAACACACGAGTGATGGCTTCCGTGCCGTGATCTGAATCCAGGATACGGACTTTGTAATCAGACAGGTGAAAATCCGCAATCTGGGGGTAATAACTCAGGAGCGCCTTGCGAAGCGCATTGTCCAAAGCATTGACAGGCCCATTCCCTTCCGCAGCGGTGTGAAGGAGTTCGCCCTGCACCCGCACCTTGACCATCGCCTCCGCAAAGATGCCGCGTCCCTGGCGATGTTCGACGTTGACCAAAAAGTCCACCAGCTCAAAGGGCGGTTTGTAGCCATATTCCTGACGTTTCAACATCATCGCCACGGAGGCTTCCGCGGCTTCGAAGGAAAATCCACGTGCTTCGAGTTCCTTGATCTCGTTGAGCACGGGAAGGACCTCTTCACCTTCCACTTCCACGCCATGTTCCTCGGCTTTGCTGAGCAGATTTCCACGACCGGATAGATCCGAAACCACTACGCGCATCTTGTTACCAACGGACTCCGGCTCGATGTGTTGATAGGACTTCGCAGAGCGCCTCATCGCCGCGACATGCACTCCGCCTTTATGCGCAAAGGCAGATTTTCCAACGAAAGGCAAATGCTCATCCGGAGTCACATTGGCCACTTCGGCCACAAAATGGGACAGTTCATATAAGTGCTGAATATTCGCCTTGGGCAAACACTCGTAGCCCATCTTCAATTCCAGGTCGGCCATGATGGAAATAAGATTGGCGTTGCCGCAGCGCTCTCCCACGCCATTGATGGTTCCCTGCACTTGAATGGCGCCCTGGCGAATGGCCGTCAGGGAGTTGATGACCGCACATTCCGAATCGTTGTGTGTGTGAATTCCAAAGGGATGATCGAGCGCAGGTTTCAATTCACATATGATTCCTTCCACCTCCCAGGGCATTGTCCCGCCGTTGGTGTCGCATAATACAACAGTCTCTGCACCACCGCGAATTGCCGCACGTAAGGTTTCTAATGCATAAGACGAATCTGCTTTGTAGCCATCGAAAAAGTGCTCGGCATCATAAATGACGCGCTTGCCGTTGGCTTTGAGGTACGCAACAGATTGTTCGATAATGCGAAGGTTATCTTCCAGCGTCGTGAGCAAAACTTCCTTGACGTGTAAAGTCCATGTTTTGCCGAAGATGGTGCAAACCGGCGTATGGGAGTCAATCAGCGCTTGGATGTTGGCGTCATCTTCGGGTCCGCCCTTGACGCGGCAGGTGGAGCCAAAGGCAGCAATCAATGCATTCTTCAAATCCATGTCGCGGGCTCGTTCGAAGAATTCAACGTCTTTGGGATTGGAACCGGGCCAGCCGCCTTCGATGAAGGCAACGCCGAGTTCATCCAGTTTTTGTGCAATGCGGACCTTGTCATTACTCGAAAGCGTGAAGCCTTCGGATTGGGTGCCATCGCGCAGAGTGGTATCGTAGATTTGGATTCGTGGCATAGTGATTCCATTCAAAAGCCACAGAGCTCACAGAGACTCTGAGAAAAATCTCAAGGAACTCTGTGTTCTCTGTGGCTATGTAAGGGTCGCCTCAAAAGTGGCGATATCATTTTCGAAGCCCAGGATGTATCCGAGTTCATCCACGCCATTAAGCAAACAAGTCTTATTGAATGGGTCGATTGGGAAGCTGAATGAGCCTCCGGGGAAGGAAACAGTCTGGGAGGCCAGGTCAACTGTCAGTTCGGCGCGCGGCGCTTCTTCGGCAAGGTCGAAGAGCATCTTGTGCGTCTCTTCATCCACGAT
>DASTOH010000110.1:0-19518 GCA_035720235.1 Anaerolineales bacterium | reverse complement strand
ATGAACGGCCATCCCAGATTCCCAGAGCTCGGACTATGGGCAACTATTCATAAAGATACGGGCAAATTCATAGGTCGTTGCGGTTTGCTGCCGTGGACGATCGATGGACAGCACGAAGTGGAAGTGGCATACACAATCGCTCAGGAATACTGGGGGCAGGGTTTGGCGACAGAGGCGGGCCACGGCATACTCAAATATGCATTTGAAAAGCTGAATCTGGCGCGCTTGATCTGTCTGATCGATCCTGAAAATACTGCTTCGCAAAAAGTCGCGCAAAAGCTTGGCATGTCTCTGGAAAAGAGAGTGGATGGCATCGCCGGGGACAATATGCCCACATTGATCTACGCGATGAATAAAGACGTCCAATAATACGGATAACGAGATAAATCTTGCCCTACATTGCATGTTCGCATTTAAACAGTATTCGTAAATTGATCCACGATATTGGAAATTCTGATGAATTCATCTCCCCAGCCATTGTCAATTGAGGTTTCCTGAATCACTCCGGTGGGGGCGAAGAGAAAACTCAAACGTTTTGCATCGAATAGTCCTGAATTCCCAGCCTTGGCAATTTCAGATTCAAGTTCCTCGATGATCTCTTCGACAGGCATGCTGGCCCAATCGGATGAGTGGGAATTTCGCAGGTAGGAAAGCGTTTTCTCAAGAGCTGAAATAAGTATCTCCACCGCTTGTCCACGGGATTGCTTCGCTTATCTCATAAATTGCTAAACTTTTGGAACAAATTGTAGGCCAAGTTTTCAGCTTTTGGTTTAGATAATTATGCGGCACTCTGTAATTCCATAGTTTCATCAGCTCATTCAGAAAATGTAATGCGGATCGTCGCGAAGTGTTGCATGGCGCCATGGCGACACATCCTGAAAGGGCCAATCCGCTCCACACTATTTCCATAATTTCGCTAATTCATTTAGTGACTTGTAATATGGCTCGATGCTAGGGATGTAATGCGCTTCATTCTTCGCATGCGGACCGATGCCAGATTGCCCCCATACCACTGCCTGCCCACCAGGTGCAAATCTTGCACTGGTACCGGGGAGCTTTTTTCCGATTTTTGGCTCAGTGCCGGAAGCGATCTTGACGGAGTCAATCAACGCCTTCAAGGCAGGGTTATGGGGTGAACACACCACGCCGTTTTCCATGACGTTCATGCATACGTCGAGTCCATTGGCGATACAATACTCTTCGACCGCAGACCGCAGACCATTGACATCATCCTGTGGGATGGGACGAATTTCCACACCCAGAATCCCCTCCCCTGCTGTGACGTTGTATACGCCCGGCGTGCCCACATTGATAAATGGGAATTTGGCTTGCGACTGCCACCCATCTGATGATTTGAGCGTGAGATGTTGGGCGAAGATTTCGTTCAGTGCTGAGCGCGCGGCGATGAGTTTTTCGCTCAAATCGCCCGTGCCCGCCACACCCGAATGACCTTTTGCGCCGCGGGCAATGACGTCAAAGCGCATGACACCGCGATTCTCCACGCAGATCTCGCCAAAGAGTTCGTTACCTCTTTCGCCTGTCCGTTCGCCGGCAATGAAGAGTGCGGGAACGTAGGGGCGACCTGCCGTGCTTGACGAAGGCTCATCCTCGGTCGCTGACGCGTCGCCCTTACTGAGTTCGGCAAGGACATGTGGCGTGCCCCAGGCTTCGGCTTCGCCGTTTTCTTCGTTGCCAACCAACATCAACGAAATATTGGGGTACGATTTTCCCGATTTCAACGTGTCCTTCATCCAGACCAGATACGTGGCAACGACGGTTTTCATATCTGCGGCGCCGCGACCGTGGAGGTAATCACCTTCGATACGTGGGGTGAATTGGGAGTCGTCGGGGTCGGGGTCGACGACGTCGAAGTGACCGGTTAACAAGATTTCACCTTTGGCCGGCGCTTCGACTGCGCTCGCCGTTCGGCTCGCTCCGAGCCTCGCACCTTCGGTCAGCGCAGGAAAGCTGGCGTAGATTGCCGGGTATTTCCCATCGAAGAATTTGGTTTCGAGACCTGCGTTTCGCAAATAGTCATCGATCAGCGAGCCCGCACGATGGACCTCATCGAGGCGCTCGTTGGGACAGGCGGTGACAGAAGGGATACGAATCAGTTGTTGGGCAAGGTCGAGGATTTCACTGGTCTTATCAGGGTAAGATGTTTCAATCATGGCTTGAGTCCTTGGTCGGAATCGAATGGGCGCGGCGGGTATGTGGCGAACAGCATCGCGGGTGCGTTGGAGAAACTCGGCAATCTTGGCTGAGTCAGCGCCGGCGGAGGTGTAATCGGATGCAATGCGTTCCACGTCCGCTTTGACTTGCGCTTCGTGTTCGTAGCAGAGTTCTTTCAATACCGTCAAAGGGACTTCGTCGTTTTCACCAAGTTCCATTTGTAATCGGGCCCGGATTCGTTCGGAGGTGTTGCGTCCACCTTCGGCCATTTCAACGAGGGGAGTTAAATCGTTCCACAGGTTCAGGGCTTCGGCAAGAGGCCTGATTTCGTGGAGACTCCATTTGAGGAAGGCACGAACGGAGATGGGTTTTCCCGTCAGCGGATTTTCGATCTCGGCGCGCAAGCCATGTTTGGCGGCGAGGGTCTCGTTGGCACGGGCCCGCGTGATGTCCTCACGGTCATATCGGAAGCCGCGCGCAAACTTCGGATCGGAGTAGATGCGGAGCAGCAGGAGATGTTTGAGGGTCAGGTTGGATATATCCAAATCGAGGGTATGTCCACCTTCATCGGTGCGGACTTCCACGCGCCCCATCGGCAGGTTGATGCGCGCCATCAAGTTTTGCTTTTCGATCTGCAGAGCCATCTCCTCGGGTGGCGTCGCTTCGCCGGCAGCGAACAGGCCGCGGGCGTAGAGAGAGGCGAGCTGGTCACTGGTCGTGGAGATGATCCGCTCGACAGGTTCGGCAAAGCTACGGGCGCGGATGGGAGTCCAATTGTTATTCCCGAAACGCACGCCGCGGCGCACGAGATCGTAGGAGATTTGCAGATAATCGTTGTACGAACGATAGAGGTCGGGGAGGTCGATGGCGGGCGGATTCGGAAACGTGAGGTTGCGGATCGAATCGAACTCGGTGAGGGCGACCACCGCGCGTCCACCGCGGACCTGGGCCTGCATCGGCGTAGAGGCGGTGGTCGCCACGAAAAGCGACGCGAAGGCGCGCAAGAGTCGCGCCGCGGTGATGTAAAACTCAGACTTAAACTGGTCGAGATGCTGGTCGCCGCGTTCGGTGGGAGAGAGATGCATAAAATCCCAGGCGAAGAGCGGATCAGGTAAAGACATATTGGTATGAATGCCTGAAACCGCCAGACCACCATCATACAGGTCAACGCATTTTTCGAGATATCGGCGCTTGGCAATGCCCCAATTGCCAGGGATGGAATGATGACCGATGTCGGTGAGAAAGAGCAGGTTGCCGTGCCAGTAATGCAGTCGCTCCCCGAAATTGAGTCCCGCACGATGCAGAGCGTTGATGAGTGAGGCTTCCATGAGGCGCGCTTCGTAGATCGCCCCGCGCGGACTGTAGTACGGGCGCGTCGCCCATTCGATCATCCAGTGGAAGACTTCGAGCTGGCTGAACTGCGCCTGCCACGGCGGGATGCATTCGGCGCGCAGGTAGTCCACGAAGGAGTGTTGACTGGGCCCCGCACCCACAGTGAGGAGCGGACGGAGGTCTTCATCGAGCAGATTCCATTCCTGTTCGAAGCCGTTAAGCCCGCTGGCGGGTTTTTCCTTGATGGCTTGCTCGAGGGCGAGAAGGTATTTGTCGGCGAATTTTTGAGGGGACATGAGTAATCCTTGATAAGAGGGATGATAACGAAAGAGGAAAGAAGAAAGAGGGTGGAAAGTAGAAAGCGATTATTCTTCTGTTTATCAGGCTTGCGAGTTATTTGCTCTAAAGTCTTATATGCCCAACTCTCCGAACCAATAGGAATTTGATCTAGTTGAGCATTTGGAATTAATATCCACCATTCACGACAAGGGGGTCTTGTAAAAGGAATGGTAAACACAGCATCCATTTCGACAACTTGACCGTCAGGCTTAACGATCTTCACTTTGTCAACCTCGTAAAACCAATACTTATCCGCCGGCAAGGCAGGGGACGGGAAATAGTCAATAAGTCATTACTAGCTTTACTAACAAATTCTACTGTCAACAAGTAAGTCTCATCCATTTGATATTTTCCCGAAAAGTGTCTGTACTTGGGTGAATTCAACCCATCCATCAATCTATTGAACGCGCCTTTGGGTCGGTGCGGGTATCGGCGGGCTGCCCTTGACAGGATGCTTCGCAAAAGCCCTGCCTCAGTACGTGGAAGTCGGTTGCCCTAAAGAATGCTTCGCAATAACCGACTCGTTTGACAGCCCGAAGGGCTTCCATGCACTGAGCAGGTGGCATTAGCCCCGCTCAAACAGAGTTGAACAAAACCTTCAATCTTCATCCTCATCAAGTCTCTCATAAACCGCAATGAGTTTGTTCTCGCGGTGATGCTCCTTTTGTTTTGCGGCATATTCCATCACAGCTTCCAATGAGCGCTCACCGATGCTTAGCGCGCCATAACCACCTTGCCATTTGAATTGGCCGTCGCTCCCAGCCATGCGGTTGATAGCATACGCGCTCGCTCCTTTGAGTTGACGGACACATTCTGCCACGGCCAGGATGGGCGGGATGGATAGGACAACATGTACATGGTCTTCGATATTGCCCGCTGCATGAATTTTCAACCCCAGTTCTTCGGCTTTCTTATAGAGTACACCGTAAAACATTTTCTCGCGTTCGGGCGTGAGGGTTGGCTCGCGATTATCTGTCGCCCAGATGAGGTGGTAGTGGAGTCGCCAGTAGGTCATGGCGGTTTTCCTTTCATTGGTTCGGCGGGCTGAAGCCCTGCCTCAGTTCATGAAAGTCGGTTGAAACCGACTCGCCCGTCAGCCCGAAGGGCTTCCACGCACTGAGCAGGCGGCTTCAGCCCCGCTCGCCTATCGCTTCTTTCCACTTTCTACTTTCTACTTCTTCAAACTCTCCAACCCCTGCAATAATCTTCCAAACGCGCCTTCCGTCCGTTCGACAGGTGTGGCATACGAGAAGCGGATCCATTCGCCGCCGAAGGGCGAGAAGAACGCGCCGGGGACGACGGCGACGCCGTGATTTTCAGCGAGATATTGGCCCAGCGGTTCTGTGTCCGCCCAACCTTTGGCTTTGATGAACTCGCCCACATTCATGAAGGCGTAGTAGCCTTTGCCGAGGATGTGTTGCATTCCACTTTCGGCGAGGAGTTTCTTCAAGACGATGCGGCTGGCGTTGGTCGGTTCGATGATCGTTTTGGCAGCTTCGGCAAATCCCATTTCGTAGGCTGCCATGGCAACTGCAAGTGAGAAGAACGAGGGCATGACCGTATGTGAAGCGCGCGCCGTGATGAACTTGATCACAGCTTCGTCAGCGATCAAATGACAGTTGCGGATGTTAGAGCCGCCCAGCGATTTGGTCAGGCCGTCCAGGAACATGATCCGTTTGCGCTCTTCGGGGGTGAAGAACCTGAGGAAGGAGTTCAGGTCCATGGGCGATTCATCGGTGACGTAGTGGTACATCCAATCGAAGAGCACGAACGCCACACCCGAGTCCAATGCGCACTTGGCAAGCGAGACTTGCTTTTCAACGGGGATGGTCAAGCCGGTGGGGTTATCGGGGTTGGTGATGACAAGCCCTGCGATCTTGCGTCCCCTGGATTCAGCGAACCTCACGCTTTCTACAATGGCATCTTCCGAATACATCCATCCCTGCGCGGGGTCGCCTGGCGCCCAGAGGACATTCGCGCCAATTCCATACGGTCCCCAGTTATAAGAAATCCATGGGACGCGTGAGACCATGATGAGATCGCCCTGGCGTCCGTGACCGAGCGCCAACATAGCCTGGTATGCCTTGACCAGCCCATCGCGTCCGCCGGCGGTGCCGAGGACATTGGCGGGTCCCCAGCCTGAGGAGGGATCCAGCTTCCAATATTGCTCTATGACAGACTTCCGATAGGCTTCCGTGCCGAAGGGCATGTCGTAGGCGGTTCCATGTTCCAGTTGAAGCTGGAGCGCACGTTCGAGGATCGGTTTCGGCGTACCGGGCAAAGACGCACCGCCGTCTCCTTGTGAGGCGTCGAAGATTTTCGAATTAGGATTGTTGTCTTTGTATACCTTCAACGACTTATTGATGAGGAACATGCGTGAAGGAGGGATGTCCATCATCTGCCGAAGATGGTCACTGATAGGGACGAGATTCTTCTCGTCAACGGCGAAGACGGGCGTGGCGTTGGAAATCATGGGCGGCTCCTTACCCCCACCCGCCCTTCGGGCACCCTCCCCCAATTTGAGGGAGGGCTGGGGAGGGGGTGTAAAAATAACGCCCCGAGTATTCGGGGCGTTGTGTGTACCTAGTGAGTATGAACCTGTTTCTGTTCACCTGACGACCACCAACGTCCCGTCATCAAACGAGTGACGGTATTATTCTTGTTGGTGTTGGTATCACGGATAAACATTGGGCGCAAGGATACCACTCCCATAGGGATGCGTCAAGCAAACATTAATCCTGGCGACCTTTTACCTGGCGTTCCATTTCAGGATCCGCGGCGCCTCGCGCTTTGATATTACCTTTGCTGGTTATCAATCCCCAAATAAACTTCACGATCAACCGCAGATCATGGATTGTCGATCGATTCTGAAGATACTGCAGTTCCAGTTCTTGATTCAACGCCGGGTGACTGATGCGTGTGAGAGTCCACAATTTTCCCAGTTTGAGCACAGCATAATTGAACAATCCTGGCTTGACGCTGAAGTAATGCTGCCAGCTTTTGTCCTGAAAATCTACCACTTCCAATTCCATGGGGCGAGGACCAACCAAAGTCAAGTCACCGATAAGGAGATTGATTAGCATTGGCAAATGATCGAGCGAGTAGTTGCGAATGAACTTGCCGATTGGTGTCAGCCTTTGTTCTGCATTGAGAAGATCCACGGACATGGTCCGAAAACGGAACAGAGAAAACACCTTTCCATGCTGCCCAACCATTTGCGGCATGTACAGGATCGCTTCCGGAGAATCCAGCTGGATGAGCACGGCAATCAACAGGATCAATGGCCCGAAAATGGTGAGACAGAAGATGGCAACCAGAAGATCTACAGCGCGTCTCATAGGTGTTGCACTATGCTCCCGATGCTTTTCCGCGGCGCGGCGGGCCGACTCGACCACCGGGTCAGGTTGATAATCGTGGACCGCGCCTGAGGAATAATAAGAACCCTATCAATCTCAATGCCGCGCTCAACCACAACGCGCCGCTCAGACCAATATAACCCGCGATCCATGTGCCCAGTAACGGCGCCAGAACTGTGGAAGAATATTGCATGGATTGTGCTAACGCAACAAACGTGGCGCCATGCTCAGGCGGAACTGTCTTCATCAGCTCATCGAAGAAAACCAGGTCAAGCCCGCTTTGGAAGAGGCCGGCGAGAGCAGCAATGAAGATAATGAATTCGGCGCGCGTCGTGGATGCGATCAGCGCCGGGTGCAGGATCATGCCACAGGTCGTAGCGAGTAAAACAAACCGTCCGCCACGCCTGCGGGAGAGTCGCGGCCACAGAAAATAGCCGACCAGCATGAGCAGTGTCATCGTCATGTTGAACGTTCCGATCTGGCTATCGGTCGCGTTGACTTCACGGACATAGTACAGTGGCATCACTGGCAGGCTGAGGGCGAGCGCAGACAGATACACAAAGCGCTTCGATGCAAAGGAAACAAACGAAGGGTTCGCGCGCAGCAGAGCCAGGTAATTCGCGGCGCGATTCCCGGATGATCCACTTTGAGAGAGCGGGGCCGCGGGCTGGTCGGGAATTTGAATCTTATTGGAAAAATAATAACTCACGAATCCACCCAGCGACAGTACCAGGAACATGATGGCGTAGTTCAACGGAAACCTGATCAAATCAATGACCCGCGTCACGATGAATGTCCCGATCACACCTGTCAACCCGAAGATCGCCCAGCGGCGGCTCAACAAGGCATAGCGTCCCTCGGGGCCAGCGACCGCGTTCATGACCACCGAGAAGGCTACCGCCAGCGCAGTCTGCGGCAGCGTGGCGAAAGCCCAGATCGCCAGTGTGGCAACGATGAGATATTGCCCGTCGACGAAGAAAGTCAGGATGCCTGTCAGTGCAAAGCACATGATCACGAGCAATCGTGAGAGCCCGTACCACGGGACAACATTCCTGCGGGTCTGTAAAAACCTGCCAACGAAAATCGCCAGCAGCAGACCGGTCACCCCTGGCATGGCGGAAAGCAGGCCCACCTGAAAATTGCTGGCGCCCAAGCGCGTCAGGAAAACAGGTAGATAGGGCGCGGCGACGTTTGAAATGCTGACGCCGATCCCGTCAATTTGCACGTTGCGGAAATTTCGTTTTTGGATTTGAACTTGTTCTTCGGTGGGTGGATTCATGAAGGGAGTCCCGTTGCGTTTATGGATTATAACCTTGCGGTACAATCGCCGGATGATTGAGATCCGCCGTATCAAACCAGACGAATGGATAGCCGCCAAACAAATTATCTACAGCGTCTCCCACATCATTTTTGAAGATCAGCGTTCACTTGAGGAAGCCATTGCATACAAGGAGTCACAAGGCCGACTCAGAGATATGGATGACGTTCAGAAAAATTATTTTGAAAACGGTGGAGTCTTTTTGGTAGTAACAGATGACCAACGACTTGTCGGCATGGGTGCAATACGTCGCCTGGAAGACAATATATGTGAGCTTAAACGGATAGTGTTGCTATTCGAATACCAGGGCAGGGGATTAGGCTACCAACTGGTGACAGAATTGCTGCAGATATCCAGAGAGATGGGATACGAGAAAATTCGCCTTGAGACTGCACCTGCGTATCAGAAGCGTGCGTCTGTCTTGTACAAACGTTTAGGGTTTTACGAAATACCCAAATATCAACCAGCACATCCCGATGATATCGCGATGGAGATGATTTTATGAACATATGGTCTTTACTCATTCTTAAAACTGTACGAAGAGTTTGCTCATGATTGAAATCCGACACATCCAACCAGAGGAGTGGCTGAGTGCCAAACGAGTGGTCTACCGCGTGGCTTATGTCATTTTTGGAGGTACGCGGCCCCTGGAGGATTTTATCGCTTATCACGAATCGATTCATGAGCTGAAGGATATGGATGACATTCAGAAGAGTTACTTCGATAACGGTGGGACCTTTCTTGTCATGTTCCGCGATGGCGAAATGATCTGCACCGGCGCCATCCGCACGTGGAAAGATGATATCTGCGAGCTCAAAAGGCTATGGCTATTAGCGGAATATCACGGGCAGGGATTGGGTTACTACATGTTGCAGGAATTGCTTTCGTTCTCACGCCAACAAGGCTACAAGCGGATCCGGCTTGAGACCGATCCTGTGGCACAAAGCCGGGCGCTGGAGTTTTACAGGCGCATCGGTTTTTACGAGATCCCAGGCTACACAGATCGAGGCGATGAGGTGGCGATGGAGATGGAGTTATGAAATATACTCTGGCAGGGTCTTAGCCCCTCTGCTGCTCTCTGCGCCGTCCGCGGCGCAGAATGTACATGAAACACGCCGCCGGGGACGGCGGCTTGAGCAATTCATATCCTCACTGCCATCAACCAACCCGGTAATTGATTCACCAATTGCTTCATGATCTCTCTGGCGCGCTCTTGGTATGATTCGATCTCGCCGTACACCTCCCCACCCTCTTCACTGACAAGATCACTCACCATGCGAAGGATGAGCAGTCGCGCATGGTTCTTGCGCGCCACCCACGCCAGCGAGGCGGACTCCCAATCGGCGGCGAGCGCGCCGCGTGACCTGAGAAAAGGGATTTTTTCGGGCAGAAGATCGCTATCGGCGGAGGCGAGCAGTCCGCGCCGGGCAGGATAAGGATAGGGTTCAGCCAGCCAACTCAGGTCGAGGGAAGTGGCGTAGTAGTCGGTAACGACTGCCTCATCCATCAGTTCCACAATATCATAGAGGAATGTCCGCTCCACGAGAATCAGCTCTCCGCGCTGAGCGGCCGCCGCAAAGCCTCCACACGTTCCCAGATTAATGACCAGATCGGGTTGGTGACGATCAAGAATATACTGCAACGCGCCAGCTGAGGCGGTCTTACCCCATCCGGCATGAAAGAAGGTAACCGGCCATTCAGCAACAACTGCCTGAAAATATTCACCGTACGGAAAGGACTGCATCCCTGCATTTGGGAATAATGGCTTGACGCCCTCCCATTCGGCATTTGCCGAGACAACTACAGCTGTTTTCACTCGCCAAACTCCTTTTGTTATACATTTTTATTCCATAACAGACCGTATTTATCGTCATTCCTGATGTATAATCGGCCCATGCCCGAATGGATTGGGAAAACGATTGGCAGAGTCCGTATTGAAAAATACCTCGCGCGTGGGGGAATGGCGGAGGTATATTTAGGCTCGCATCTCACACTCGAACGATTGGTGGCCGTAAAGGTCCTGCACAGTTATATTGAGGAAGAGCCCGAGTTGCTGAACCGTTTTCAACGCGAGGCCAAGGTGGTGGCCGGGTTGAGGCATCCCAATATCGTGCAGATTTTTGATTTCGATACGGTCGAGGGGCACCCTTATATTGTAATGGAGTATTTAAGCGGCCCAACCCTGGCCTCGTATTTGCGCAACCTTCACCAAAAAAACGAGCGCATTCCAACGCACCAGGTCGCGCGCTTGTTGAAAGGGTTGACCTCGGCGCTCGATTACGCCCATGAACTGGGCGTCATTCACCGGGATATTAAACCGGGGAACGTCATGCTGCATAGAAAATCAGCTGATATTCCGGTGGACGCTCCATTGACCAAGGACATCGATGCGATCCTGACAGACTTTGGACTGGTCCGCATAACACATTCAGCAGAGATGACCGCCTCTGGCAAGATCAGCGGAACGCCTGCGTACATGGCTCCTGAACAGGCCCGCGGCGACAAGACCGATCATCGCACCGATATTTACTCACTGGGCGTTGTGCTGTACGAAATGATGGCAGGCCGCGTCCCCTTCGACAGCGATAGCACGTTATCTGTCATCTACAAGCATATTAATGAGCCGCCTCCACGCATCCCGGGCATAGCCCCTGCCGTTCAAAATGTGCTGGATCGTGCACTGGCAAAGGATCCAGATGCGCGCTATCAATCCAGCCGTGACATGGCTGTTGATTTCTATCTTGCCATTGGCATGACAGCACAGGCAGAAACGGTTTATGAGAATGCACCCAAATTTCCGTCGCCTGCTCCCTCACCACCGGCGCCCGAACCCAAATCAACACGGAACCGCGCCTGGCTGGGAGCGGGGATTTTTTCGTTTATCTGCCTGCTGGCCCTCGCTGCTGGCGCGTTCATATTTCGATCGGCGATCCTGAATATTCCCGGTAGCGTTCCGACCGATGTGGTGCAAAACACACAAGTTGTTCCTTCGGCGGAGATCCAGACGCCAACAGAAGCCGAGAATTTTGAACCGAGCGCCGAGGGGATGATTGAAATTCCTGCAGACACTTATGAAGTTGGTACAACAGCCATAACGGACGATTATCACGTTGCTCCGCTCAGTCAATCGCTAAATCGCTATTGGATCGATCAATATCAGGTCACAAACGCGCAATACCAGCAGTATCTAGATGACACGAATGCTCAAGCGCCCGAGGTCTGGCCTGGTGAGAATAATCATCCGGTCAGGGGTGTCACCTGGGATCAAGCATCTGCATATTGCAGCTGGGCCAAGAAGCGATTGCCCACTGAAGCTGAATGGGAGGCGGCGGGACGCGGTCCCGGAGCGAGTCCTCAGCTCTATCCATGGGGAACTGATCCAACAGCGGGAGGCGAAGCACGGAATTTGCCTGATCAGGATACCTATCCCGTAGGTTCATTACCTTTTAACCAGAGTTTGTTTGGAGTGTATGATTTGGTAGGCAATGTCTGGGAATGGACGGGAGAGCCTTATAGTCCAGTGCAGGGTGGACACAAGGTTTTGCGTGGAGGTCGGTACGGGTTGCTATTGGACCTGGCTTATCGTCTGACAGTTCCCCCCGATGACACGCGGTATGTTAAGTACGCCGGTTTTCGCTGCGCGGCCGACCAGACCCAGTGAAGGAGAATCATATGAAAAGGCAGTTCATATACCGGGCCGTTATGATGTTTTCAGTATTACTGCTCATCCTGACATCCGCAGGATGTGCTAATCTGCCAATAGCAGCAACATCAGCGCCAACTTCAGCTCCTGCAGCGAGTCCCACTGTGGAGACGATTGCATCTACACCCACTCCTGAACCAGAACCAGCAGGCGATAGAAATATTTTGTACGAGGACAATTTCGCGAATCCTGCCACGGGCTGGACGGAAGAGAAGTTCGATAATTACTTTGTCGGCTATCATGAACCTGAGTATTATCACATCGAGATCACCAGTCCCAACTACAAGACCCCCATCTTCGCACCCGAAAAACAGAACTTCACTGATGCCACCATCGAGGTCAAAGCCTTCACTGTGGCAGCCAAGACAGCCACCGAGGGTGATTTTGAGTATGGAACAGCCTTCCGGCGGTCCGGGGATCAGTATTATGCCTTCACCATCTCCCCACGCACCAAGAAATGGCATGTGCTGAAGAGCTCCTCGAATGCCCTGGAGATCCTGGCCGAAGGCTCGGATGAGAGCATCCATGACCTGGATGCCGCCGACCTGCTGCGAGTGGATGCTCAGGGTCCCGATTTTGCCTTCCATATCAACGACCGGCTCGTCACACAGGTCAGTGATCCGGACTATGCCAGCGGCGAAGTCGGTTTCTTCGTGCAGACCTTCGACGCTCCTAACGTACACATCCATTTCGATGACCTCGCCATAAGGAATTTTGAGGCACATCAACCTTCTGAAGCATCACAGGAAATTCTGTATCAAGATAATTTCGCGAATCCTGCCACGAGCTGGCCGGAAAAGAAGTTCGATAATTACTTTGTCGGCTATCATGAACCTGAGTATTATCACATCGAGATCACCAGTCCCAACTACAAGACCCCCATCTTCGCACCCGAAAAACAGAGCTTTAGCAATGTCACGATCGAGGTCAAAGCCTTCACTGTGGCAGCCAAGACAGCCACCGAGGGTGATTTTGAGTATGGAACAGCCTTCCGGCGGTCCGGGGATCAGTATTATGCCTTCACCATCTCCCCGCGCACCAAGAAATGGCATGTGCTGAAGAGCTCCTCGAATGCCCTGGAGATCCTGGCCGAAGGTTCGGATGAAAGCATCCATGACCTGGACGCCGCCGACCTGCTGCGAGTGGATGCCCAGGGTCCCGATTTTGCCTTCTATATCAATGAGGAACTGGTCACACAGGTCAGTGATCCGGACTATGCCAGCGGCGAAGTCGGTTTCTTCGTACAGTCCTTCGACACCCCCAACGTGCATATCCATTTCGATGATCTCATCATCAAAAACTTTGAGGCTCTGGCTGCCTGTTCCGTCAAAGCGTTGGCATTGAACGTGCGCACGGGACCCGGCACAGAATTTGCCTCGTTTACTTTCCTCGCTCAAGGTGCGGCTTTACAACCCATTGCTCGCTCAGTGGATGGCCAATGGATCAAAGTAAGGCTGGAAGGAAGTGAAGAGCCGGGCTGGGTATTCAATTCCACCTCATTTGTGTCGTGTAGTACAGATACGAATCTCCTTCCTGTTGACCAGCCGTAAATCGAATCGAATTGAAACCGCTGATCGACACCGATTGGCCGACCCCTGAAGTGTGTGGTCGGCCAATTATCATTTTGCGAGTACGTGAACACATGAGCAGTTTGCTAAGGCCTTCCATTTTCGTAACATTTCAAATCAGCTTCCATCAACGTAGTATTGTATAATTTCTATCATGCCGAACCTGACCGGTCAGATGCTGGGCAAAGTACGCGTCGATATGTTTCTCGCCCGAGGGGGTATGGCGGATGTATTTATTGGTACACACACCACGCTGCACCGGGCCGTCGCGATCAAATTCCTCAAAGGCGATTTGCAGGATGATCCGGAACTGCGCGAACGCTTCGAGCGTGAGGCGCGCGTCATCGGCATGCTGCGCCATCCCAATATTGTGCAGGTCCATGATTTCGACACCTTTCAAGGACAGCCCTACCTGATCATGGAGTACGTGCCAGGCACGTCCCTCAGTGCGTACCTGCGCGATCTACACAAAAACAACCAACGCCTCGACATCACCCGAATCAATAACCTGCTGAGCAAGCTGGCTGACGCGCTGAAGTATGCTCATGACAATGATGTCATCCATCGCGATATCAAGCCCGCCAACATCCTGCTCACTTCTCGCACCACTCCGGTGGCAGCCGGGCAGCCACTCCCTGCAGATGTGGAACCCATCATTACCGACTTTGGGCTGGTGCGTTTTACTCAATCAACCAAACAGACCAGCACAGGCACCATCACTGGCACGCCGGCCTATATGAGCCCCGAACAGGCCCGCGGCGATCGCGTGGACGGGCGCACTGACGTGTATTCCCTGGCTGTCACCGTTTATGAGATGCTGGCCGGGCGCATACCCTTCGAATCAGATTCAACCCTGAGCCTGCTCCACAAACAGATCTATGATCCGCCTCCGCCCATCGAGGGGATTTCGGACGCGCTGCAGGAAGTGATGAATCGGGCCCTGGCAAAAAATCCGGACGAGCGCTTCGCGACCCCGACCGAATTTGCTGAGGCCTTTGAAGACGCGCTCCTGGGGACATCGGAAGCCTCTACCCTGCTACTTTCCAAGCCCTTCAGCACCCGATCGCGCATTCGCGCTATTTCCAGTTCCGGCCCTGCGCCTCGATCAAATCGGAGACCGCTCTTTGCAACGGTGGCCATTCTCGGAATCCTGGCAGTCCTCGCTGGCGGTTTCTTGGTGTCGCGCGGCGCGAGCAATGTCATCCCTCCGCCTCCAGCCACCGAAACAGCCATGGACCACAGCACACCGACAGGCGTGCCTGGCCCTGGCGGGGAAACGCCACAGGCAGTTGCGCCAGGTGGCCAGTCGATTGGTTTGTTACGCTTTCAGGATGCAACTGCCCACGCCGACCAGGTTACACTGACCACCTCTGCCATGCCCTTGCCTCCGGAGGGCAGCCAATATGAAGCCTGGTTGATTCAGGACGATAACGAACAACGCGTTAGTATTGGAATCATTCAGTTCGATAATAGCAACAAGGGCTCGCTGACCTACGTGGATAGCCAGGGCGCAAATCTGATCAGTTTGTATCACGCCCTGGAGATCACCATCGAACCGGATCCGGATAGCAACCCCATTCCTTCGAACGATATCGCCTTCGCCGCGGTACTGCCCCGGAGTGGCTATTCCCACGTCCGGCATTTGCTAGCGTCATTCAGCGGCAACCCGAACGGGATTGGATTCGTCCACGGTCTGGATGCAGAAACGAAGTCCATCAACGATTCAGCCGAGGCCATGTTGACTGCCTTCGAGGCAGATGATGAAGCAACTGTGCGCCTGCACGCCGAACAGATGTTGAACATGATCGTCGGCAATCAAAGCCCTGACCACAAGGACTGGAATGGAGATGGGACCGTTGACAACCCCAGCGATGGCTTTGGGCTGTTATTGAACGGTGATAACGAAGGTTACATTCAGGGCACGTTCACACATGCCAACCTCTCCGGCACTTCGGACGACGCCACAGAGAATATGCTTATCCATGGCGAGCATGTCAAGATCGCCGCCCAAAATGTCAGTGAGTGGACGCCGCTACTTCGCGACACATTAACTGGCATCTTCCAAACTCAAGCCGGATCGGATATCGAAGGTATGGTGCGCCAGGCGGTGGCGCTTGCCAACCAGATACGCAACGGCATCGACCTCAACGGCAATGAGAACATCGAACCTATCGCCGGTGAGGGCGGAGCTGTGACGGCCTACCAGCACGCTTATTACATGGCAGATATCCTGCTCTTCACCGATTCAGCCAAAGAAACCCAACTCCTGCAAACCCCAGGTCCCGATTCTGCCACAGAGCCTGCCGAATACAGGTAAAAGCCCCCTTTATGAATTAATCGAAGGCTTTCAAGCGACATATATCGCCATCTGTTGGCGCGCCGGGCCGGAAGACGCTCAAGCCGCGGTTTTGCGCGGCAGGTGAGCCTGAGTGGCTCTTGATTGGCAATGATACAATCATGCCATGTTCCATAAATTCCGAAGTTTCTTCATCCGCCACAGGCACAACCTGGCGGTCTTCTTCCTGCTCAATGCAGCCTGCGCGGTGTGTATCTTCCTGGTGGCGGCGCGCGTGGCGTACACTGATACCGGCTATCACCTCGGGTTGATCTGGAATCTTTTCCTGGCCTGGATTCCCTTCATCCTCTCCTACTTTGCGCATTCCATTTCGTGGCGACAGAGATGGCTCTTCCTGGTCATTCCGATCATCGCGGTGTTGTGGCTGATCTTCTTCCCCAATGCGCCGTACATGCTCACCGATTTGCAGGACCTTGCCAGGAAAGCAGTTGGCGCTCCGCTCTGGTATGACGTGATCATCATCGTGTGGTGTTCCTGGACGGCAATGCTGTTGGGTGTAGTGTCGTTGTATCTCATGCAGGATATTGTTCAGCGAACCTTTAGCCGGATGATTGGCTGGTCCTTCGTGTTCGTCATCTCGGGGTTGAGCAGTTTTGGTGTGTACGTGGGTCGGTTCGTGCGCCTCAACTCCTGGGATATTTTGCAGGACCCCGGCGAGACCGCCATGGAGATCCTCGGCATCCTGATCGATCCATCGCGACGGCTGGCAGCTTTCCTCATTAGTTATACGGTGTTCTTCCTGTTTGTGTATCTGCTTTTGTATTCGTTCGGTCATATGCTCCGGGAGCAAACCATCGAGGCAGACATTACCGACAAGCCACTCTCTATTTCGCAATCCACCCATGTCCAAAAATAGTCTGGTGCTGATTCGCGGCGGAGGCGACCTTGCAACCGGTGTAGCACTGCGCCTGCATCGAGCCGGGATCAAGGTGGTCATCACTGAATTGGCACAGCCGCTGGCAGTACGCCGCGCGGTGTCGTTTTCGGAGGCGGTATATGAAGGCCATCATACGGTCGAAGGGGTAGCAGCCAAGCTGATCGAAGCCGAGCAGCTACCGGCTTGGTACGCCGCGGGAGGCGATGAGATCCCGGTGTTGATCGATCCCGAGGCAGACATCCTTTCGTCTTTCTACTTTCCTGTTGTCGTGGACGCGCGACTCAGCAAGCAGCCCCCCGCTCCTCTTCCGGTGGAGGTCCCCCTGCATATCGGACTGGGGCCCGGGTTCACTGCCGGACGCGACTGCCACGCTGTGATCGAAACTCGCCGCAGCCATGCCCTCGGCCGCGTCTACTGGACGGGTACGACTCAACCGGATAGTGGTCAGCCCGAAGGCGATCCGCGCCGCGTGTTGCGAGCCCCGGGTAGTGGGCTGTTGGTCGGACTCAAGAACATCGGTGAGCATTGTGAGGCAGGAGAAGTGATCGCAAGCATCGAGGTCGACGCAAACACCGATGCACAGGTTCTTAGCCCATTCAAGGGAGTCTTGCGCGGGCTGATCCGACCGGGACGGATGGTGAGGCAGGGAATGAAAATCGGCGATGTGGATGCACGCGACGACGTGAAAGCCTGTTACCTGGTTTCAGACAAGTCGCTGGCAATCGGCGGCGCAGTGCTGGAGGCCGTGCTCTCCCAGAGCAAAATTCGAGAACTGTTGTATTAACAGCTCACCTTACGCACCCTCGCTCGAAGGCGGTCTACCCTGAAGGGTACGATGTGTGACCGCCATGTTCAGTAGGGTAGACCGCAGGGTCATGGCGCCACGGGAGCATAAACTGCGTAAGGTCAGTTAACAGTAATGATGCGCACCGTCCCGAAGGTTGGAACCGCCTGCCAGGGACTATTCCGGAAAACCGTTCGACACGCCCGATGGGGCAGTCAGGACAGCGCCTTCGGGATGTTCTATATAAGGTAAGTTCAGTAGTTGCCGGAACCACCTTATATGAAGTTGGCTCTGGGTGGCTTGAGCGAGCCTCGCGAAAAAGGCCTTGCGTCATCGTTCATTAAGTTGTATTCTTATGACAGATATGGCTCTCGAAACCTCTCTGCGGCGATTTTCCCTGTTCGCGCTCCTGGCCCAATTGGGCAATGGCGAGCCGCCGCCTTCTGGTATGCAGCGAAAACTCCATTGGGTGGGGCAGAAAACGCAATCAGAGCAGAAGCAGGAAACAGGCGGGGAAAGCGGCGGGGGGCATCAGAAGAAGGATCAGCATGGTTACCGCGAGCTTTCGAGCATCACGCTCAGCGAAGTGAATGATGCCCATAAATACTATGCGGATCAATTGCTTCCGAGCCCGGCCCCGGCCTGGATTGCGCCCAGCTACTTTTGCATAGTCCACCTGCTGCCCAATCGGGACGAGCGTCCGCCGGCCGTGTTTGGTCGGGTGCAGACCAGCTATCCGGGCGATGGCTATATACAAAACGTACAGGAACTGGAATTGCGTCTGCCAGGCAGGGAGCGCTCGCCAGATCTGTTGCGCTTGCGTGCCCATGACATCCTCAATACGCCCAACAAGCCGCTGCAAAGCTTTTGCGTCCGTGTGCGATTCTACCTTCACCCCGATGACCAGGCGGAATTTGGCGAGCACCAGAGTCTTTTCCTTCAGCGGGGCTACCGGCCTGAATTCAGTCAAAGCTTCATTGACCTGTTGGAAATCAACGAGCACAATCAGATATCCTCGCCGTGGCTTTACGTGATGAGTTCACGCTGGTTCGCCTCCATTCCGGTTTCGATGCAGCCCGAGATACGGGAGAAACTGACCAAGCTCGTGCACTGGAACAAGCTGATCTTCAACTATCACCCGGAATATCTGCCGCGCGAATTCCGCACATTGAACCGCGAACTGGGATTCAAACCAGGATTCACCGACATCTTCCTGATCGAGCCGGAGAATCCGGTGCAAACCGTGGAAATCGTGTCGAGGACTTTCGATAAGCTTTTTGAACAGCCAATGAAGTAGATTCTTTCATTGTAAATAGGTTAGGAAGAACGATTCGCTCTTGTACCACAGTGAGACATCAGTTTGCCGTTACCTGCCATACAGTATTGTCTTATCCACTTCTTCATTTCAGAATTCTTCTTTCCAAACACCGTAGTTGTAGCGAATTTCATTGCCTGGAAGTTCGACCTTCCGGGCAGGAAAGGGATACGGCCATGAAAATGAGTCCACTTCTATCACTGCTTACCATCCTATCCATCGTCCTGACGGCATGTGGAGGCGCAGCACCTGCCACACAGGCTCCAGCCGGCACGGAACCTCCCGCTCAGACCCAAACAGAAGCTCCAGCTCAGGGCGAATGTCCGCCATCGGATCCACCTCCGTTTAACCCAGATAAGATGGTCAGCTTTGTCCTGCCGTCCCTGGCGTTACCAGAC
>DASTOH010000109.1:0-13210 GCA_035720235.1 Anaerolineales bacterium | reverse complement strand
ATAAGTAACTCCGCTTGCGGAGACCTGAAAAGGTTTTGCGGGCTCATCGCTCCAACATCATTATACAACCCGTCTCAACGCTTTTACGCAGCTTTGTAAAAGTGGTGGGCAGCTGTTGCTGTTTTTTCGCTCCCTGGCACCTTGATCTACTTTCTTTTTGTGGCACCCTTGACTTCCCACTTCATCTGTGCACGCTGTGTTAGGCGCACCGATTTTCGATCTTAGTGTAGGCATACTCATATACACTTCGCCGACCATGACAACTTAGTAATCTTTTTTGGTTGCTAACTTCAGACTGATAGAAGATCACTCCTGAATAAATCCAGTTGGTCGGAGTCGGCGAATCTGTATCGATGCCTTCAATCTGGATTTGCCAGACACCACCACCGCTGTATCCTCCAAAAGTTTTCGGGGTTTCGTAGCCTTCTCCATAATTGACTTGGATGTCGATGTAATCGTGCTCAGAGTCTAGTGTTTCATTCACAGCCAAACCGGGACCGCAAAGACCATGCAAACCAATAATAGGCTTGAGTGCGCCCTCTGGTGGTTCGATAGTATTGCGGTAACCTGCGGCTCCCCAGATAAACCAAGCGCCGTCTTTGAGTCCCAGCGGTTTCGGAAGCACCCTTTCACGTTCAGCAGAGAGATTGACGAACTGTTTGTATGCCTTGATAGTACTGACGTCGGGATGATAGAGTTCTATGAAAGCAAGATCTGGGCGCTCTGTCACTCTGTTTGGGATTGCGACTTCGCAAACAGTGAAGTGGTTGCTATCAATGGTGAACCGATGTGCTAGTTCAGGCTTAAGAACCAGTCCAAGTTGGCATGGTGAAGTGAGCTTTTCCGCAACATGATGAGCCGTAAGTATGCCGAATTGTCCGTCGATCTGGACGAATGTGCCGCAACCTATAAACACATCGGTCAGTGGATTAACCACTTGAGAGTTAATACGCATCAACGCGGTTGAATACCAGTCAATTCGTTGCCCGATCTCTTCGATCAATCGTTGTTCATCAGGTGTTGCCATGTTACTCCAAGGTGCGCCTAACGGCTGGCGTTAGCCGCAAGTGGGCGGGACAAGACTCGGCTGGGGAGCCAGAAAAGACTCAAAGCCAGAAAAAGGCTTGAAAAACGCGCAGAGTCCCACTTGTCGGCTGCACGTATTGTTGGGCGCAGGAACTCTCACGAGCGAGATTCCTTGGAACATTGTATCGCAAAGCATTTGCGGCGCCGGAAAGCAAACAGCTCTGTGGAATACACTACTCTTCGCGATGGACACGGTGAACAATGGACATTCTAGCGCCGCAAGTGCGGACGAGCCTGGATGCGCCTGCCACGCAAGCACACGCCGCGCCGCCCGCTCACTTGGCGGTCCATGCATAGCATCATGCGGCGCGGGGTGTGCGGGATTACTGGAGCCAAACTTCATTGACCTGTGAGCGAGTTTCCCGCATTTTCTTCCTGCGCCCAACTATGTGTTCAGTAACGATTTGTTGTAAAATACTCTCGTGCCGGGTGTTATACAGCCTGACTCCGTATAACAGACTATCTGCAGATTATACGCCCGTCTTTCTAAACCGGAAAATCACCGCGCGGTATTCCCCCCATCCACCAGCAGCAAATGACCCGTCATAAAGGACGAATCGTCCGAAGCCAGGAACAGCACGGCTTTCGCGATCTCTTCGGGCTTGCCGAAGCGTCCCATCGGGATGTAGGCGCTTGCCTCCTGGATGGCTCTCTCCAGTGTAACCGGGTCTGAGCCTTCGAAGTAGCCGCTCTCGAGCCAGCGGTCCACCAGTGTATCGCCGGGGCAGACGGCGTTGACGCGAATGTTCTCAAGCGCGTAATCGAGCGCCATGGCTTTGGTCATCATCCCCACCGCGCCCTTGCTCATGATATACGGAAAAGCATCCTCGCCTGCCACCACGGACCAGTCTGAACCGTTGTTGACGATCACGCCTCCACCTTGCGCGCGCATCACGGGGATCACCACTTTGCACATGCGCCACACGGCCGTGATGTTGATCGCGATCGTGGCGTTCCAGACCTCCTCGGGGGTCGTTTCAGCGGTGCCCTGGGTGACGATGCCGGCGTTGTTGAACAGGATGTCCACGCGCCCGAATTCGGCCAGGGTCCGCTCGAGGACGTGCAAGCAGGCCTCGGCCCGGGTATGATCCGCCGGGACAAAAACGCCGCGCCCGCCCCGTTGCTGGATCTCGTCCACCACACGTTGACCCAACTCCGCGCGGCGTCCCGTCATGACCACGTGCGCGCCTTCTTCTGCAAACAAGAGCGCGGTCGCCTTGCCGATTCCGGATGTCGCCCCGGTAATGATTGCTGTTTTGCCTGAGAGTTTCATGGGTCTCCTTTTTCTCACCACAAAGTGTCACGAAGGATCACAAAGGAGAAAATTCTTTTACTTGAATCCCTTATATTTGAATTTGTACCAACGATTTTACCCCTCTCACGCCGCTGGAAGGATGATGGAAGTTATGAGAAAATACAGATATGACAATTGATGGAATCAACATGGACGGTTCAGGGACGGACACGCGCCAGGCACAGATCAAGCGCGCCCTGTTCGGTGCCCTATATGGTTTGCTGGGCGGCACGGCGTTTGCGTTGACGGCCGCATTGATTGATATCTGGCTGCATCCTGATTTGCCCCTCAGTGTGAACTGGCCTGTATTTACACTGCGTTTGCCGCTCATCAGTTTGGGGCTGGCGATCGTGGGCGCCGTCACGTGCTGGTGGCATGAAGCCTGGCATGGATTGTTGAGCGGTGCGATAGTGGCTTCTGCGCTGGCGTTGATGGCGGCCTTGTTTACGTCACAAGTGGACACGGGCATGAAATTCATCGTGTTGATTTTCATCCTGGTGCCGGTTGCCGCGATGACCCTGCCGGTGGCGTATGTTCTGCGCTGGTTTACGGAACGCCATGCCAGGGCTTTGCATATGAATCGGAGTGGGGCGCGCATTGCCGGGCTGGTCCTGCTCGTGATCGCGGTGGGCGCAGGCTTCGGCTACTTTATGAAATCATCCGGGCGTGCCATCGAAGCGACCCGCTTGATCCACAACTTCCTGCAGGACATCGCGCTCGCGCGGGCAGAAAAGAATCCGCTTGCCAGCGTGGCAGGTGTATCCGAGCGCAGGGAAACGCCCTACCAGATGTACTCCACACATTCCGAGACGTCCAGTGAGGCTTTTGATATCCACATCGAATATGAGGATAACTACAAGCTCCTGTGTACCGTGATTTTGTACCCCGGGCGCGATCCGTATTTTTCGGGCTGCCAGGCCGGAGTCCGTTGATACGGACGACTCGGCGCGAATTGTGCTCAAGCCGCCGTCCCTCGAAGACTGTCGCTATAGCGACGTGCGCAGCGGTACGCCGGCGTATTGTTGGTAACGCCTGCACCGCGCGAAGCGTCGGCGCAGGGAGCAAAGAGATCAGTGTGGAATAGCGGATAATTTTCTGTAATGGTCATGTACCATATATACCTTGACGGGGTCTCTCAACCACAATAACATACCTGTATGCTGCCGCCGGTCCCATGTTTTGCCAAACGTTATGAGCAAATGGCAGGCCGGGCCTTCACTTTTTGTTTGGATAATTATGCCGCACTCTGCGAACCATATCAAAGCCGTCTTCTTCGACCTCGATGGCACGCTTCGTCACAGCGTCCCGACGGGTGGTGATGTTTTCAACCAATACGTAGCCTCACTCGGACATTCCTTCGGTGAAAAGGATCGCCTGAGCGCCATGCGCTGGGAGCATTACTACTGGGCCAGCTCCCCCGACCTGCGCGATGACCTGCTGGCCCATTCAGCCGATACCGAAAATTTTTGGATCGAGTACAGCCGCCGTCGCCTGCTGGCCCTGGGAATCTCGTCCGAATTGGCGATTCAAATTGCGCCTCAAGTCTCTGTCCACATGGGCGAAATGTACAAGCCGGATAGCGTGGTCCCTGAAGATGTGCGCCGGATGCTGACTGCCTTACGTCAGACAGGCTATCTGCTGGGCGTGATCTCGAACCGCGACAAGCCATTTCAGGATGTGCTGGATGCGCATGGACTCAGCGCGTTCTTTCCTTATTCGCTGGCAGGCGGCGAGGTGGATATCTACAAACCGGAGCCGGGCATCTTCGAACATGCACTCAAACAGGTGAAGGTGACCGCTCCCGAGGCCGTATACGTGGGTGACAATTATTACGCGGACATCGTGGGAGCGCGTCGCGCCGGCCTTCAGCCTGTGCTCTACGACCCAAACCGCCTCTTCCCAGACGCCGATTGCGCCACGATCCGTTCGTTCGATGAGTTGATTCCTGTCATTCAGACGTTATAACTGTCATTGCGAGTCTTTCCTGACATACTGACGCCGGGCGCCAGCACGGTGCCGTCCGCTAGGAGTCAGGACGGTGCGAGCAGCGGCGCCGTGGCGCCATGGCGACACAATCTCCCTCGTCGTAGTGATTGTCTTATTGTTGAAGATTGCTGCTGTTTGCTGTAAGTGTCAGCTTCAATACAGCGGCTTGAGCAGTGATTGCTGACCAAACATCTCACAACTCTTACATCAGACGTATAATACAGAGTGCCGCACGCATGCTTTCCATGCGTATGTAAACTCCAGGTTTTGATTTTGGCGTACAAAACAATACAAAAAGTTTACTTATTATAATGAAACGAGCGGTGAACAAAGTAGACATCTCAAGTTGCAATTCATCATTACCCAAAAGGAGCGACCTATGGCATGGGAACGTAGAATGATGAGGACCGTCCGCGTTCGCAACGAACAAAAGCTCGGAACGCTGGCACGCTTGCTGGCGGCAATCTCGAGTTTGGGCGCGAGCGTTGGCAGTATCGAGATGTTAAACGAGACCGCGCAATCCGTGTTGCGCGATATCACGATCTATGCTGACGATGCCGAGCATATGGATCATGTGATCGAAGTGATGCGCGACAACCCCGGCACCCGCGTGCTTGCCGTTCGCGATGAAGTTCTGGAGTTGCACCAAAAGGGGAAGATCGCCATCCGCTCACGCTTCCCCATCGATTCGATTGCCACGCTGCGACGCGTCTACACCCCTGGTGTGGCGGAGGTCTGCCTCAAGATCGCTGACGACCCGGAGCTGGCGCGGCTGTACACCAGTGTCAGCCATATGGTGGCCATCGTCACCGATGGCACGGCCGTGCTGGGGCTGGGCGATATTGGTCCGCTGGCAGCCATGCCGGTCATGGAAGGCAAGGCCATGTTGATGGAAACGCTCGTTGGCCTCTCGGGTATGCCGATCCTTTTGAACACCAAAGATCCTGACGAAATTGTCAAAACCATCACCACCATTGCCCCCACCTTCGCTGCCATCCAACTGGAGGATATTTCCGCGCCGCGTTGCTTCGAGGTGGAGGAACGTTTGCAGGCCATACTCGATATCCCCGTGATGCACGATGACCAGCATGGCACGGCCGTAGTCAGTATGGCGGCCCTGATGGTAGCCACCCGTCGTGCTGGAGTGGATATCAACAGGGTAAAAGTCGGCCAGGTGGGTCTGGGAGCGGCGGGCAACGCCATCGGGAAGATGATCATGAAGTTGACCGGTAATCAGGTTCTGGGCATGGATCTGAATGAAGACGCCGTGGCAAGATTCGTTCGGGATGGAGGTGTCCGATCCGATTTAAGTGAGATCATGTCTGAATGTGAGATCGTCATTGCTACGACCGGCGTGCCGAATCTGATCAAGCCGGAGATGGTGCACAAGGGACAGGTCATCCTGGCGCTTTCGAACCCCAATGCCGAGATCGATCCGGAGGTGGCCCTGGCACAGGGCGCAGTCTTCGCAGCGGATGGAAAATCTGTGAACAACGTGCTGGGCTTTCCCGGCATCTTCCGCGGCGCTGTGGATTCAAATGCCATGCGTATCACCCATGAAATGCTGATCGCCGCGATGGAAGTACTGGTGCGTATGACGCCTGCCGGTGAATTGATGCCCAACCCGCTGGATAAGAAGGTGCATCAGGAAGTGGCGCGGGCCGTGGCGGAAACTGCCATGAAGCAGGGCATCGCGCGCGCCGAATATGTTTCGTATGTAGAGGGGTAGGATGTTGAATACATAGGAGGGGCGGAGCGCCGCTCCGCCCCTACGGGTTTAAACGGTTTCCCTGATCAATTCCTTCAACGTTGTGCCGAGCCTGGCGATACCTTCTCGAATCGTTTCCGGCTTGGAATAGGAGAAGTTCAGGCGCATGGTGTTCTTGCCTCCGCCGGTGGGATGGAAGGCCTCCCCTGGCACGAACGCCACCTTCTTCTCAATAGCGCGTTTGAGCACTTGAGCGGCGTCCATGTCTTCCGGAAGAATTCCCCACAGGAACATGCCGCCCTGCGGTCTGCTCCAGGTCACGTCCGCCGGGAACATCTCTTCCATCATCTCGATCATCACATCGCGGCGTTCCTTGTAGGTGGCGCGAATGGTTTTGACATGTTCATCCAGGAAGCCGCCTTTCCCCACTTCATACGCGACATATTGATTGAACGAGGACGTGTGCAGATCGGCGGCCTGCTTCGTCATCACCAGTTTGCGGATTACCTGTTCCGGTGCGATGACCCACGCCAGCCGCAGACCCGGCGCAAGCAGCTTCGAGAATGTGCTCAGATAGATCACATTGCCGCTGTAGTACCCGCCATTGGGACCGCGAAATTCGCTGTCCAATGTAACAACTGAAGGAATGTGTTCACCATCATAACGTAGCTGCCCATAGGGGTCATCTTCCACGATGGGCACGCCATATTTATCCGCCAGCTCCACCAATTTCCTACGGCGGTCCAGGCTGAGGGTCGAGCCACTGGGGTTCTGGAAGTTCGGGAGGATGTAGATGAACTTCGGTCCGATGCGCAGCGCCTCCTCCAGTTCATCCACGATCATGCCATTCTCATCCGCGCGGACCGGGATGTACTGCGCGCCGTAGGCGTTCCAGGCCTGCAAGGCGCCCAGGTACGTCGGCGATTCCACCACGATGTAATCACCGCGGTTGATGAACAAACGCCCGATAAAATCCAATGCCTGTTGTGAGCCGGAGGTTATGAGAATATTATCCGGGGTGACCTCAACGCTGTAACGGGCGGTACGCCGGGCGATCATCTCCCGCAAGGGGCGATAGCCTTCGGTTGTGCTGTATTGCAGGGATTGGGGTCCGAAATGATCAAGCACGTAGTTGCAGGCTTCTCGAAACTCATGGAGCGGGAAGACCTCCGGGGCGGGCAATCCGCCTGCGAAAGAGATGATATTGGGTTGTTCAGTCAGCTTCAGCAATTCGCGGATAACTGAACTTCCCATTTTTTGGATGCGATGGGCGTAGCGATACTCCCAGGGTGTCTGCATTCGTTCTCCTTATTGGTCATTCTGAACGACCGAAGGGAGTGAAGAATCCCGCCGCTTTGCGGCGGAGACCCTTCGCGGTCGCTCAGGGTGACACTGTATCTATGTGTTAATCGAATAAAAAAGCCTGGCAGGTAT
The DNA here is from genome assembly GCA_035720235.1 of Anaerolineales bacterium. GTDB lineage: Bacteria > Chloroflexota > Anaerolineae > Anaerolineales > Villigracilaceae > Defluviilinea. The sequence continues at coordinate 5,702 of DASTOH010000109.1, read as the reverse complement.
ATGAGGATACCCGTCAGGCTGGCTGACTTCTTGACATAAGGATGCCTAGAAGGAATAACGCCAGATTTTGTGTCATGGCAACCCCTATCTTACACAATTTTCCTTCCTTATGCAATCTGTCGAAAGGACTGTTTTCTTGTGATAGGCGTCTACATGACAAAACTGTGGAGCCGGGGCGATGAGCTCAACTGTGTCAGGGATGAAGATAGTCAGGTATAAGGCAACACTAATTTTCACGGCCTTCAAGTGCGATTAAAATTGCCCCATGTCTTATTTTTCCCGAACCAGTCCAGGTCTGCTGCCCTTCCAACAGGGTGGTCTAGACTCCTTGTGCGGGCTTTATAGCATCATCAACGCCGAACGCATCATTAACCACTCGTCTGACGAGGATGCGCAGCAGCTATTCGACGGCCTGGTCCACTTCCTCTCGCGGCGCGGCCTGTTGCGAAAGCTGCTGATCGGCGGCATTATCCACACCGAGATGCTGATGATCCTCGACAAAGTCGTGGGCCGGCAGCGCATCTCACAGGTCGCGGTCCCCTGGCGCGGCGTCCCCAACCCTGACCTGACCACCTTCTGGAGGTCCATGCAAGCCTTTCTGGATGGCACTCCCGGACGCGCCATTATTCTCGGTTTGCAGGGCTACCACGATCATTGGACGGTGATCGAATCCATCACCGACCGTTCGATCTTTCTGTACGACTCATCCCTCATTAAACGCCTGCCGCGCTCGCGCTGTACCACCGGCTATGCCACGTGGAGGCGCAAACACCTGCTCCTGCCGGCGCAGACCTATTTTCTCTCGAATGAAGGTGCGTATGAAGAAGCAACCTGGTGGTGACTCTAGTGAAGTGGCGAAACGCCTGGCAGGCCTCAAAGGTGAAGACTACTGCTATCTCACCACCACCGGCCGCGTCACCGGCAAACCGCACGAGATCGAAATCTGGTTTGGCCTCAACGCGTCCACGCTCTACCTGCTCTCCGGCGGCATGGATAAATCGGACTGGGTGAAAAATTTGTTGAAGAATTCCACAGTCAAGGTGCGGATTGCGAAGCAGGACTTTACGGGCACGGCGCGACTTGTGAAAGATGAAAAGGAGGAAACCATGGCGCGTTACCTGCTGGCCGAGAAATATCAGGAATGGGAGGCGGGCAGAACCCTCAGCGAATGGGCGCGCACGGCGTTGGTAATAGGAATTGATATACTGGTAACTTGATTTATTGTGTAAAGCAAAGGAGATTTGCTTGGTATTGCAAATCTCGAACAAAGGCCAGGTCGTCATTCTGCCGAAGATTGAGCCGCCGCGTCTTCCCCAGGCAAATGAGGTCATGCCAAATGAAAATCAACTCAGAGTTCACTACCGTAGGAAGTAAACAAGTGCAGTATCTTGTTGTTGGCTCACAAAACAATCAGGCTATTGTACTGTTGCATGGCGCAAGTTTCTCAGCAGAGACCTGGCGACAGATCGGAACGCTTGAAGCCCTTGCCTCAGCAGGCTATCATGCTTTTGCGATTGACCTGCCGGGCTTCGGCGGGTCACAGCCAGCGTCTGTTTCACCGGAAGCCTGGTTAGGCGAACTCCTTGAACAATTGAGTATCCGGCTACCAGTCTTATTGGCAGCATCGATGAGTGGTGGATATGCCCTGCCTTTCATCACATCTCAACCAGAGCGCATCGCGGGATTTGTCGCAGTCGCACCGGTGGGTATCCCATCCTATCGAGAGCACCTTCATCAGATTACAACGCCAGTCCTTGCCGTCTGGGGTGAACATGACCGGACGATACCTATCAGTGATGCTGAACTTCTGGTAAAGTCAGTGAAGCATGGTCGATTGGTTGTGATTCCAGACGGGAGTCATGCACCATACATGAGCAACCCGGGACTATTCAATCAAGAATTGCTTCAGTTCATGTCAACGCTAAACGCATCAAAGTCTCAATGACGCGTATGTGAATCAACGAAAGAGGAGGTTGCATGGAACTCTCCATCGTATTTCCGATGTTCTGGGGCAGAAAAAAGAAGAAGATCGTCAAGGAAGGCGACTATTTTTATGACCACCCCACCGCGCTGGATGAGGAAGGGACGATCCCTCCACTCTTTGAGAGCCTGAAGGTTTTGAAGGATCGTGAGTTCGATATCATCGCCATAGCGGGAGCCAGCCATCCATCTAAGGCAGAAGTGGTGGAGAAGCGGGCGAATAAGTTGCTCAACAAATACGCCCGTCGGGCGGGCGTGAAACTGCATTACTTCAGTTATTCCCACCTGCGACGACTGCATGAGTATTTCCGTGAGTTAGGGAAGGAAGATCTGATCGAGACCGTTTCACTGACCGGTTACTCACCGCTGCGCAATGCCTGTCTGGTAGCGGCTCATATTTTGAACAAGGATATTGCCGTATCCATTGACGACGATTGCATCTTCATTGAGCCAGAGTACGTGGGGCGGATCAAATCGAAAATGCTCTCAGATTTCGAAGGCCAGCCGATTCGGGCTTATTGCGGTCCTTATATCACGGCCAAAGATGAGATCTATCTCGATCTCCCAACGGCCCCTCACGCCGTGTACTGGAATGTCGTAGAAGTCATGAACGAGGCGTTCCGGAAATATATCGTCGAATCGCCGGGCATGAAGGAAGTCCCGTTTGCGATCATGGGTAACATCGCCGTGCATCGGGACTTTTACACCCGTGTCCCGCTGGATCCGCCTCTGCAACGCGGCGAGGATATGGACTGGGTGATGAACGCGCACATTCTCGGTGAGCGCTTCATCCTGGATACGGAGCTGCCCATCAAGCACGATCCGCCGCCGCGCCCGTACCCAACCTGGCGACCCCTGCGCGAGGACATCTATCGGTTTCGCTACCAGCAAGCCAAGATTGCCAACAGCCGGGACGGGGATGGTTATCATGCCGTGCACCGCGAGCGCTATCTGCCCTATCCCGGAACGTTCTTTCAGGATGACTTCCTGGAGCGAGTGACCCATGCCTGTACGATTTTGGCGAATGATTACCTGACGAAGAATGAGCCGGAGAATGCCCGGGAGGCGCTACACAACATCTATCACGCTCACTATCTGGCCAGACCCAAAAAGGATCCGTTCCAGTCGTTCATCGCGTTCCAGAAAAAGTGGGAGGAGATGATGGGAATCATCGGAGAACGGCGGGCAGAAGTGCAAGCGAGAGTATTTGGCACGGATAAGTGATGTTCTGAGGATCAAGTGAAAAGATTCTCGCCACTGCGCGCCACTGCGGTCGGCGCGATTCTTCTGGCAGGCGTATTGTTGGCAATCTACCTGGATGCTAGACTACGGCACGGCCCCCGTCGGAAGAAACGCCGCTGGTTGAGATCAAAACCGTCCAAACACTACGCACACAATTTAATCGTGATGCCGGGAAAACCCGTCTGCTCATCCTTGTCTCTCCCACCTGAGGCACATGTCTGGCTGGCGTCCGTTGGATGCAGACACGACTATTACCCCAAACTCCTTCTGAAGGATTGCGTGTGTATGCCGTCTGGTTGCCGAGGTTATGGAGTGACAAGCGCGAGAGCTGGGATCCGGCCGTGCTGCCTGAACCACGTGTGATACACTTCTGGGACGGTGATGCGCAAGTGGGAGAATGGTTTGCCAGAAAAGTGGATGCCTATGAGGGAATTGCCTGGGATGTTTATTATCTTTATGGACCCGATGCGACCTGGGAAACCATCCCTGAGCCGCTTGTGGGTTCGGGCGGTACCATCATTGATGAGCGCGAAAAACTGAAAATGGAAGTAGGTGCGCTGATCGGGAAGTAGGTTTTGCGGGCTTGCCCGTAAACCGGATTGGAGAGGCCTGCATGAAACCTGAGTCTTTGATAGGTGTTTGGACAGGCATGGCTCATAACAGCAATGGCTGGGACATGAAAATTACAATTTCCATCCTCCAGCCGTTTGAGGTCGGTACCACCTTAGGGATATTCGATATCCCCCTGATCCCTTGCTCGGGGACGTTTCGAGTCGTAAGCATCCGCGATGAGACCATCGAACTGGGAGCCGAAAAGCTACAGGGTGAGTGTGGCGCAGCCGACTTCGATTCACTTGAATTGCTTCCAGATGGAACGCTTTTGTATGTATCAAAAGGTCATGGTTGGGAGACGCAGGGCATTTTGCAGCGTGCAGTGGAGGATTGATACTACTCTGGGGATGGGTGCAAAATGTAGCCAACCCTATGGGGACAGCGTAACGTGCATCGTTTTTACTGCAACAGAGACAATCCTATATCATGAAGGAGACTTCCATGTGTTGCCGGTTCATGTCTCTTACGCGTGTTATGCTGTTGACTACAGTCCTTTTGGGCGCGTGCCAGCCAGCGACATCGATGCCGGATGCACAGCCGACGGGTGCTCCAACCGCCACATCTGGTGCTCCACGTGTTGAGACACCTGTCACGCTTCAGGATCGCATCCCTACCAGGCTTGAGGTGGCCAACCCATCGAATATGACAGTTGGCGGTGGGTTTCTGTGGGTCATTTCGGGTGGTTCCATCGTGCGGATTGACCCGAACACGAGCCAAATGGTTGGAGAACCTATCCAGCCCGGCATTCAGATCGAAGATATCGCTTTTGGTGGTGACGCACTGTGGGTGACGACCGTCGCTTCAGGCGATCTCGGAGCACCAAGTGAAGAGGATGCAGTCTCTCGCATTGACCCGCAAAGCGGTGAGGTCCTCGCAACGATCAAAGTGAGTCGTGGTCCTATGAGTGTGGCTTTCACGCCTGAAGCAGTCTGGGTCGTCAATTTCGGCATGAGCGGTGATACGGTCGTCCGCATCGATCCGCAGACAAACCAGCTCGCTGGCGACCCAATCCAGACCGGACGCGCGCCTTTGAGCCTGGCTCTGGAAGAAGGCTCGCTTTGGGTGGCAAACCATGACGCCCATACGATCACCCGAGTTGACCTTGCCACGAATCAAGTCCTTGCGAATATAACTGTCCCCTCTGAACCTCACCGCGTCGCTTACGGGGAGGGCGCTGTGTGGGTCGCGAACTGGCACGTCAATTCTGTCACACGGATTGACCCGCAGACGAATCAGGTCGTCGGTGAACCAATTCCAATTGGTCATCCTGCAGGCAATATGGTCGCGGGGCTGGGCGGCGTCTGGGTGACCAGCGATTATCGCGGCCCGATGGACGCAGACCCGGAAGATGTCGTGCTGGTGCGCATTGACCCACAAACGCATCAGGCAGTTGAAACGATTCCCCTTGGTGGTCACCCGATTGACGTTGAAATCGCCGGTGAGGCTGTTTGGGTCTCTCTTCAGGGCCCAAATGAGGTCCTGCGGATTAACCCTTAATCTCCAGGGACTAGGACTTCTGCTGATCCACTGTTTGACAGAACGACACATACACGCGCCTCGCGCTGGCAACGGGATTGATTTGGAAAAAATACGATGAAACTCTACTTCGTCCGGCACGGGGAAAGTGAAGCGAATATTCTGCATGTAATTTCAAATCGCGAGAGTTCGTTTGGGCTTACGTCATTGGGCAAACAACAAGCGCAGACTCTGGCAGAGAAATTAAAAGATGTTCATATCACCGCCATTTTCTCCAGTCCCATTCTCCGTGCCAGAGAGACAGCAGATATTCTTTCCAAGTCGTTTCACCTCAATTATCAGGTAACCGAAGCCCTGCGTGAATACGACTGCGGCATTCTCGAAGAGAAATC
>DASTOH010000108.1:0-70630 GCA_035720235.1 Anaerolineales bacterium | reverse complement strand
TGACATCAACCTGTATCATAAAAAAGAGTATTTCGGGGTAGAGCATACCAGGCGCTTTATCCGATATTTGGAACGTGTCAGCGCAGAGCTGGGAGAAAAAGCTGCTGCACAGCTGATAACAAATATTCGACAGATCAAGCAGGCTGCAAAGGACTATGCCAGGGATCCGGAAACCGGGAAAATAGACAAAGCGAAAAAAGTGTGGGGCATCACGGTTGAAGCGCTATTTACCTACTGCTATCCTCCACCCTCCAGGGGTGAATTGTCAGCAGCGATTGGCGCCCTGGAGGGAGCCTCATTTCCTCACGTACTTCCAGGTACTGATTACATTTACCCAATCCAGGTAATTGATGAGGACCTGTCTTTGAAAAATGTATTGGATGCCGGGTGGGAAACCGGTCTGTTCCATGAAAGAAATTGGGAGACTTTGGTGAAAGCAGTTGAGTCGAATGGATGAAAGCTGCTCAACGAAACGACCGACCGATGGCTGGCGCGTTTCATGCAGACATTTTCCAGACTGCAAGTTTTCCGGCTCCCAAACCTTGTCCATCCCCGGCCACCGTTGAGCAACCCGGCGGCATTTTATTAAAGGAGATACCATTCCATGAGTCCAATCCGCATGTCAAAGATAGAGACCGCCATGCGCGTTGTCCTGGAGTTCAATGAAGCCTTCAACCGCCACGACGTCCCAGGGATGATGCAACTGATGACCGAGGATTGTGTCTTTGAAAACACCGATCCAGCCCCTGATGGCACGCGGTATTCGGGAAAGGAAGCCGTCACCCGGTTCTGGCAGGACTTCTTCCGCGAGTCACCGAAGGCTCACATCGAGATCGAGGAGGTTTTCGGCCTGGGCAATCAACGCTGTGTGATGCGCTGGAGATATGAGTGGGTGGATGCAGCCGGGCAAAAGGGCCACGTCCGGGGAGTGGATATCTTCCAGGTGAGGGATGGCTTCATCTCCGAAAAGCTATCCTACGTCAAGGGCTAGTGGTGGATGAGAAGGAGTCTTGCCATCTCCACCACTGAGCCACGACTATCCCAGCAAACCTGAGGAAATCGCCAGAACAGTATTGGTCCTGACTTAAGATGATTTGTCGTTTGTGACCAGCCATTTGCTGCTGGTGCATGAAGGGAATACGGCGTAGTAGGGTACCGAATAGTGCAGGGCAATCTGTGCTATAGGTTTGCACAAAATCGGAGGGTAGTATGGAAGGTACAACTTGTAACTTCTTGATGTTTCCTGGGGAAATACCCTTGACCGGTACCAAGATCGATCTGATTATTTTGACCCACAATGGTCATGACAGATGTGTGGTATAGACATGAGATTCAACACCTGTATTCGTACTTGGAGGCAGATATGCTTATCTTCGTGAAAACACTTGAGCGGATGCTGATTGTAATTATAATGATCCGTATCTTGGTTTCTTCAGTGGCTTGTGGAATTGTTATTCTCGTACCAACTTTCATCGTGATGAAAGCGCCCAGTAACAAAAACTGGCGTTTAAGCCAGTTGCATTCCTCTTCAGTTTCTGATATGTTTTCAGGAATGAAACTTAGTTTGAAAGGTTTTCGATGGGCAATAAGATGACCAAATACGGCTTCGCCATACTCATAGCGCTGATTTTTTGTGTTAGCCTGCCTGTTGTGTGGTTGGAAGTTTACATTTGGCAATATTGCCTATTTCCACCAAACAGTCCAAATGTTGAAGTGGTAGTTTCTGCCTGCGATAACCCAACCATAAAGATGATGTCACCCGATGGGCGTTATCTACCCTATAGCGTTGTCACCTCGAAGGGATATGAGTCCTGGGTGCTAGATACTGTAACTGGTGAGCGGCAACTGGATACCACTTGCGGAAATTGGTGGCTGAACAATACATTAAAGCTTGGAGGAATTACCAAGACCGCCAAATATCCCGGAGAATTTACGATTTGCGATATCACCGATGGAACTAAGATTGCTGTGGAATGGTCTGAAGATACCATTGAGGTGCCTGAAGAAGTTGTTGAGAGATTTCGAGATGCTGAACAGGTTTATTATATTTCCTTTAGCCGGTGGGCAATAGCACTTGGTCCAGATTTCAAAAATCACCCCGAACAAGTGTATGTTTTGGCAGAAGGGTATGATCCTACCCATTCCGTGTTGAATTTCCTAAAGGATAATCAAATTTCATATCAAGAGATTAATTATCCGAACGAAGGAAAAAGGCGAGTCTCCCACAATGGGCGCTTCGTGACAAAGCTTTTTGGGGAGGATGGTTTCTACACTGCGGAAGGCACAAAGATTGGTCCATTGTATGACAACTTCAGTAGAGATTACCCAGGATGTTGTACCACCTACGGCTGGGCATATGATGATAGCGGAGTTTATGCCCAAGCCCATATACAATCGGGTGGAATGTTCCCCAATCCGACACCGAGGCAACCAATCCTCAAACTCGATTTACCTCAGGAATATCTTACCCCAGCGGCGCGCCAAGCCTTGAATGTTTACCAGAATCATGCGCGGGTAGAAATGATGATTAAAGTCTTAGTACTAATCCTGCTGTTGTTGGCGGGGTTATGGTTTTTCTGGTGGCGAAGGAAGGTGAAAAGAGAAACAGTAAAGTAATCCCACCTGATTGAACTTTGTATTCAAATCATCGCTATGAGGAACTATTATGAACACACAGTGCGTTATTTTCAACGTGGCACATTGCAATTTGCGCGCAATGTTGATCTATGAGTCAGAGCAGTGAGAGCAAGACTTATCTTATCGAGATAAAACTCATAAAGACAGTCGGGGGATTATTCCTGATTGCAAATTAAAAAATTTGGAGGAACCATGTTTGCAAACAACCAAAAGGCAGAAGTCGTAATTCGTGTGTTGTTGATCGTGATGATCGTTTTCAACCCACTGACATCGAGCACAGTTTTCGCTCAAAAGAATCAGGGATCCATATCTGTTACAAGTCCCAATACACAAAAAACAGGACAAGAAAATGCTTCTATTCCAACAGCGGGACTGCCCAACAATAATATTGAGAGTTCAGTAGAAAGCCAACAGACTGCCGACACAAAGTCCACGCCATCCACCATATTTATAGAAAATGTCGGTCAATTCGATCAACGAGCCGAATTCTTAGTTCAAGGGTCAAATGCAAACATTTATTTGGCTCAAAATGAGATTTGGTTTACGATTATAGAAGGACCCAAGAAAGAAAAGAGACAGCAGAATACTTTCGACGATCGAATATCTCAGAAAGAAAAGGTTAAAGCCGTTAATCTAAAGATGGTATTTCCAGGTTCTAACCCGAATACGAAGCTCGAAGGTTTCGACAGAATCGACGTAAATGTTTCATACTTTATCGGAAGCGATTCAAAACAACAATTCACTAATGTGCCTGTCTGGGGCGGGGTTCGTTACAAGGATTTGTATCCGGGCGCCGATTTGGAACTTAGAAGTGAAAATGGCGCCTTTGTTTGGCAAATTGTGGTGAAGGATTCCCTGAGATTTGTATCAAGCGATAATTATATAAGCTCTCATGGCTTGGGTATGAAAATTGCCGGTCAGAAACAATTGAAGATGGACGGCGGAAAAGTCAATATTGACACCGAATTGAGGAACTTTATCCTGCCAACTGTATTGGTCAAAGGCTCAATTGATACGAAGATTCTTTCCAAGACCCCAAAGGTGATTGGGGATCAACTCTTTCTCATCTACCCAAAAACGCTCTCAATAAATTCCACAACCGACGGCCTAGGGAAGTTTACAGCTTTTACGACAAACCAAATCGGTCAATCTACTTTACTTCAGACTCAAGAGTCAAACCTGTCTCGGTTGTTATTTGCAAGACTCCTTGGACTTGGAGCGGATGATGAGTATTCAGGAGCATACGCACACGCTGTGGGGCCAGACGGGTCCATGTATATTACAGGACAAACCTTCTCGGCAAATTTTCCAATTCTTGCGGGTTATCATGACGAGCTTTCTGGGATTGCTGATGCCTTTGTAGTTAAATTAAACCCAGATGGCAGTCTAGGATACGCGACTTATTTTGGCGGAGCAGGCTATGATTCTGGTAATGCAATTGCAGTCAATCAGAACGGTGAAGTATATATTGCAGGTTATACAACGTCCTACGATGATCTTCCGCGAACCGCCGATGCCCTTGTGACGAATTCAAACGGCTTTTTAACAAAGTTAAGCGCAGGGGGAAACCAGCTACTCTATTCATCCTATGTCGGCAGTGGTGAAACTAGAATTTGGGACGTGGGTATAGATGCAGCAGAAAATGTATACGTACTTGATAACGGATGGGACTCGTCGCGACCGGCTAAGGTCTACAAATTCGAGCCAGGTAATTCCACTTATGATTATGTATACACATGGGCACCTGGAACCTTCGGGTACGGAGGGATGACAGTGGGTGCCAACGGGTATGTGTATCTTACTTCTGGCTCCGCCGGACACGATGTTTCGGTCACCTCACTAACTGATTCTGGAACGGTGTCTTATTCGATTTCTTTCGGCGGAACTAATATGGATTGGGGGAATGAAATTGCGGTTGACCAAGAGGGGTATGCTTATGTAATTGGAATCACGTATTCATCCGATTTTCCCGGGGAAGTTATACCAGAAGATATTTGTAGTTCTTGCAAAAATACGTTGGTTGCGATAATCAGCCCAACTGGGGCCCTTCAGTACAGTGCACGAATTGAAGGAGTTGGAGGCATACAAGATGCCATTGCAATTGATCGGCAGGGTCAAATTTATTTAATTGGTTCTACAGATGAACTGCTTCTCCCTGTGACTGCGGATGCCGTATGGGAAGGAAACCAAGGTGACAGTCAGGATATAGGTGATGTAGTTGTGGTAAGACTTACTCCCTCTATGGTCAGAGGAGGTTACTCAATCACCTATATCACAGCGGTCGGGGGAACGGGTTATGATTGGGTTGGGCTATCCGGGGCTGTAGACGACTCTGGGAATATTTTTCTTTCCGGTGAAACTGATTCTACCGACTTTATTGGTTATGAGGGCGGGACATTCGTACAGGAAAAGGCCTTTGCAGTCAAGATTTCTACGGAGCCAGTCCAAATTGAGATCACCGACTCGGCAGGCAACCCGGTAAGTGTACTCAGCCTTAACTCCGATGGGTGGCCAACTCCAAACCCATTGACAGTTAACGTGACATTTTACTGCCCAACGGGAGGCTTGGATTGTAATCACTATGCCTTCGACTTTAACTTGACCTCTAGCAGCGGATCCAGCCGTTTCTTCCCCTATTATTCGACTCGACCACCGGATGGAAGCAACTGTATTGGCGACTACCCAAACGCACAATATACACTCGCAACATTTGAGCTTTCTTGTAGCGACATTCCCTTGATCGCCGGCCAGACGGTCAGTTACATGTGGAAGTTGTGGGTTCAACCCTCAGATATGGCACAACTTAACGTGCAAGCGCAATATGGTGCGTACAGTAACGAAAAAGTCATCTCAATTCCAAAAGCTGCCATTCATCCCGCGGTTCTCATTCCTGGCGATGGTGTTAGTAATCAGTTTATTTCGAACACTTACTATGATTCGTTGCTTGTGACTTTGGAGAAAATGGGCTACCAACGCGGTCAGACGCTTTTCCCCTGGGACTATAACCCCATTGACAGTTTTGTCGATACGGCGGAGGACTTTGCTAATAATTATATGCCTGTATGGCAGGCAGATGCAGTGCAGGTCCCTTGGGTATGGAATACACCCGGCAACCAAAATCAAACTTCTTTCGACCTGATGGCGCATAGTGCTGGTGTAATGGTCACCCGCGCATACGTGCAGTTGACGCCAGTTGCCAATTACACACCAGTCAACAAGCTATTACTTGTGGGCGGAACGAACAAGGGCATCTTATCGAATTATGCCGCACGTGAAGGATTGAGGGCAGATAATCTTGTTTTTCAATTTCTATTGGGCCCAGTCCTGGCCCAGAAGTCAATTGAATGTGGGAACTATATGGTTGTTCCGGGTCCAATAGGATCAACATTTGTAGCAACAGATAAAGACAAGTACCTGACGCTTCATGATCGGAGTTGTGGAATTCTCTCTGCTCCTGAGCAACTACCGGCGCCCGGCCCCAATGACCCAGAGTATCTGGAAGTAGCTAATAATAGTACTCCTTATCCTTACCCAGCTTTCCCAGGATCACCCAACGGTTATCAATACAACCCTCTTCTTCAAGGACAACCAACGGATTTGACGATTTATCCCATGAAGGATCCGTGGTGGTTACCAACTAATACTAACCCGGGAACAACCTACTATAACCTCAATGGTACTATTCTAGCCGATCTGGCCGAGCGAAATATCCCTGTTCAAAATCTACACATTTTTTATAGCGACAATATCGAAACAGACCAGACCTACAAGGTGACAGATCCCTCGGCTGTATCACCCTTGTGGCGAAATGGCATTTGGTCTGGAGAAGATGATGATACTACAAAAGGGCCTGGTGACGATGCAGTTGCCACATACAGTGCTCTTGCACCAGATTTGTGGCCAGGATATACGCCACATAGGCTCGTATTTCCTGAGGCCGGTACCGATTCGAGGCCTGAAAAACACGGCAATCTTATGGTCTATCCTGAATCTCAGCAGGAAATTGGTTTGACTATGAGCGGTATCAAGCCTCCTTTCTTGACCTCTATGAATGCAATTAACGAGTTCTTCCAATCGCAGGGTAACCCCCGAGTCATCAATGGTTTTGGCCTTAGCCCGATTGAATTGCTTGTTACTGATCCACAAGGTCGAAGGCTGGGTTATGATCCTGGAAGCGGTCAAATACTTAACGAAATACCCCTCGGGGTCTACGTGCATCCTACAGGTGAACCCGTTGAGTTTGTCGTCTATGCACCACAGGCAGGCAATTACACGATTACCGTGACTGGAACAGGCAACGGTCCATATACTCTACTGGATGTGTTTACTGATGAACATGCCAGTGTCCCAATCCTGTTTGAACAACATTCGATTCAACAGGGACAGACATACACGACAACTATGGCCGTCCCAGCTAGCAGCGGTGATGTGCCCTATCCACCCGATGTGAATGCGGGGATTGACATCTCTACGGTCGTGGGAACGCAAGTTCAATTTAGTGGTACGATTAAAGATATTAATCCGAATGATACCTTCACCATCCAGTGGGATTTTGGCGATGGGTCAACAGCTTCCGAAACGCTGACTCCTACACATACTTACTCTGTCCCTGGCACCTATACAGTTACCCTGACGGTGACAGACACCTCAGGGTTTACGGTCAATGACACGTTAGTTGTCACAATAACCCAACCTGCCGCCTGTACTCCTAGCAATTCCTACAGTTCCTCGCAAGGCGCATTTCAGTTTGCTTCCTTCAAGCTGACATCCAATCTCACCAATTTCGACCGCCTGCCGCTTTCTTTTGTGCCTAACATGGGTCAGGAAGATGCAGCGGTGAAATTCCAGGTGCAGGGCTTAGGCGGCAACCTGTTCTTCACACCCGGCGAAGTGGTGTTCTCCCTGCCGAACCCGGTCAAGATCAAGGAGGATGATAAGGACAAGATCCGCTACGATCTGCATCCCGCCAACGTGCTACGTATCCAATATCAGGGCGCAAATGAGAATCCACAGATCGCAGGTTTGCAGGCACTGCCCGGCGTGGCGAATTACTTGATAGGTAATGATCCCTCTCAGTGGCGTACCAACGTGCCCACGTATTCCGGCATCGCCTATCGCGAACTTTATCCAGGCATCGAACTGCGCTACGAAGGCACCGACGGAAAACTCAAGAGCACCTTCTACGTCGCGCCCGGCGTGGATCCATCTGCCATTGTTTGGAAGTACAAAGAGGCGGAGAATGTCGTCGTCGGCGAAGCCGGGAATCTGGTGATTACCTTGCCTTCGGTGGTGGAGGGCGAACCTGGAAAGACTCTGATCGAGCGGGCCCCCATCGCCTGGCAGGAAGCCAACGGCGGAACTCGCGTCACGGTCGCAGTGCAATATGCTGTGGATAAGAAAGACAAGAAAGTCAGTTTCCTGCTTCCCAATGGCTATGACTCTACTTTGCCGCTGGTGATTGATCCCACCATCAGTTACAGCACCTATTTGGGCGGAACCAAGACAGATGAAGCGGATGCCGTCACACTGGATGCGGATTGCAACGTCTACCTGACCGGCAAGACCTCTTCCTCTGCTTTCCCGACGACACCTGATTCTTATCAGACAAACCGACCTGAGGATGACGTGTTTGTGAGCAAACTCAACGCGGCCGGCGATACCCTGCTCTACAGCACCTACATCGGCGGGAGCGGCGACGATCATGCCTGGGATATTGGTTTGGATAATCAGGGACGGATCACCGTTGTGGGTGAGACCGAGTCAAGCGATTTCCCAACCTGGAATGCCTACGACAATTTCTATGATGTAGGAACCTGCTCAAGTGGTCCATGCGATGATGTTTTTGTCACTCAGCTATCAGCTCAGGGGAATACGCTGCGTTACAGCACGTACCTGGGTGGCAGCGCCGATGATGAAGCCCTCGCGATGGCGCTGGGTATGGATGACAAGATCTATCTGACCGGTATCACCCGATCCAGCACGTTCCCAACCGTCAATGGCTATGACACCTCCTTTGGAGGCGGCGCCTGCGATGGGTATCCCTGCGAAGATGTCTTTGTGACAAAGGTCGATCCGGCGCTCACTGGCGCGGCTTCGCTGCCTTACAGCACTTTTCTGGGAGGCAGTAATTATGATAGGGGTACGGGCATCGCCATAGACAGTGCTGGGCATGTCTATGTCACTGGCTATACTCGTTCGGACGGTCTCGCAACTCCCAATGCTTATCAGGTGGCGCGGGCAGGCGCTTCCGACATCTTTGTCACCAAACTCGACATGACCCTGAGCGGCTCTGCTTCCCGGCTGTATAGCACATATTTTGGCGGAAACAACAGCGATCATGCGCATGGCATCGCGCTGCATGGTGCAAACCAGGTATATCTCACAGGTTCTACCGAATCATCGGACTTCCCCTTACAGACTCCCTTTGATAGCTTGCTCAACGGCCTGGAGGCTTTTGTAACGCATTTAGATATCTCCACGAATACTCGGGTCTATAGTAGCTATCTGGGGGGCAGCGGTGAGGACGACGCCAACAGCATCACCATGGACAACGAAGGCAATGCCTATATCACCGGCTATACCAAATCCATCGACTTCCCACTAGAAAATGAAATCCAATCAGGGAAAGGCGCTGATTCATGCAGCACGCCGCCTTGTGCGGATGCTTTTGTCACGAAGGTAAATGCAAATGGAACCGCTATTCTCTACTCCACGTATCTCGGTGGAAGTATGGAAGACTATGGCACGGCAATTGTCGTGGATAGTCTGGGAGGCGCGTATATTGTGGGCTATACCTACTCCACCAATCTTTTCACAAATCCGACTTTCCCCCATGCCGGCGCGAGTGGTTATGTGGATGCCTTTGTGGTGAAAATCGACGACTGAGTATATTTGCATAGCAAAGGAATACGCGGTCAACATGACTCATCCCGAATTAAGGATGAGTCATGTTTGTATGGTTTGAGGCAGATCGCCTCAGATGTTACCTTCCCAATTCCATTCCCAAGGCTCTCATCTTATGCTCGATAGCGAGCTCGACTGGCTGGACCTGTCGCTCAGAAAACTTGTCCCTGCGCCGGCTGGTCTTTTAGAAGCGCTGCTGGAACTCCCTCAAACGAGCGACTTTCAGCAGTTGCCCACCAACATCAAATAACGGATGCAGTAAACGTACACCGGAAAATCTTATGAAAGCACTTCAGCAGACGGATTAACACGAGTGCTATAATTGATTCAAACCCGTAGCTGCAATAATTATCTTCACTAGATCGTTGGTCATCTATTCCCACAGGAGGCTTCCCATGCAGGCACAGATGATGGATTATCAGCTTACGATTACGCCGCTGCTGGAACGGGCGCGTCGACTCTTCCCCAAAAAGGAGATTGTCACCAAAGCTGGACCGGGACTGGAGCGATTCACGTATGAGCAGATGACTCAACGCGTGGCGCGACTCGCGAACGCGCTGGACAAGCTGGGCATAAAGCGTGGTGACCGGGTGGCGACCTTTGCCTGGAATAATGCGCGTCATTTGGAAATCTATTTTGCCGTGCCGTGCATGGGCGCGGTGCTGCATCCCCTCAACTTGCGCCTGCCTGCCGATCAACTCATCTACATCATCTCCCATGCGGACGACCAGGTGCTGTTCGTTGATCCATCGTTGTTGCCGGCTGTTGAAAAACTTGCCCCGCATCTCAAAAGTGTCAAACATTATGTCATCATGGGTGACAAGGTTCCTGAAGGCACAACCCTCCAGCCAGTTCATGCCTATGAAGATTTATTGGATGCGGTCAGCCCTGAATATCCCTGGCCTCATTTGCAGGAAAACGATGCCGCGGCGATGTGCTATACCTCTGGAACGACAGGCAACCCGAAGGGCGTCGTGTATTCGCACCGTTCGATTTACCTGCACAGTTTGGGCTTGAGCATGACCGACTCATTCGGCCTTTCGGAACGGGATGTCTTTATGCCGGTGGTGCCGATGTTCCATGTGCTGGCATGGGGAACGCCATACGCGACAGTTATGCTCGGAACGAAACTCGTTTTTCCGGGTCCACATTTGCAACCGCGCGACCTGGCCGAATTGATCCAGGCAGAAAAAGTGACGCTGACTGCTGGCGTGCCAACGTTATGGCTTGGCCTGTTGGGTTTGCTGGAAAAGGAACATTACGACACGAGCAGTCTGCGCGGCATGATTGTCGGGGGCGCGGCCGCGCCGCAATCCATGATCGAAGCCTTCGAAAAGAAACACGGTCTTAACGTGATGCACGCCTGGGGCATGACTGAGATGTCGCCGCTTGGCACCGTGAGCCGCCTCAAGAGCTATCAGCAGGATCTCTCTGAGTCGGAACGCTTCGCAATTCGCGCCAAGCAGGGAACGGCAGTACCAGGTGTGGAAATCCGCGCAGTGGACGATTCGGGCAGGGAGATTCCCTGGGATGGCAAGGCCTTTGGCGAATTGCAAGTGAAGGGCCCCTGGATCATCAGTAGTTATTACAGTGATGAGCGCAGCGCGGACTCCTTCATGGATGGCTGGTTCCGCACGGGCGATGTGGTCACCATCGATCCCGAAGGTTTTGTGCAAATCGTGGATCGCACCAAGGACCTGGTAAAGAGCGGCGGCGAATGGATTTCAAGTCAGGATCTGGAGAACGCGATTATGGCATATCCCAAGGTGCTTGAAGCCGCAGTGATTGCGGTCCCTCATCCCAAATGGCAGGAGCGTCCTTTGGCCTGTGTCGTTCCTAAGCCTGATTACAAGGATAACCTGACCAAAGCGGAGATCTACGATCATTTGCGCGGGCGCTTTGACAAAATGTATTTGCCCGACGATATTGTGTTTATCGAAGCTGTGCCAAAGACCAGTGTGGGGAAGTTCGATAAGAAAGTCTTGAGGGTGCAATACCAGGAATACAAGTTGCCGGAGATGTAGCAGGTCAAGAGGAGAGTGTGGAGCAACATTCACACTCTCTTTTTCAATTTGACGAAAACAGTATCTCCATCATCACATCTCGCAAGCAGGAAAACAAAATCATGCACTTACATCACACTGAATCCATCCAACGCGTCACGGACTATTTCGAGCGCGACCCTGAGGTGTCAGCATTACTCCTAGGCGGCTCCATCGCACACGGCTTTGAAACAGCGACATCCGATGTTGATCTCATGATCTTCGTATCAGAGGAATCTTACAAAAAACGCTTTTTGGAGAACAGAATCCATTTTTTCAACACAGAACTCACCACCTACGCAGGCGGCTACGTAGACGGGAAATATGCAACGCACAGCTTCGTGAAACAGGTCATCGAAAAAGGCAGCGAACCCGCGCGCTTTGCCTTTGCGGGCAGTCAAATTCTCTTTAGCAAAATTGATGGTTTCGGCGAAGATATCTGCAGGGCCGCGGAGTATCCGGTCGCTCAAAAAGCCGAACGCATACGGCGGTTCTATGCACAATTCGAAGCGTGGCACTGGTACAGCGGCGAAGCCCTGCGGTTGAAGAACCAATATTTGCTGGGAACCTCAGTCAGCAAGTTCATCTTATTCAGCGGGCGACTCATCCTTGCTTACAATGAAATACTGTATCCATATCACAAGTGGTTTTTTCGAGTCCTGCAAGCTGCAAGGTGCCAGCCTGTTGATCTACTTCCCTCGATGCAGGAGCTGATTGAATTTCCAACATCGAAGAACATCGAAACACTGTACGAGAAGGTCAAGAGTTTTCAAACGTGGATCGATGATCCCTCTTTTAGCTGGCCCACACAATTCATGCTCGATAGCGAGCTCAACTGGCTGGATGGCAAAACGCCGGTGGATGATTTGTAGACATATGATAATGCGGTTTGACGGATCGATATTCTCAAGAATACAATGTAAATCGACCTCAACAGAATGAAGGAGCAAAACATGCCAGAACTTGAGTCCCTGATCGGACAAATACCTCTGGAGGAAAAAGCCGCGCTGTGCACCGGCGTCAGCGCGATGACAAATAAGGTCGTTTTCTGGATGTAGATGATGTAGATAAAGTTATCGCTGCACCAAACAGGAGAGAAACATGAAAAGAGCCGTCTGTATAGGCATCAACAATTATCCGGGCATATTCAATGATCTGAAAGGCTGTGTCAACGACGCCAATGACTGGTCTGCTTTATTGCAGGGTTTCGGCTTTGAGACCCGCCTCATGCTCGACTCACAAGCCACCCGGGCAAATATCAAAGCCGCGCTGCAAGACCTGGTAGAGGTAACCAGCGCGGGTGATACCGCGGTCTTCACCTATTCGGGGCATGGCACACAGGTCCCTGAGTCTGGCAGTGATGAAGGCGACACTTATGATGAGGCCATCTGCGCGTATGACGGAAATATCATTGACGATGAGCTGCGCGTGTTTCTGGAGGGCCTGCATCCACAAGCCACGCTGGTTGTGATCAGTGATAGTTGTTTTTCAGGGTCAGTTACAAGAATCGCGCCAGAGCCAGCCATCCCGCGCTTCATCCCTCCGGCGGTCTCAACCGCCGGCATGATTGCCCGGCGACCCTTCCTCCTGCCCGAAGCCGATATGCCGGAACTTCTCATCACAGGTTGTACTGACAGTGAATACTCCTACGATGCCGAGTTCGACGGGCGCCCCAACGGGGCTATGACAGCATTGGCGCTCCGTGTGATCCAGCAGAATCCAAGTGCAACGTATCGTGAATTTCACGCGGGCTTGCGAGCATTATTGCCATCCAACGATTATCCCCAATCGCCGCAACTGGAGGGTTCGGATGCGAACAAGGATCGAAAGTTATTCGAGCCGCTGGTGGTAGAACCTGGACCTGAACCTGCTCCTTCACCTACACCATCGCCCACCCCCGAACCGACTCCCATACCCCCCGAGTCACCCGGTTGCCTCATGGGAGCGATACAACAAGTGGCGCGTCTCTTCAGAGGGTAACGAGTATAAGAAACGCGAATGAAAATCCGCGTTTCTTATCCCTTCTCGTGACCTGCATTCGTCCATACATTTTTCATGGTCTGTGAATGAATCCTCCTTGATTGAGTGTTCTCATTTTGATCCAGTTCACTTTTATCCAAGTTTTATTTCAGGTTTCACTTATTTTTTTTGTGACTTTTGTAAGGGCAGTTTATCTAGTTGAATGTGCTATAGTTAGATCGGACAGACACTGTTCTGTTTTCAACGTAACGATCCCCCTCATCAATCCTGACAATACACTCGCCACTGGTGTCTTTACTGGAGATCGCGTAAACACGCGTGCAGACTATTTCTATTGTCTTACGCGTGAGTTAGACGACAGGCAGAGGTAGGGGCATCCCTAGACTCAAAGGGGCAGGTTCTTCATTGACGCTGCTTCCAGCTATGTCCATAATTGTTAAACAATCTCTACCTGTTATGACCGTTTCAAAAGGAGATCAACCAACTATGAAAAATAATCGATTCTTTACTATACTGATGATTGGGCTGGCAGTACTTTTCGCCATGCTGTCCATCGCGGCGAATCCTCAAGAAATTTCGCCAGCGCAGATAGACCCCGGCGATTTCGTCAGCGAGATCGACAACCCGTTTTTCTCACTTGAGCCTGGGACTACATTCATTTATGAGGGCGAGTCCGAAGGTATTCCCACCCGCGAGGTTGTAGAAGTCACTCGCGACACGAAGGAAATTCTCGGTGTCATCACCACCGTCGTCCATGCCCTTGCTTATGAGGACGGAGTTCTGGTCGAAGAAACATTCGATTGGTACGCCCAGGACGCGGATGGTAACGTCTGGTACTTCGGCGAAGACACAAAGGAATTCGACGAGGAGGGCAATGTGATCAGCACGGAAGGTTCATGGGAAGCTGGTGTGAACGGTGCCGAGGCCGGCATCATCATGTTGGCCGATCCGAAAAAGGGTGATCGCTATCAGCAAGAGAACGCCCCAGATGTAGCCGAGGATATGGCACAAGTGGTGGGGTTTGAGGATTCTTTGTGTCTCAGTAACGGCGAATGTTACGAAAACATTCTGGTGACCAAAGAATGGACGCCACTGGAACGGGGTGTGGTGGAATACAAATACTATGCTGAGGGCGTCGGCTTTATCTATGGGGAAATGATCAAAGGCGGCGAAGAATTCACTGAACTGGTGCGGGTTCACTAAGGATAATTAACGAGTCGCACCTACTCTAAAATAAAACTCCAGCTTCGTATGAAACTGGAGAATGAGAATCAAAACGGGATGAAGGAGCGCCTCATCCCGTTTTCATGTGAGCAGGTTATTCATCCATCGACCAGATCCAGGAATTCTCAAACAGACAGGTGCCGCGCCCGGAGGTTTGGGATGCAAAAAAGGCAAAGGCGCCCTCGCTGCGCTGGCTGCTGTAATCGAAATAACGGCCTTCGCGGTTGCGGTTCAAATAGAGTGTGAATTCATTGTCCCGCGCCACCAGGATGAACTGGTTGGTCGCGCCATTATCCAGATCGAGGGCATCCGAGAACCGCACGTCAGTAGGCGAATTCAGGAACTGCCCATATTGATCGACTTCGATCTGCCAGGCAGGCAGGCCTGAAAAGCGCAGGAACGAAAACAAATATTGTTTGCCTTTTTCGATATTGGCTTCTGAACGGAACACCGCCCCGCACACGAGCAGCCCCGTGGCCTCCCAGGTCACGTCTGATTTGAAAATGAAATCTCCGGCGGTTGAGTCATCCTCCAGGCCTATATACTCGGTATCTGGACCGGTGAGGGTAATCTTTGCCGGATCGGTCTGACTCCAGAGCAAATGCCCGACCTGATAATCAATGCCCGACTTCTCACCCAGGTACATGTCCAATTCCTCGAGCACAGAATCGGCGGCCTGTGTGGACTGCGCGGCCTGCGTCGCGACCGCATCTGGCGTGGAGGTCGAAGTCGGCGTGGGCGTCGCGCTGGGGGTGGACGTGAGAGTCGGTTGCGGCGTATCCGTCGGCAGGGGTGTAACCGTGGCGGTGGCCGTCGGGTTCAACGCTGGTAGAACGCCGCAGGCCGAAAGCAAAACAGCGGCCAGCAAAGCTACAGAGAGAAAACGGTTCATGGTGTGTCTCCTATATCTCCTCCCAGAGATTCTCAAAACACGGCTTACCTTCCCATCTTACCGTCTTTTCCGTTGAGATTCAATCAACAGTTTTGCAGGTTCATCCCGCTGATCTCACTCCTTCTCGCGGCTGACCTTCATCCAGGTCTTTTTCAGGAGCAGCGCATCCTCCTCCATAATCGGGCTTTCACACAGGATGCGCCCCTCGCAGCCGAAATCCTTCAGCACTTCAAACAGGAATTTGAGCTTCAAATCGGATTTATCCAGCGCCAGGTGATTCTTCTCACCTTTGGGACCATATTCGATGCCCGAAAGATGGATATGAAGACTCTTCAATGCCTCTGGTCCCAATGAAGCCTGATACGCTTCAAGAATCCTGGTCCACTCTTTGACGGTGTTCATCGTCCCATCTCCGGGACGAGCATGCAGGTGCGCAAAATCGAGACACGGCTGCACGCCTTTGATGGCCCTGCTCATCTCCACGGTATCCTCAAAAGACCCCAGCATCGCGGATTTGCCCATCGTTTCAGGGCGCAAGGTCACCGGGTTCTTCGCCTTGCGTAACTCCTTCACGCACTCCTTCAAGCGTGGAATTGCCACCTTCAACACAGCGGCCGGGTCATTCCCAAAATACGAACCAGGGTGAAAGACGATATCGGTGGCGCCGGCCAGGTTGCCATAATGCGCTGCATCCATGAGGCGTTTGCGCGATTTGGGCCATTCCTCCTCGGTCCCATTCAGATTGATAAAGTATGGAGCATGCACACTCAGGGAGACCTTTTGCTCCAACGCCTGCGCTTTGATCAACGCGCAGGTCGCTTCCGTCACACGCACGGATTGTACCCAGCCGAGTTCCAGCGTATCTAGTCCGATCGATCTACTGAACCCGATCGCCCCCACCGAGCCGCCCGGCTTTTTCGGCGTAGCAAGTGGCGAGCCGACTGTGCCAAATTGAAAAGATAGTGTCATGAGACTCTCCTTCTGCCACAGAGACACAGAGCCACAGAGATTTTTTAATTTCTCTCTGTCTCCCTGACTCAGGGGCTAAAAAATTGACTTACCTTCAACCACAACGGTGGTCCCAGGATCAACAAACCCACCAACAAAGCCGCCAGGGCCGCCACCAGGACTGCCGCCGCACCGACATCCTTTCCGGTCTTGGCCAGCGGATGATGTACCGGGCTTGCCAGGTCCACAACGGCTTCGATCGCCGTATTGATGAACTCGGCCGTGAAGACCATCGCGATGGCGAGGACCAGCACAGCCCAATCGCGCGGCGGTAAGTTTAACCATAACCCCAGCGCAATGACAAACGTCGCAACGACAGAATGGATCCACGCGTTATGCTGGGTCTTGAGCACGAAAACCCAGCCACGAAAGGCATGCCCAAACGCGGCGACACGAGAGGTGATAAATTCTTGAATGGTCATATGGTTGATTATAGGGTCAAATCGCTTTCAAAAAGCATCTGTCCCCTGTCAGGAATCAGTCCTCGCGGATCTGAATCTCTCCCAGCCCCAGTTGAGTCAGGATTTCGCGTTGGGCCTTCCACATACGGGCTTTCTGGCGCGGCCTGGCATGGTCGTGCCCCAGTAAATGCAGCACGCCATGAACCACCAGAAGTTGCAGCTCTGCTTCCGGCGAATGGCCGGATTTGCGGGCACTGCTGCGGGCATAAGGTACGGAGATGAGGATATCGCCCAGGTAACGCGCGCCAGTTTCCGGGTCCGATTCGGAAGCGGGAAAGGAAAGCACATCGGTCGGCGCGTCGATTCCCAGATAATCCCGGTTCAATTTTTGTAGTCTACCGCTGTCTGTCAATACGACCGAAATATCCACCTCTAGCGATTCTTTTTGATGTTTGAGCGCCAGGTAAACTGCACGTTCGATCAGCGCCAACGGAAAATCATACTTCGATTCGATGGTAATCATTTGCTGGGTGCAGTGGCCGCGTTTTCAGTCGCGGAGGCTTCCTTCGGGTACGTAATGCGAGGATGATACGCGCCGCGCAAAATGGTAACAAAGGCCTCAGTGAGCAGGCTCAGGTCGCGTGTGGTAAGGGGCGTGTTATCGAGTTGCCCCTGTTTTTGTGCGCTTTCGATGGTCGTCAGGACGATCTTGCGAATTTCCTCCTCGGTCTGCGGACGCTGGGCACGGGTGCGCGCTTCAGAGCCATCTGCCAGCATGAGCAGGGCCGTCTCGCGCGAGCGCGGACGCGGGCCCGGATAGCGAAACTTTTCGATATCCACCTTGCTCGGGTCGCCGCCCGCCTTCTCGACGGCCTGGTTGTATTGGTAACGCGCGATCATGGTGCCGTGGTGTTCGAGAATAAAATCATCGATGCGGCGCGGCAATTTGTGTTTGCGCGCCATCGCCACACCCTCTGGAATGTGCGCGATGATGACCGCAGCCGATTCAGCCGGATCGAGATCTTCATGCGTATTCACTTCACCCTGGGGCTGGTTCTCGATGAAAAACATCGGGTTCAGCGATTTACCCACGTCATGGAAGAGCGCGCCCACCCGCGTGAGCAGGGCATCCGCGCCGATCTGCTCGGCGGCATGCTCGGCCAGGTTCGCAACCTGCAGGCTGTGTTGATAGGTGCCGGGCGCGTTACGCAAAAAGAACTGCAGCAGCGGAAAATCCGGCCGGGAGATTTCGATCAACTGCAATGCGGTCGTCAGCCCGAGGCTTTGCGCCAGGAAATACTGCAGCACCAATGCCAGGCTCGAAGAAGCCAGCCCACTGAAGATCGCCGCGCCGGTCAGTTGGAGCAGTGCCACACCGTCCGTTGGCGTAAACGGGAGGCGGAACGCGATCAACATGGCAATGCCTGCACCGGTCACTGCCGCGCCCGCGCGGAAAAAGGTCCATACCCGGCGCGCCGCACCCAGCACCAGCACACCTGTCAGCGAGGTAACCAGGTAATAAGGCATCAGGTCCAACGCGTTAGGCAATCCGTAGGGAGCGAGCAGGGCAATCGCAAAGGAAAACACGATGCCAGCCTCCACACCAAACAGCGTGGTGATGATCAGTCCTACGGCCGGCACAGGAAAGGCGTAAGGCAGAACAGTCCGGTCCGGGATAATGAAGCGGGCGCCCACGAAAAAGACCAGGAAAATGATGGCCACCACCAGCAGGCTGCGCGCGTCCGCCAGGAAGGATAGACGACGACGCGAAAAATATAAACTGACATACGCTGCCACCATTACCACCAGCGCCGCGGCACCGGCATAGTCCTCCCAGGGGCTTTCTTCCTCGATCAATCTGGCTTGACGCAGGGCTTCGATCTGTGCCTCGGTAAGGATCTGCCCGCGCAGGACGATGATCTCACCTGACTTATATTCCTGGGTCCTCGGCTGCACCGCCTCGCGCGCGGCATTTTTGGCGGTTTCCGTCAACTCAGCGCTGAGCTCACTGTTGACCGTCACGAAAGCCGTTACCAGCTCTGCCACCATGGCCGCCTGTTCCTCGTTCAAGGAGAGGCTCACCAGGGAAGGGACACTGTGCCGGACGGAATCCAGATCCACATCGCGGATGCTGCGCCGCATCACCTGTTCAAGCACACTTTGTGATTCCTGCTGGATCACATCCCAGCGGGCGGGCGTCAATTCGATGATCTTGGTGATGGTTTCCGGCTTGAGCTGGATGTCAGCCAATGCGGTAAGATCCGCCCGCTTTTGATCAGGTGTAGAGTTTTCGTCGTCGCGCACCAGGGTGATGTATTGAAGCGCGGCGCGCAGTCGTTCGATCTGCCGCCGGGCAGTCGTGGGAGCTGGCAAAGTGTACACGGGCGCGACCGCGTTCGCCGCCTCGTCCCGGGCCTCCTCCGTCCATACATCGCTGATATAGTTGAGTTCGCGGGGAGCCTGAAAATTGCTGGGCGACACCTCGCCCGGCTGCAAGGTGGCGACTGTTGAATTTAACAGAGGCAGAATTAATACCCCATACGAAATGACGCTCGCCAGCGCGAGCAGGGTAAATTGAACGAGTCGAATGCGTGACGATTTCGGGCGGCTTCGAACCGGAGTCTTCCCCATGGTAGTTTAGAGAACAGACCACGGTGACATGACGTCACCGCGAGGAATTTTTCCCTGTCTCGTACCCTGTGCCTGCGTCTGCGGGATGGAAATGCCCGGTATCATTTGGATTGAAGGATTTCCTTCACCGTCGCGCTGACCATATCGTTCGGGGCGCGTCCTGCCACCCGCGGCATGACCAGCTTCATGACCTTGCCTATATCTGCCGGACTTGCCGCGCCGCTTTCTGTGACCGCCGCCTGGACCAGCGCGCGCAGTTCCTCGGCGGGCATGGCCTTGGGCAGGAAAGCTTCCAGTACTTTGATCTCGGCCTCGTTCGCTTCGATCAGGTCGGCACGGTTGGCTTTCCTGGCCTCTTCGAGCGATTCGCGGCGGTTCTTGATCTCCTTTTGCAGGAGCGCCATGATCGCTGCATCGTCGAGCTCGAGGCGTTTATCCACCTCCACCTGTTTGACCGCGGCCAACGCCATGCGGACCGTCCGCTTGCGGACCTCATCCCCACTTTTCATGGCGTCTTTCATGGAGTCGTCGAGTTGGGTCTTGAGTGTCATATAGAGAATTATACTCGTGTTAGGCATGCAATGTCATTGCGAGGAGTGGCGAAGCCCGACGAAGCAATCCCCAGTATGATGACGGAGATTGCTTCGCCATCTCGCCGTTTAAGGCTCGGGGCTCGCAATGACGAAGAGAAGTTAAAGTGCTAGAATCGCCGTCATGTTCCTTTTTTACTTTTCCATCCTCCTGGCGATTTGCTCCAGCGCGTTGTATCACTTCACGGCCAAGAGCACGCCGGGGAATGTCAATTTCACGGTTTCATTGTTGGTGACATACGCCGTCGCCTTCCTCGCCACATTGCTCACGTTTCCCTTCTTCCCGGTGCAAGAGGGCCTGACAGCGGAATTGAAGAAGTTGAACTGGGCCAGCCTCGGGCTTGCCATTGCGGTCGTCGGGATCGAGTTTGGCTTCCTGCTCATGTATCGCGCAGGCTGGAATTTGGGAATCGCCGCGGTGCTGGTCACTGTGATTGTGTCGCTGATCCTGGTCCCGGTGGCGATTTTTGTTTTCAAGGATAAAATCTCATGGGTGAATGTGGCGGGGATTTTTGTTTGCCTGGCCGGGTTGGTGATGTTGAATTGGAAGAGATAGAAGTGGAATCTAAAGAGCAAACAAATCTGGTCATGAAAACTGCTTGGACAGCCTTATTTGCGGCCAACTTGATGCTCGGGGTAATATTCTGGTTTGGGCTCAGTACAGACTACAAATTGAGAGATACTTGGGCTGATATTGGCTTTACCTGGTTAGTAGGAACAGTTGGCTTCATTTCTTGGATATTGGTTGCCAGATCAATGCTTTCTCGCCCGTGGAAAATAAGTTTCTCGTATTTTGTTGCACCTTCCATTATTGGTTCAACGCCATACATCTTACTTTCCATTCTTGGAATATGGCTCCTTTCCATTATTGGTACGCCACCTTTGGTTGATGAAATAGAATCTCCTGATCGCTC
The DNA here is from genome assembly GCA_035720235.1 of Anaerolineales bacterium. Lineage (GTDB taxonomy): Bacteria > Chloroflexota > Anaerolineae > Anaerolineales > Villigracilaceae > Defluviilinea. Next base: position 49,408 of record DASTOH010000108.1, on the reverse strand, counting down.
AAAACTAATTAAGGCTTATTATCTCCGGGATTTTCTTAGCGATTACTGTCTGCATTCATATCAGATAACCCTTCAGTATCGCAATTTCCCGATTGTAAGGCGTGATATTACTGTCCTGAGATATATACCCAATGACGATCCTCCCCGCTGCATTGAATACGGCGCGGTGCTGTCTGCTGTAGATACTGAAATCGAATGGCTTGATAACCGCAAAATCATTGTCCCCGATAGGGAACATGGAACAGAAGTTTTTGATATTGGATTGGTAAAATTTGACTGGCCGATAGTACATATGAGGTTTTTTGCGGGATATGTTGGTTTATTGATGATCATACATGGGATTCAAAGATTACGAGAACAACGAAATGAAGATACTTAGTCGTGCCCGCGCCGCCGCCCGCATCCTCATCAAAGGCGAGCCCAGAAAGAAAAACCGCAATCCCATCCCTGCCATCACGCTTGAAGAAGTGGCGGAGATCAAACAGTTCTTCCCGCGCGAGAAGTTCTTCATCTTCGGCCACGCCCGTTCCGGGACAACGCTGCTCATGCGGCTTGCCCGTTTGCACCCGGAGGTGCATTGCAATTATCAGGCGCATTTCTTCACGCGCAGGCCGCTGTTGAAGTCGCTGGTCGATTCGCCTGAAGCAGAGGAATGGCTGGCGCGCAAGTCCAACCGCTGGAATCAGGGCCGCGACCTTTCGCCGCTCGTCCTGCGCGCCGCCGCGGACCTCATCATGGAACGCGACGCGGCGCGCGAGGGCAAAATGATCGTGGGAGATAAAAGTCCCTCCTCCACGATCCATGGGCAGGCGGTACGCGATGCGCATGCGGTGTATCCCGATGCGAAACTGGTGTACATCGTCCGTGACGGGCGCGATGTGCTGGTCTCGGAGCGCTTCCGTAACTTCGTAGAGGAGTCAAAGTTTTTAAACAGAGAAGATAAACGCATTATCGCTGACCTGCAAAAGGACCAGACCCCCTTTACGAATGGCACGCGTTCGATCTTTACCGAGACCTTCATCCGCCGTGTGGCGAACGGCTGGATAAAAAACTTACAGGAGACCGAAGAGGAAGCCCAGCGGCTTTATGGTAAGAATTACTGTGGCTTGCGTTACGAAGATTTGCTGAGAACTCCCTTCGATGAGTTGAGCAAACTCTGGAAGTTTCTGGAAGTGTATAGAGTCGACAAGTCTTTGGAGAAGACGATCAAAGCCGAGCTGGAGTCGAATCCCGATGAAGAGTGGCAGGCCAAAAGGAACGAAGGCATCGCCTCCTTCCTGCCGAAGGGTCACGTCGGGAACTGGCAAAAAATGTTTACAGAAAAGGATAAATCCATATTTAAGGAAATCGCGGGCGGGTTGCTGATCAGGTGGAGGTATGAAAAGGACAATGGCTGGTGACCCTGTTCGGCCAGCAAAAATGGAATGGTGCAGCATGTTTAATGTTCTTATCCGCCACTACGTCCCTGCAATGGATCTCCTACCGCTCTCGCAGCTGTTGACCGAGATCGAGTCAATTGATTGCGATGGAGAAGATACATCGCAAGAATATTTGCGCAGCGCATTGAGCTGGCACAACTATCGTCCCGACCAGGATGTGTGGGTGGCCGAGGTTGATGGAAAACTGGTCGGTTATGCCGTCGCGCTGGAACAGCCTTCCCGGCACTGTACCGTCTATGGCGTGGTCCATCCCTCCTGCCGGCGAAATGGCCTGGGAAGTCAGTTGCTGGCCTTAACGCTGGAACGGGCCCGTGAAGTCGACTCGCAGGATATCCTGGTATATGCCAATGAACACAATGTGGCCTCGAACCTGTTTTTGAAACAGCAGCAATTTCAGCAAGTGGGCTCTTCTGGCGTGATGAAGGCGCCCTCCGCGCTGGAGATCCCGCCGTATGAATTCCCGCAGGGTTTTGCCCTCAAACGCTATTCCGAAGTGAATGAGCCGCGCATCTTGCTGGAGGCTTTGAATGTTTGCTACCTGGACATGTGGGGACACCAGCACCAGGACAAACGCTCAGAAGAGGAATTGCGCTCGCCGCGCTTTCTGAAGTATTACGATGCAGATGATATTCTCCTGCTTTTCGACGAACAGGATTCTGTCCTCGGCATCTGCTCGGTAAAATCAGAAGCCAGAAAAGCTGAAGATGGCAATTTCACCGATCTCCTGGATGCCCCGGGCATCCTCAAAGAATACCGGGAACGCGGTTTTCAGCATCCACTGGTGCTGGCGGCCATTCAACACCTTCGCAGGAAAGGCACGCGCCCTATCACGCTCGAGTTCTGGGGCGACAGCGAAAACGCGCTGAACATCTATCGCGGTCTTGGCTTTGAAATGGCGCATCATTATCTGGCGTATCACAAGGAATTGAATTAATTGGTAGTGGCACGGCGGAGCGATCAACTGTCAAAATCCTTTCAGGACTCGCCGTGCCACTACCTGCCCAAATGTTAAGGAAGGTTATGAAGTTTCTCATTGCTGGTCTGGGCTCCATCGGGCGTAGACATTTTCGCAACCTGATCGCGCTCGGCGAGAAAGACATTGTCCTGCTCCGCAGCTATAAAGCGACTCTGCCCGATGACGAACTCGCTGGTTATCCTGTTGAGACCGACATTCACGAAGCGCTGCACAAGCACAAACCGCAGGCAGTCATCGTTGCCAACCCGACTGCGCTGCATCTCGAAGTCGCGATTCCCGCGGCAGAAGCAGGTTGTCATATTTTGCTCGAAAAGCCTGTCTCTGATTCGCTGGAACGGCTCGACGTACTACAGCAAGTCGTGCAAAGAAGCGGGAGCAAAATCCTGGTCGGGTTCCAATTCCGTTATCATCCCACACTCAACAAGGCGCGCGAACTCATTCGATCGGGCGCGCTCGGTAAAATCTTAACGGTCCACGCACACTGGGGCGAGTATCTGCCGCAGTGGCATCCGTGGGAGGATTATCGCCAGAGCTACGCGGCACGCGCCGATCTGGGCGGCGGTGTCATCGGCACGCTCACGCATCCGCTCGATTATCTTCGTTATCTGATTGGCGAAGTCGCGGCGCTGTGGTCGTTCAACGGTCACATCTCCCCCCTTGAATTGGATGTGGAGGATGTCGCCGAAGTTGGACTCAAGTTTTCGAATGGAGCCATTGGGGGAGTCCATCTCAATTACTTCCAACGTCCGCCGGTTCACCGGCTCGAAATCGTCGGCACAAACGGGACATTGCGTTGGGACAATGCTGACGGAATTCTCCAATTCTCCAAGGCTCCTGCCCCCTTTGGTTCCTTCTCCGATCACCCGCCTGCTCCTGTGACCCAGACCTTCGCGCCCCCCGAAGGCTTCGAGCGGAACCAGCTCTTCGTGGCGCAAACGCGTCATTTTATCGAGACAGCTCGCGGGGAGTCCGAACCGGTTTGCACGCTGGAGGATGGCATCATGGCATTACGGCTCGCGCTGGCGGCCATGGAATCCCAGTCCACATCGCAAATCGTGAGCTGGTCCACAGTATGAGGACTCTTTCCGGAAATCCAAGGCAGTTGCTCAAACGGTTGCTCATCATCGTTGCGATACCTGGTAGCCTGCTCCTGGTGAATTTCCTCCAGACGCCGTCGGAAACCGGAAACCAGTTCCTGTTCGGCTTTTCAAGAACGCGACTGCTCGTCGCGGTAGTGTTCTCTTTTTTATTGATTCTGAACCTGGGCGGGATTCTTTGGACAAGTCTGAGACCCGCGCAATGGCAGATACGGTTCGAGAATGGACTCAACGCGTGGGTCAGCCAGCATGCCATTGCGATATTTGTAGCACTTTGCCTGATAACATTATTGGCCGGTATTTGTTTGCTGATCATCATCCCACCCGTGATTCGAATGTTTGCTCCTATCCAAAGGGTTACCAGCCAGGCAGGCGGGTTTTTGTTGTGGGTCTTTCTGGCAGGTGTGCTCTTCGCGATGTATTTCCGGCTGACTTTCAGGGAATATTTCCAAGACGCTCATATGATTCCGGGCTTTGAGCGTTTTCTGCTATTAGCATCATTGTTCCTGATCGTCTTTTTCGCCTACGAACATATCCTGCTCTGGACCGGCGCCGCAAATCAGACGCGTTACTCGTACTGGAACTACCTGGCCGATGCGTTCCTGCAGGGCAAACTCTATCTGGAGAATCCCCCGCAAACCCATGACCTGACTTTCCATAACGGCAAATGGTATCAACCCATGCCGCCGGCGCCCGCCATCCTGATGATGCCGCTGGCGTATCTGGTCGGCGGCGAGAACATCAACACCAGCGACTTTTCCATCCTGTTGAGCGCCATCAATGCGGTATTGGTCTTTCTGATCCTTGAACAACTCGTCCGCTATAAATGGCTCAGACTTTCTCAGGCAGGCATCTTCCTGCTGGTTATACTCTTTGCGTTTGGGACCCCACACTTATGGGTGGGAATACGGGGCAGAGCCTGGTTTGTCAGCCAGATTGTGACCGTCACATTTCTGGCGCTGGCTGTTCTTGCGTCACTTAAATCGTGGTCTCCCTGGTTAGTGGGAGCCTTCATTGGATTGGCTATTGCAGCTCGACCAAACAGTATCATGACCTGGCCATTTGCGTTCGCGCTTGCCATGCAGATCCTGAAAGAGAAACATGACAGCGTAACCTTCCAACAAATGCTGCGTTGGGCGATTCCATCTGTCTTGCCCATGGGGATTGCTGTGGCTGGGCTGCTATTCTATAACTATGCCCGATTCGAAAACTTCTTCGATTTTGGCTACGTCACTATTTCCGGTGATCCGACCATTGTCGCAAATGCACAAACGTATGGCATTTTTTCGCCACACTATATTTTTACGAATCTGAAGGCCATGTTCTTGTATTTTCCCACCATCCAGCCCGGAAGTCAGTGGCCGATCCTGCCTTCCACGACCGGGATGAGCATCTTCCTGATTACGCCGCCGTTGCTCTATCTGGTCCATCGTTACGAACGTCATTGGTGGATATTGGGTGCGTGGGCGTCTGTTTTCCTGAACTTCCTGTTATTGGTCCTCTATCACAATACGGGTGCGCATCAATTCGGCTATCGCTATATCCTGGATGCCATCATCCCTCTTTTGGCCCTGCTGGCTGTGGCAATGGATGGAAAAATACGCTGGCATTTCATCCTATTGGTGCTTTTCAGCATCGCTTTCAACCTCTATGGCACATACTGGTTTATCAATGGCTAGCTACAGACCATCGTCAGGCAGGGTCGCTTTATCGCTGCGCAGCAGGACATGTACTTCTCACCGAGCGCGATCAGGGTGCGGAAATGTCTTCGCCCGACGGAGCCTCCCAAGCAAAAGATGAGGCATCGAACCGGTTCCCTCAGCGGGCTGATCCTGGTGGTGGTTGCTGCCATCGCCTATTTGCCATTCCTGAATCAGGTCGGCTACACCCATGACGATTGGTACCTGATGGCTTCCGCCCGGGCGGAAGGCCCGGGAGCCTTTCGGGAAATCTACAGTGTGGATCGTCCCCTGCGCGCGTATGTACTCGCGCCGCTCTATACCCTTTTTGGACAAAATGTTTTCTTCTATAACCTGAGCGCGTGGTTCTTTCGCGTCTTGAGTGCGCTTTGTATCTTGTGGCTGCTGCGCAGGCTCTGGCCAGGTCATTCTCAATGGACTTTATGGATGGCATTGTTCTATGTCCTCTATCCGGGTTTTCTCTCACAACTAAATGGCATTGACTACCAAGCGCAAATCATCAGCCTGGCCGCCGCAGCCTTTTCGCTGGCATTGACAGTCTATGCCTTTTTTGAAAAGCACCTGACGTACAGGATTGCGGCGGTTACCCTCGCGATATTTACGGGCATTCTCTATCTGGGATTGGTCGAATATGAGGTGGGCTTTGAACTCGTTCGCCTGTTATTGTTATTCATCCTGGCAGGTCGCGTTGCCGACAACTATCGTGAGCGAGTCGTTCAAACCGTCAAACTTTGGCTCCCTTACTCCCTGATCATCTTCGGGTTTGGGATCTGGCGCCTTTTCTTCTTCCACAGTGAACGCGGCGCGACGGATGTGGATCTGCAGTTTTCGCAGTTTAGGCTTTACCCCCTGCAGACCCTTTATCATTGGGCGCTGCAAGTCCTGCAGGATTTCTTCGATGTGACGCTGGCCGCCTGGGTGACTCCGCTCTCCCAACTGGCCGGGTACATCCAGGGCGGGAGTATCGCGTTGGCAATCCTGGCAACCGGCTTGATCCTGTTTGTGCTGTACAGATCCAAGGACGGAGAAGCGCAATCAGGGCCTCAACAGTTTGACCTTAAGCGTGAAGCGCTTCTGTTAGGCCTGGGCACAATCATCGGCGGACTGATCCCCATCGCCATGGTCAACCGCGAAGTCTGGTTTCCATCGTTCTCGCGTTATTCGCTGGTCAGTTCGCTAGGCGTGGCGATACTCATCCCGGCCATTCTCATGCAGATTAAGATCAGGGGGTTGCAAAATATAATAGCCGCGGCGCTTTGCCTGGTGGCCATGTTGACCCATCACGCCAACATGGTCAAACATGCACAGGAAACTGCCATCACCCGGAACTTCTGGTGGCAGGTGGCCTGGCGCGTGCCACAATTCGAAAAGAACACAACTCTGGTGGCAAATATAACGGGCGTTGCGACGGAGGAGGATTATTTTGTCTGGGGCCCGGCCAGTCTGATCTATTATCCCGAACGGCAAAATCCAAAAGGGATTCAACCCGGCTTGTTTGCCGCGATCCTGAATCAGGACACGGTCGCAAAAGTATTGGCGCGCGAACGGCAGGAATACGACAACCGCAAGAATATCATCACCTACAAGAATTATCGCAACTTCGTCCTGCTGAACCAGCCATCCTTGAACGCCTGCGTCCATATCATCAACGGCCTCGCACCCGAATACTCACGCGAGGAACTGGATTCAATCCGCGCCATTGGTTCTTATTCAGAGATCGAACACATCCTTACGGACGAAACGCCGCACACGCCGCCCGAAATAATCTTTGGTCCTGAGCCTTCCCATGGCTGGTGTTATTACTACCAAAAAGCAGACCTGGCGCGCCAAAAGGGGGATTGGGAAGCAGTGATCCAAATCGGTGACCAGGTCTTCGAGCTAGGATTCGCTCCTGCCGACCCGATTGAATGGATGCCCTTCCTGCAAGCTTACGCTCAAACCGGCAACGCGGAACGTTTGAAGGAATTTGCTCCGAATATCAGCGCAGACCCATCCATTGCCCGGCAAGCCTGCCAGATCCTTGGTAACACCTCCGAGCTCTCGGCGGAAGTAATGGTTTCCATTACTTCCTTGTACTGTCTGGAAAACTAATAGAAAACAAATTCCTAAATCCATTCAAGCGCGCTCAAGTCGCCGTCCTTCGCGAACGCCGCAAAGCGGCAGCACCCGAAAGGTGCGGCGGCGCTTTACTGATAAATCCTGCGCCGGGGACGGCGCAGGGAGCATCCTTGGTTATAGAAAACAAATTCAAAATTCACTCACTGAATTTTAGGATATAATTGCGCTTCGTGCCTAAAAATACCAGGCTTCGGAGGTCTCTCTTCCTTAGAACTCCAATGATGAGAGGCTTGAGAAGACTTCCGAAGTCCTATGCAACAACAAGGAGACAAGAAGAATTATGTCGAAAGCAAAACTTATCAGCCCGTATGGGGGTAAACTGGTGAACCTGGTCGTAGAAGGCAGGGAACGCGACGAATTGCTCGCCCGCGCTGGCAAGCTCCCTTCCCTCAAGATCACCATGCGCAATCTTTGTGATCTCGAATTGATCGCTACTGGCGGGTTTTCCCCGCTGACCACCTTTATGGGCAAGGCCGATTATGAACGCGTCCTGCACGAAATGCGCCTCGCCGATGGAACGCTCTGGCCGCTGCCCATTACCCTGACCGCCGACTCCAAGGAATTGCCAACCGTCGGCGAACAACTCGTCCTGAGGAATGCCAATAATGACGTTATGGCCATCATGACCCTCGATGAGGTTTTTCATTGGGATACAGGCACCGAGGCCGCGCTGGCCTATGGTTCCACCGACCCGCGTCACCCCATGATTTCCGAAATGGGGCGCTGGGGCAAGGTTTGCATTTCCGGGCCCTTGCAGGTGATCAACCTGCCCAAGTACTATGACTTTGTCGAACTGCGCTGCACGCCTGTCCAGGTACGCGCGCGGCTCGAAGACATGGGACACGACAACGTCGTTGCCTTCCAGACCCGCAATCCCTTGCATCGTATCCATGAAGAACTTACCAAGCGCGCCGCCGCTCAGGTCAATGGCTCACTGCTGGTTCATCCCGTTGTGGGTATGACCAAGCCCGGTGACGTGGACCACTATTCCCGCGTCCGCACGTACAAGGCATTAGTAGATAATCACTACGATAAGAATACCATGTTGAGTCTGCTCCCGCTCGCGATGCGCATGGCTGGGCCAAAGGAAGCACTGCTCCATGCCATCATCCGCCGCAACCACGGCGCGAATCACTTCGTTGTCGGGCGCGATCATGCCGGCCCAGGGAATGATTCCACGGGCAAGCCGTTCTACGGTCCGTATGACGCACAGGAACTGATGCAGAAGTATGAAGCGGAATTGGGCGTCAAGATGGTCCCGTTTGAAATGCTGGTCTACCTTCCTGACGAAGATCGCTACGTGGAAGAAAAGGATGTTCCCAACGGTGCAAAAGTTTCCAATATCTCCGGTACACAAGTACGCGATGATTATCTAGCCAAGGGTAAACTGCTTCCAGAGTGGTTCACCCGCCCTGAAACGGCTGAGATTTTGCGCGAGATGTACCCGCCGCGCCACAAGCAGGGCTTTTGCATCTGGTTCACCGGCCTGAGCGGTTCGGGCAAAAGCGCAACGACTCAAGTGCTCACAGCCCTTCTGCTGGAGCGCGGCCGCAAACTCACCATTCTCGATGGCGATGTGGTCCGCACGCACCTCTCGAAAGGGCTTGGCTTCAGTAAAGAAGATCGCGATACGAACATTCTGCGCATCGGCTTCGTGGCTGGCGAGATCGTCCGCGCCGGCGGCGGCGTGATCTGCGCGGCCATCAGCCCGTATCGCGCCACCCGCAATGAAGCCCGCCAGATGGTGGGCGACAACTTCATTACCGTGTACATGGATACACCGGTGGAGGTTTGCGAACAGCGCGATGCGAAGGGTTTGTATGCCAAAGCCCGCCAGGCCATGCAGGAAGGCAAACGGCCGGGCTTCACCGGCGTGGATGATCCGTACGAACCGCCGGTCGACCCCGAGATCACGCTCAAGGGCTACGGTGTAACTCCCGAAGAAAACGCCCGCGTAATCATTCGGTATCTCGAAGACCAGGGCTACCTGCCGACGATCTAACACACAGATACGCAGTATGTATGATGGAATGCATACTGCGTACTTCTTTACTCGCATGACCCACCAGGCCAAACTCCGTCTCGCCGCCTTCCTGACCCTGTTCCTGTTCGCTATGAGCGGGACGCTGCTCCTCCTGCAAGCGACTCCTGAGGGACTGGGCCTCTCTGACGACTCCATTGCTTACATTGCCGGTGCCCGCAGTATGCTGGCAGGCAATGGCTATCGCGAAGCCTGGCTTGCCAGTAATGGACCGGTGACTCATTTCCCTCCCGGCTTCTCTTCCACACTGGCTTTTGTTGGGCTATTTGGCCCTGATCCATTGCGCGGCGCGCGTTTCGTGAATGCCTTGTTGTTTGGTTTGAATGCCCTTCTGCTTGGCATCCTGGCCTGGCGCATGACACTTTCTCTCACAGCGGGGTTAGTGCTCGCAGGCCTGTTCCTCATGAGCAGTGAAATGCTGCAGGTACACGGCATGGCGATGAGCGAGCCGCTGTTTATCTTTTTATTTCTGCTTTCTCTGTGGGCATTCGATTTGTATTTCGAATTCCCGCCGTCGTCCGTTGGGAGAGGCATTGCAGGTGAATGGTGGTGGCTCGTGGGTTGTGGGGTGCTCAGCGGTATGGCCTATCTCACGCGGTATGCGGGTCTTGCACTGGTTGCGGCATATATTGGGGCCATCTGCATTTTGCGTACCAGCTGGCGCAAACGCCTCACCAGCATTGGAATTTTTCTGGTGGGCTTTCTTCCGTGGGCGTTAGGCTGGGCGATCCGCAATCGGTTGGTTGCAGAGACCGCCACCAACCGTACCTTTGCATGGCATCCTATCACCGTGGAAAACCTGAAAATAGGGCGTTTTGAAGTGTCGCAGTTCCTTATTCCGGTGGAGGCCTGGCGTAGGGAAATATTTAAACAACCGTATCTGATCGAAATGGTGGTTGCGCTGGTTCTCGCCGCGGTGCTGGTTTGGACCCTGCGCAAAGCGTGGAACTATCTATCAAAGCCGCGTCCTGCCGCGGGGTTGAAAAGAGGCGGGCAAGAGTCGCGCGAGGTCATCTCCTTTACCGTTGGCTTGTTCATCTTTGCATACCTGGCCTCCATTGTGGCTTCGATGACCATGTTCGACGCCGCGACGAAATTCAAATTGCGCATTCTGGCACCCGCTTATGTCGGTCTGTTTATCCTGTTGGTATATGCAGGGGTGTGGCTTAGCAAGAGAAACCGGCCGATCGTGATCATTTTGACGCTGATAATCTTGGGTTTTTCGGTGTACAAACAATCGATTACCTTTGCGCAGTTGTCGCGCGGCGGGCTTGGGTACGCATCGTTCCAGTGGTACGATTCACAGGCGATGGAGTACCTGCGTGAACTTCCGCCAGATGTCAGGATTTACACCAATGAGCCGGGCGCGGTATACCTATACACCGGACGCGGCGCGGTGATCCTGCCCTATCGATACGACGCCGCCGCGGGGATGGAACTCACGGGCTTTGAAGAGGGCGTGGCGTCCATGCAGCAGCAGGTCACTGCAGGTCAGGCTGTGCTGGCATTGTTTGATCACGGTGAAAATATCGCCGGTGATGCGAAGGCTCTGTCCGAAGGCTTGCATCTCGCGTTCAAAGCGCAGGGTGATTCCATTTATGCGAGACCGTAGGGCGGGATGGCATCCCGCCTTACGAAAGGGAAACATGACCATTCAGGAAAAATTTGACTTAACCGGACGCGTCGCCATTGTAACGGGCGGCGTGGGATTGCTCGGCGCGGAGTTTTGCAGGACGCTGGCGGAGGCTGGCGCGATAGTTGCCGTGGTGGATTTGAACGCTTCCGCTTCGCATGGGATGGCGGATACGCTTACGAAAAGTGGATTTCACGCCCTGGCCCTTCCCACCGATATCACCCAGCCTGACTCGGTGAATACGATGGTGGAAAAAGTATTAGTTGAATTTGGTCGGATTGATATCCTGGTGAATAGCGCGGCGCTCGACCCCAAGTTCGACCCCGATGCCATGAAAAAAGGCATCACCCCTGGCGCCTTTGAAGACTATCCTATCGATCAGTGGAATGCGGCTCTGAACGTCAACCTCACGGGCATGTTCCTGGTCACACAGGCCTGCGTGAGGCCGATGATCTCGCAGGGCAAAAAGGGCAGTATCATCAACATCTGCTCCACCTATGGCCTCAACGGCCCCGACCAGCGCATCTACATCAAGGACGGTACGCGGGTGGCCTTCAAGCCGGTCTATTACACCGTGACCAAGGCCGGTGTGATGGGTTTCACCAAATATCTCGCCGCCTATTATGCCGGGACAGAGATCCGCGTGAACGCGCTCACCCCCGGCGGTGTGTTCAATAACCATGAGGAATATTTTGTGAAGAATTACTCCGCCAAGACCATCCTTGGCCGCATGGCAAAAAAGGATGAAATGAACGGCGCCTTGTTGTTCCTGGCATCGGACGCGTCCTCATATATGACCGGGAATAATGTTGTGGTTGACGGAGGTTGGACGGCGTGGTGATAATGTACACACGGAAACAGGTACACAAGGTGAGCCAATTGTTTACGTGTGTACTTGTATACTTGTCTACCTGTTTGCGTAACCCATGACCCACATCCTTGCCCTCATTCCCGCGCGCGGCGGCTCGAAAGGCATCCCGCGCAAGAACATCCGTGGTTTTGCAGGCTACCCGCTGATCGCGTGGAGCATCGCGGCGGGTCTGCAGGCTCATACTGTGAACCGCGTCATCGTTTCGACGGATGATGTAGAGATTGCGGCGGTGGCACGCGAATATGGGGCTGAAACTCCGTTCATGCGCCCCCACGAACTGGCCCAGGACCGCACCCCCGACCTGCCTGTGTTCGAACATGCCCTCAAATGGCTGGAGGATATCGAAGGCTACAAGCCTGATCTCGTGGTACAACTGCGCCCCACTTCCCCTGTGCGCCCGAAGGATTGCGTGGACAGCGCCGTCAGGACCCTAATTGAAAATGCAGATGCCGATTGTGTGCGCGGCGTGGTACCCGCCGGGCAAAACCCGCACAAAATGTGGCGTTTCAATGGCTATGACAAACCCATGAAGCCCCTGCTCGAAGTGGAAGGCATTGCCGAACCCTACAACGCGCCGCGCCAGATCCTGCCGCCGGTCTATTGGCAGACCGGGCACATTGACGCGATCCGCACCTCCACGATCACACGCCAGCATTCGCTCACCGGGAAGATGATCTATCCGCTGGTCATCGATCCACGTTACACCGTGGATATCGATACCCCGGCCGATTGGGCGAAGTATGAAGCGCTGGTATTTCAGGGTGAACTCGAGATGGTCATGCCAGAGAACAGGTCGCGGCGCCCGATGCCGAAGAAGATCGAGCTGGTCATCTGTGACTTCGATGGCGTGCTGACGGACAACAAAGTATGGACCGATCAGGATGGCAGAGAGATGGTCGCCGCGTTCCGCAGTGACAGCCTCCGCATCCGTGAATTGCGCGAGCGGAGCATCGAGGTCATGATCCTCTCCTCAGAGCCGAATCCGGTGGTACTGGCGCGCGCCAAAAAGATGGGTGTGGAGGCCGTTCACGGGGTCGGGATTCGGGAAAAGGGTAATGCGCTGCGTGAAATCCTGGAGCAGAAAAACATGAAGGCGGAGAATGTCGTCTATATCGGGAATGACCACAACGACCTGCCATGCTTTGAAATTGTGGGCTGGTCTGTGGCGGTGGCCGATGCATTCCCCGAAGTCATCCGCGCCGCCGATCATGTGCTGACCAGAGCCGGCGGGCAGGGTGCAGTGAGAGAGTTGTGTGATTTGATTTTGAACAATCTGAAAGTAGGTCACGCTTGAAGCGTGGCAAACAGAGAGGATAATACATGTCTCGTGAAATCAAATTGGGAAATCGTATGGTGGGAGATGGTCACCCCGCCTACATCATTGCAGAAGTGGGCATCAACCATAATGGCGACATCGAGATCGCCAAGAAGATCATCGATGCGGCAGTACATGCCGGTGTGGATGCGGTGAAGTTTCAGAAGCGTACTCCGGACATCAGCACACCGCCTGACCAGCAAACCCAGATGCGCGAAACGCCGTGGGGCTACATTACATACCTGCACTATCGTTACAAGGTGGAATTCAACGAGGAACAGTATCGTGAGATCGACCGCTATTGCCGGGAAAAAAAGATCGACTGGCTGGTATCGGTCTGGGACGAGCCTTCTGTAGATTTCATGGAGAAGTTCGAAACGCCCGCCTACAAAATCCCCTCGTCCTCGCTTACCGATCATAGCCTGCTAAAGTATGTTCGCAAAACTGGAAAGCCCATCATCGTTTCAACCGGCATGTCCACCATGGAACAAATCCATCGCGGCGTGGATACACTCGGTAATGAGAACCTGATCATCATGCACTGCACCAGCACCTATCCCTGCGAACCGGATGAGTTGAACCTCAACATGATCGGGACACTCCGCAAGGAATTCCCGTATAACCCCATCGGTTATTCGGGGCATGAAGTAGGCCTGGTCCCTTCGGCGGTGGCGATCGCGCTGGGCGCATCCTCCATCGAACGGCACATCACGTTGGACCGCGCCATGTGGGGCTCCGATCAGGCCGCGTCGGTGGAGCCAGGTGGCTTTGAAAGGCTTGTCAAATACATCCGCGTGACGGAGGCAGCATTGGGTGATGGCGTTAAGAAGGTCTATGATTCCGAAAAAGCTTCGATGAAGAGATTACGCCGCGTCAACGGCGAGGATTAGTCGGCCACAGAGTCACGCATCGTCCCGACATTGATACTTGCACCCCATGCAAATGTGTCCTTCGGGCGAGACCCAGAGAAATTAAGAATCTCCGTGACTCTGTGACTCGGTGGCTAAATATATGAGTCTGGCTCAGCAATTTCGCAGAACATTGCGCCCTGCCGGGAAAACCGCACAAGCCATCCTGAGGTGGAAGCGGTTTTCTTTTCACGAGGCACCGCCCATCTTTGGCAACTCCAAACCCAAGAGCGGGTCGCATCTGTTGTTGCAGATTCTCAATGGCTTTACACAGATCATGCCGTACAAATATGTGGAGGCGGAGCCTGTAAGAACGATTACGAAAGAAGGGAGGAGGAAGGCCCAAACTGAGATAATCAGAGAATTGGAGAATTTGTCGGAGGGTGTGATTGGTTGGGGCTATGTAGAGGCCACTCCGGAAAACGTCTCTTTCCTAACCGGAGCCGGGCGCGTGAACTACTTCATTTACCGCGACCCGCGGGATATGCTCGTCTCACACGTGTTCTTCGCCACCGACACGCAGGAAGAGCATGGCATGCACGAATATTACAACTCGCTCCCTGATATCAGCGCGCGCCTTAAAGTTGCCATCACCGGCATCGACCAGGACGGCCTGCACATGGTCAGCGTGAAGCAGCGTTATGAGGGCGTCTTCCAGTGGCTGGATGCCTCTCGGCAAAAAAACGTGCTGTGCCTCCGCTTTGAGGACCTGGTCAACGACCGTGACGCGACGCTAAATGCCATGCTCGACGAAGTGGAAAAGACCGGTTACGAAATTCCCACGCCCCGTGTAAAGGCGGTTCCAGTTTTGGTAGACGCCATCCAGCCGAAGAAGAGTCACACCTTCCGCTCCGGGAAGACCGGCGGCTGGCGTGAGTTCTTCACCGAGGAGCATAAGCGGTTGTTCAAGGACGTAGCAGGCGATTTATTGGTGAGGTTAAAGTATGAGAAGGATAATAAATGGTAAGTGAAAAACGTTTATAATCCATCCGGAAAACACCATGACTGTTTTGCTTGAAATCCAACCCATCACCGCGCCGTTGGCGGCTGATTCCAATGGCGTAATAAAAATTGCCGGTTCACGCGTGACACTGGATACCGTGGTCGGCGCGTTCATCAGGGGAGCGACTGCCGAGGAGATTGCGCAACAGTATCCATCCATCACATTAGCCAATGTGTACGCGACCATTAGTTACTACCTGCAACATCAGGAAGAAGTAGAAAAATATCTCGAAAAGCGCAGGAAACACGCCAAGGTAGTCAGAGAACAAAACCAGAAACGCTTTGACCAAAGTGGGATTCGAGCAAGGTTGCTTGCCCGCAAAAATAAATAATCATGCTCTTGCTCGTGTCCGATGAAAACTTCAATAATGACATCGTGCGCGGATTGTTGCGGCGCAAGCCCGGCCTTGATATCGTCCGCGTGCAGGATGTTGGCTTGCGCGGGGCAGACGATCCGACCATTCTTGAATGGGCAGCACAAGAGGGGCGGGTGGCGTTGACACACGACGCCGCGACAATGGCACATTATGCATACCAACGGGTGCACGAACACAAATCCATGCCAGGAGTCATTGAAGTTGCAGATGACCTGCCTGTAGGGGCGGTGATTGAAGATGTACTGTTTTTGGCGGAATACAGTGAACCACGAGAATGGGAAGGACAGGTAATTTACCTGCCCTTATAGCAAGAATAAGTTTCAATAGTGACCGTCGGCTGGCACGAGTTCTTCACCGAAGAACATAAGCAGTTATTCAAGGAAGTGGCAGGGGTTCTGTTAGTAAGGCTGGGGTATGAGAAGAATAATGATTGGTAACGTCATTGCGAGTCTTCGAGAAGCAATCTCAACGAACCAGCAAAGGTAAGCTTTCTTCTCGAAGGTCATAATAATATACGGAATGAAGAGTGCTCAAAGAATTTTTCAATCAGCGCCTCAAACGTGGACTGGTCCGCAGGCTCAACAATCTCAAAATCGCGCGCGTCGCGAAACTCATCACCCGCCACTCGCCACCCCCAAGGGGCCAGCCGGTCGTGTTTTTCAAAGCCTCTACGGGAATTGACGACCTCTCATGGAATAGCGGGTTTCATCTGCTCGCTTCGTGGGCGTTGCGGCTCAAAGGAATTCCGGTCGCGTATTTTGCCTGTCATTCAGGGATGAGCCATTGCGTGTTGGGGACGAATCGCGACCATGTGCACAAAGCTCCTCCATGCAGATCATGCATCTATCAGTCGAGGACGTTGTATACGGGTTTGCGTAGTAACGACTTCAGTCATTCTGGCCAAGGGGCGACTGCACCTGTCCTGACGGACGGTGTCAGGAAAGTCGCCACTACGTCTGGCGTTACTTGGTTTGAGTATCAGCGTAACTCGCAACTTGTAACTCTTATTGAAAATTTGAGCATTCCCGAGCTCATTCACTTCGAATGGCAGGAAATTCCGCTCGGCAAATTATGCCTCCCCAGTTTGCGTTGGATTTTGCGCATCCATCACTTGAACGATGACGAACCAACGCGTTATCTTTTGCGCGAATATATCTTGTCAGCATGGAATGTGGCACAGAAGTTTTCAATGTTCCTGGATGAAACTAATCCGCGCGCGGTGGTCGTATTCAACGGACAGTTCTTCCCCGAAGCGACCGCACGGTATATCGCCCAGAAGCGCGGCATCCGCGTGATCACACATGAAGTGGGTTTGCAGCCCGCCTCCGCGTTCTTCACCGACGGCGAAGCGACGGCGTATCCCATCCACATCCCGGATGACTTTGAATTGAACGATGAACAAAACGCAAAACTGGATGCGTATCTTGCAAAGCGCTTTCAAGGCGACTTCACGATGGCGGGCATCAAGTTCTGGGCGGATATGAAGGGACTCGACGAATCGTTTTTGCAGAAGGCCGCAGGGTTCAAGCAAATTGTTCCTGTCTTTACCAACGTCATTTTTGATACAAGCCAGCCACACGCCAACACGGTCTTCGAAGATATGTTCGACTGGCTGGACCTGACACTGGAGGTCATCCGGCAACATGGTGAGACGTTGTTCGTGATCCGTGCCCACCCGGACGAGCTACGCGTGAGAAAATCCAGCCGGGAGACGGTCGCTGGCTGGGTGGCAGACCACGGCGTGGACAAGGAGTCGAATGTCATCTTCGTGGGTCCGAATGAGTCACTCAGTTCGTATGAACTGATCCAGAGGTCGAAGTTCGTGATGGTCTACAATTCGACGGTCGGGCTGGAGGCTTCGATCACGGGCGCGGCGGTGCTGTGCGCGGGCAAGGCGCGCTTCACCCAATACCCAACTGTGTTCTTTCCACAGACGGTGGACGAAGTAAGAAGAAAGATGAAAGAGTTTCTCGAGGCTGAGAAGATTGCTGTCCCGGCTGAATTCAGGCGCAACGCGCGACGATTTTTATATTATCAATTATTCCGAACGTCTTTACCTTTTGGCGATTTCCTTGAACCTTCTGTGAGAACTACGCAGACGCGTTTGAAGTCGTTTGAGTTGGATGAGCTACTGGCATCAGACGCGCTGAAAACAATCTTGGAGGGCATACTAAATCGTGGGGATTTTCTATTAAAAGAGTAATTGGAACTCAAATTTCCTCAAAATTGGCAACAAGATTGTTCATGATATTTTGATTCATCTGTGTGCCTGCGGCTTTTTCCAATTCAATCCCAATCGTATTGTCCCGAATTTCGTTGTTTTGGATAACATGATTGTTTGGGGGAACTGATGCTTGTTCTCCTTCAAGCCTTCTCACACCATGATTTTGATTGGCTGCGATGCGGATCGCTTTTTTGTTCTGAAGCAATTTATTTCTTTCGATCAGCCAGTCTCTACTCGTCTCATTCATATGGGGGACCGTTTTTAGAAAATCATAAGAGCGTGTCCAAATCAGAATGCCGTGCGCGTTGTTTTGTATATCGTTATCAATTACCTGGAAAGCTATGCCATTTTCCACCGCAATGCCCGCCTGGCGGTTACCGTAGATCTGATTATCTCTCAAAGTGCAGTCGCTTGAAAAGCCCAACCAGAATCCGTAATTGGAATGGTTAGCCTTGTTGCGGCGGTAGATATTGCCCTTGCTGAATACTCCTTCAAAGGCGTTGTTTGGACTACAGGATGCGTCATTCTCTTCAAATAGATTGTTGTTACATCCCACGTCGATTCCATCCGGAGTCAGACCTGCCAGGAAAAAACCGTCTCCGCCCAGCCTGGCAAGGTTGTTCCTGAAAACGTTGTTGCAGGACTTGAAAATGATCAGAAACCCTGCAGCATCCGCTCCCAGATGTGAACTGCTGCCGCTCAGATAGTATCTGCAACAGTAGTCGGCATAGTTGTTGGTATAGGTGCTGTCAGAGGTTTCAAATAGATGAAAACCGAAGCCGCTGCAATAGTTGGCCAGATTGTTCGTTACATCCAATCTCTTGCACTGGTAGCTAAGGATCCCGTTCATTTGATGCTGCAGGTTATTCTCATGGATTTTCGCATCGGTGACCTGCTGCAGGAAAATCGCGCCCCCGTAGGCATCCGCGGCGGGTTTCCAGATATCCAGAAATAGAGTATTCGATTCGATTTCGGCTGTTCCCGTGATGGAACAGTTATGGATTTCTATTTCCCTTGAATTCTTGATCGAAATCCCGTGGTAGTAATTCAGCACTCGCAGGTTTTTGATGATGATATTTTTTCGCCCCGCAACGTGAATACCCTGACCGGTCCTCTCAAGCCCCATAATGGTTGCGCCGCGACCGTCCAGAACCACATTGTCTGAATCGATGGTAATGCCCTCAGGCAATACATAGACTTGAGACTCCAGTTGCGTATCCCGGCTGATTTTAAGCCCATTCAGCATGACAACCTGCGCACTCCAATCCTGGCTGGTTTTACGGATCGTATCACGTCAATTCGCCAGCGTGATGTACTTCCGTCGCGGGTTGATCCCCACAATGCCCGAGAAAAATCCCTTGATCGTTTTCAGGTCTGCTTCTATATCCCCGGTCGGATTGAATATCTGTCCAATCCGGACGGTCTTATGTTTACCATCCACGACCGCCAGCACGATGGGAATCCCTGCACCTCTGGCGATGTGGTAAAAGCCGCGCTTCCATTCGGTCACATGATGACGCGTCCCTTCGGGCGCAATGGTCAGGATGAAATTCTCTGCTTTATTGCAGGCCTCTACCATTTGTTCCACCAGACCGGTGGACTTTTTGCGGTCAACAGGCACGCCGCCGCAATAGTAGAAGAACCAGCCCAACGGATTGCGGAACAGCTCCGCCTTGCCCATAAAGCGGACGTTCGCACGCAGGGTGAAGATAACACCGAGGAAAAGCACAAAGTCCCAGTTGGAGGTATGGGGCGCGCCGACCAGAATGAATTTTGGCAGGTCCGGGAGAGTCCCGTCCACACGCCAGCCGAGCAGATGCATCACCAGCCTGGCGATGTGATGGAATATACCGCTGAGGATCGGTGTGTTGAAGATGGTGGTGTTGGTTTGTCCGCTCATGGATTCAGATTGTACTCTGATTCTTCAGCCGTCTCTCTATGCACTGGCAGACAATCCCGTCACTGTTCCGGGCCGATCACAAAATCCATGTTCCCCTCCGGCGCGCCTTCTGGATGATAACTGTTCGCCCCGATGGTGCGGAAGCTCACGGCAGAGATCCGCATATGGATGTTTCAGGCTGGTTGCATTCGAAGCGATATTGACCTTTTGAATCGGCGAAAAGCGTTGCACGGAGGGATACGGGATGTCCAAGCCCGGCTTCCTCGGACCAGAATTCGAGTTTTGCGCTGTGAAGCGGTAACAAATATATTGATTTTCCGTCATGGTTGTTGTAAGGACCTTTGGGGACAGCCCCAATACAATTTTTCAGAAAGGAGATACTATCATGTTATTCGCTCTCAAAGAAAAGGGACAGGGTCTTGTTGAATATGCGATCATCCTTGCACTCATTGCCATCGTCGTGATTGCTGTCATGGGCATTCTGGGCAAGAAGGTCAACAACACTTTCAACAGCATCCAGAGCTCCCTGCCTTCATAACCGAAGGTCGCTGGAAACAGCAAAAAGATGCTTTATCATTCAATGGTAAAGCATCTTTTTATTTAAAACTATATGCAAGCCAGTCTATCCACTTGTAGTATCAGCTTGTGTAATATTCCCCACCAGCCCCAGTTCGGGCGCAATTTTTCGCATGGCGGTGATCACATTCCCCACGTGCTCCCATAACTCAATGCCAAATTGATGTGAGGCATGTTCCATTTCTGAGCGTGAAGTTCCCGCCGCAAAAGCTTTATCCTTCCATTTCTTTTTGACGGAAGCGGCTTCCAGGTCATACAAAGAGCGTGAGGGGCGCACCAACGCTACCGCAGTGATCAGACCTGTAATCTCATCGCAAGCGATGATGGCTTTGCGCCGCAGCGTATCGCGCGGCATGTTCAGATGGTCGGCATGACTCAAAATATCCTGAACAATGTCCTCTGGCACGCCGCGAGCCCGCAGGATCGGCGCGCCCTCCTGCGGATGCTGGTCAAGAGTCGGGTGGATCTCCCAGTCAAAATCGTGAAGCAGGCCAATCAGCCCCCATGTTTCCGGGTCTTCCCCAAATTTTTCGGCATAGAAACGCATGGCAGCTTCCACCGAGAGCATATGCCGCACGAGGCCTTCGTTCTTCACAAATTCACGTACCAGGGCTAAAGCTTCATCACGAGTCATATTCACCTTTGCATTGTAGGGGCGATTATTATGCCCGAAGGGTACCTGTCAGGGTCAGCAAGGAATCTTATCATCAGAGCCTGAGTCGCCTCTACAGAATTACAGAGGGTCTTCAGGAGTTGCCGTGATTCTTGTACACGGACGACACGGACGCTATGCGCGCGGATTTCACGGAAAAACCTTTTAGAATCTGCTCTTTTTCCGTGCTGTCCGTGAAATCCGTGTACTGAAAAGGTTTGATCACGGCACTTCCCAGAGGGCCAATTACAGACTTGTCGAAGTATCCAACCCATAGTGGGCGGTTAATTCATCCAGGAGACCTTCCACCTCGTCCAGCAGGTGATCTAGGCCATTCACACGGTCCTGCATGCCAGGCGTGGTGAGGCCCAAGTCGTTGCAGGCGGCGCGCCATGCATCCAGAGCATATTCAGGCAATACGTCTGCAGCGAGAGTCCAGGTTTGCAGCAGCGGCCATAACGCGGCACGCGGCTGATCGCCTGAGAGAATGGACTGGATGGCTTTCTCGTAATAATTCAGACGGGCGGGATGAATGCGTGGATCCACGCGGTTGCTCTGGCTCGCCGCCTCGAATGCGGACCTCCAGGGTGGCAGCCATGAATTGATCTGGGAGACTTCCAAAGTGGACGCGCCCAATAAACTGTATAATCCCGCGACCATGCCGGCTCGCTGAGCGGTTTCTGCCCGGGCGGGAAAATCCAACAAGAGGCGGCGGTCAGGCAGGGGCGGACCGGACAGCTCAGCTACCGCGTTGACCGCATGATACAACGATTTCATATATTTCAGGATGTCGCTGGGAGCGACGGTGTCTGTGATCTCCAGCAATTCACGCCAGGTCTGCCGGGCCTGTGCCAGCAATAAGCGAGACCGATGCAGCGCCGGCGCGGGCGCGTTGAACTCAAACCCGGCCCGCAGCCCGGCCTGCACGAACTCAAAGAACTTCTCACGTTCGAACAACAACATGGGATCGTACATTTCCCAGCCCAACCAGGGATCGAGCCGCAGTTCGCGCGGGCGTTTGAACTCGGCCCGGGCGCGATGGCTGATGTCCACGTGAAAATCAGGGGTTAGCCTCACAAATTCACGGCGGTGCTTGGGTTCAGCAGTGTGTACGAAGATGATATCGATGTCTGCTGCGCCGCCGAGCATCGGGTCAGCACCACCGGCGGCCAGCGAACCCGTCAGATAGGCCGCGACGATGTCGCGGTCGTTGAAGGCGTGCTCCTGGGCGGTCTCTTTGGCAATTCGGATCAATGATTCACGCGTGACTCGCATAGGTGTTCCTCGCTCCCAGCGCCAGGCACGGCGCTGGATTCTGCCGCCGAGGACGGCGGCGGGAGCAATGTCAAGGCAAAGGTAAGGTTTGTTGGAACGGAGGCAGGTTCAGGCTTTGTCTGATGCGGTTCTCGATCAGTTTCAAATGTTCAGGGTTTTGGATAACGTTCAGGTTGTTCGAGTCGATCGTCAATACCGGCGTGTGATCAAAAGGTTTCGAAAAGAATTCATCATAAGCAAGGTTCAATTCGTGGATGTAGGCGCGCTCCATCTGGCGTTCATACGAACGGTCACGCAAGGCGATGCGCTGCATGAGGGTATCGGTGCTGGCTTGCAAATACACGAGCAAATCGGGCTTTTGAATTTTTTCGGCCAGCGCTTCGTGCACCTTATAGTACATGTCCAGTTCGTCGCCTTTGAGGTTGATGCGCGCAAAGAGCGAATCTTTCGCGAAGGTGTAATCTGCAATCAGGTTTTTACCGGTCGAAACCATCTCTTGAATGGTACGGCGCTGCTGATGATAACGGCTCAACAAAAAGAAAATTTGGGTCTGAAAGGCATAGCGGGCACGGTCACTATAGAAATCAGATAGGAACGGATTCTCTTCAAAGACCTCCAGGATGATTTCGGCATGGAACATGGGTTGAAGCAGGCGGGCGAGGGTCGTCTTACCAACTCCGATGACCCCTTCGATGGCAACGTACATGAGAAGGCTCCCAGGGTGGTGTGCATTACCGCTTGTCTCATTGTGATCAAACCTTCAGTGTTGTTCTGCAAGCCAGAATCAACACTCGAAGTCTACATAATGATGCGGTACTCGGTAAGGATACCATAATTTCGTGGCTTCCATCATCAGAACAATGGGTAGAAGAGCGCATATAAGACGCTGGCAATGGCACAGGTCGTTATCATCACTGGCAGTCCGCGCCGCAGCCACAACTGTGAGGTGATGGGCGTGCGCGTTCTTTCTGAAAGTTTTGCAACAATAATATTGGTTGTCGAGCCGACGATTGTCCCGTTGCCGCCAAAGCCGGCGCCGAATGCCAGCGCCCACCAGAGGGGCGTGATATCCATCCCCCCCTCTCCAAGTCCCTTGATCACCGGAATCAATGCAATCGTGATCGGGATATTATCTACAACGGCGGATAGCGCGGCGACCACCCAAATGAGCACTACTCCGAAAAGCACCGGCGAGACATTGGAGCCGCGTCCCAGCAAGCCGATCACTGCTTCCAACACTCCGGCGGACTCCAACCCCCCGACCATGATGAACAGTGAAGCAAAAAAGATAAGCACACTCCATTCAATTTTCTTGAGCATTTCATCGAGATCAGGTTGCACCCAAACGAGCGCGCACGCCGCCGCGCCCAGGGCGACAAAGGATGGGCTGATATGCAGCAAATGATGGACAAAGAAAAAAAGGATTGCCGCACCCAGCACGATCAAAACGCGGCGCGCCGTTTCAGGATGGTTGAGCGTTTCGGCGGGGTTGAGCCTCATCACGGCTTTGACACTGCGCGGTCGTTTGGATAATTCTTTTTTAAAGAGATAACGCATTAAAACCATGGTTCCGGCCCAGGTGACAGCGACGATGGGAAGAGAATACACCAGAAAATCGTTAAAAGAGAAACCGGCAGCAGAACCGATCAACACGTTGGGCGGGTCACCGATCAAGGTAGCCACGCCGCCGGTGTTCGAAAGCAGGGCCTCCGCGATGAGATAGGGAAGCGCGCTCACACCCAGGATTTCACTGATCAGGATGGTCACAGGTGCGATCAAGATGATGGTCGTCACGTTGGGCAGGAACATAGCCAGGACGGTCGTAACACTACCGAGCAGGGTGAACAAATGCATTTGTTTTCCCATCGAGGCCCGCGCGGCACGCACGGCCAGATATTCGAAGAAACCTGTTGGTTCCAGCATGGCGACCAAAATCATCATCCCAAGCAAAAGCCCGAGCGTATTGAAATCAATGGCAGCCAGGGCGGCTTCTTCCGAATAAAAATTCAGGAGTTTTCCCAAACCCACCATGAGCGCTGCGCTGGCAATGGCTGTAATGGAACGGTTGATCTTCTCCGAAAAGATCAATACCAGGCTTACAAAAAAGATGATGGTTGATAAGATAGCCCCGAGGGTCATGTTCATACCACCTTTTCCCAGGACCGCAGGATGGCGATTCCCACATCTACACGCGAGGCAATACCCGCCAGTTGACCATCTGGTGAGACCACCAGAATGTCGTGCAAATTGTGCTGGAGCATCAACGCATAGGCGCGCAACAAGCCGGAATCCTCGTCCACGGTGAGCGCTGGTTCCATCAACGACTTGATGGATTTATTCAGCGCCGCGGCGGAAGGACGCGTGGTTTCCACCGCGCCGAAATCATGCACGTAATCCACATCGGCAATGAAATTGACAAAATCGGGCAGTTCCAGAGAGAGCAGGTCCCGAAGTCCCACTTCACCCACGGGCTTGTTGTTTTTATCCACTACGGGTAGAAGACCCACATGCTTCTTTACAAAGACAGCTGCAGCTTCGCGTACGGTTGCATTAACCGGAATTGAAACCACGTTACGTTTCATGCAATCGGCAATTTTCATGGCATCTCCAATTTTCCTTCGCCGGTATTTTAAGTAGGTATCGAAAATACTTTAAATAAGCTCGCTCTCGGCGGCGTCCCCGTCGCCGTCCCCATCGGGATGTGTCGCTCCCGCGCTGCGGGGCGACACTTCGCGAAGGACGGCGGCTTGAGCAAATATGGTTATTCAGGGACTTTCCGGAGTCTACTTAACTACATTGTACCGAAATTTATTTTGTATCCCTTCAATTGAGACACCCATCATTCGACTGCATAATACCCGCCTGTTTTGCTATGAAATGCTAACGCATTTCAAAATTCAAGATCATAGGCGGTTACAGGTGGTGAAGCGGCCATCCACCGAAAACATCAATAGTCAGGAATTGGATGATCGTTCGCAAGAGCCTCCCTTTTGAAGAGGCTCCGGTATTCGGCGACTTCCAGCATGGGCGGACGCTCGAGCTCTGCGATTTCCTCAACGTCCAGAAAATATCCCTTGGAATCATGCCGGATCAGCTTCATCGACCGGTTCACATCCTCCAGCACGGCGCGGCCAAAACGCTTCTCCAGTTTGCGCATCACCGTCTGAATGATGGCAAAAGACATCTTGCTCAACGCCTCCAGATGCTGGTTGTGATGGACGCGCTCCAACAGATCCACCTGGGCAATTGCACTGATACCGTATCGTTCATAAATATCGATCAATAAGCCGGTTTCCACACCGTAGCCTGAGAAAAACGTGGCCCGCTCCAGCGCAGTGCGCCTGCCCCCATATTCTCCGGAAAGGGGTTGGATCACGCCCGATAGTTCCGGGTAAAACAAATTCAGGAGTGGGCGGGCTGTCAGTTCGGTCACACGCCCGCCGCCGCCGGCTTGCATTTTTGAACCCACTTTCAGTGGACGGCGATAAAATCCCTTGACGAACTGTATGTGCGGATTCTGCAGCAGCGGCCCAATAATTCCATACACAAAGCGTGGATGAATGTTCACGATATCGGTATCGATCCACACGATGAGGTCACCGCGCGTCACGAACAGACTCTTCCACAACGCTTCGCCTTTTCCTGAACGCATACCCATGTTTTCCAGCAAATGTTGGTGAATGTAGACTGGAATGCCTTCCTTTTGGGCAATTTCACGCGTGCGGTCCGCCGAATTGGAATCGATCAACACGATTTCGTCCAACAAGGGTGTTCTTTGCATCAGTTCCGTTTTCATCATCCTAACAACTTGCCCCACCGTTTCTTCTTCATTCAAGGCCGGCATGGCCAGGCTGATGCTCAACCCCTGCTGTCTTTTCGACTCCACCAGTTCCCGCAAGTGACTGAACTCATCTGCGTGGAAGGTATTCTCTGCAAACCATTTATCCACCAGAATTGAAATGGCCTGCAGGCCCACACTTTCATCATAGGCCGCATACGGAAACGGACGTCCACTTTTGACCACAATCACCGTGCACGGCGCCTCATGCAGGATGCGATCTGCCACCGGCCCCAGGGAAACAGAACTGGAAGCACGCTGAGCCGTTGTTCCCAGCACAATGACATCCTTTTGCTTCGCGTGACTCAAAATGACCTGTGCCGCATCCTCCGTGATCTCAAACTGCTTCTGCACCTCGGGTAGTTGTTTCAGCACGCGCTCCAATCCCTTGAAGGCCGCGTCCCGGCTGCTGCCTTCATGACCTTCCGGGTGGCGAATATGTAAAGTCGTCACACCGTTGGAGCGCAGACCCAGGCCGACACGTAATGCCAATTCTGCGTGCGGACCGCCTCTCACCGGGACCAGCACCTGATTCGGTTTACTGGTGATTTTTCCCCGCACCAGGGCTACATTGCACGGCGGACGCGCGAGCACCGTGCTCAAGGTGACGTGCAACGCTCTCAGATGGGACTCATACTCAAGGAACAACAAATCGGGTTTTTCATCCTGTAACAATTTCGAGAATTCATGCCACGGCTCATAGGAGACAATCACCTGTGATTTGCCCGTGATGTGTTTGTCCCTCCCAAAGATGCGGAGCAATCTCCGCACGGAGCGCGCGGCCACGGCTCCCGTGCTCAACGATTGTTCCGGAGGCACAACCACCACCCCCACCAGGGTGATCTCCGCGTCAAAAAGACGCGCAATATCCAGCGCGTGCAATCCTGGTCCATCATGGACCAATGGGACAAGGATCCTATGGATGGGCGTAAACCCAGAATGTCTTGTCATGAGGCCTTCCTTTCGTGGTACCCTGCACCACGACATCAATGTCGTATTGCAACGTGGGATAACACGAATGTCGTTTTACAATAGCGGCGAAATGTGCTGGCGATAGATCGCTTCCCAACGGAATGAGGAACGGGCTCGCAGGGCGAGGCGCGCCGTGGGGGACGATTGAAAATACCCGGCAATCGGCGCGGCGACCTGCACCGGATCTGCATCGGGCGAAAAGTAGGTCACATCGCCCAGTCCCAGCTCGCGTAGTGGAGGGATATCCGCGCAGAAAACCGGCAAGTGACTGAACGCGGCTTCGATCAACGGGATCCCAAACCCTTCTTCGCGGCTGGGGAACAGGAGTGCATCGGCGATACGATAATAGTCGGCGATCACTTCATCAGGCAGGAAGGAATCCACCAACTCGGCGAGCAGGTGCGCCGAACCTTCCAGGCCCAACGTTGAGCGGATTTTGGCCAGCGTCTCCAGATATTGGATGTTATTCTCATTATGCGGACCCAGGGGACCCGTCACCACCAGCGCAGCCTGGGGACATTGTTTTTTCAATTCAACCAGCGTATACAAAGCCAGTTCGATATTCTTGCGCGGCGTCACGCGCACTGGTAACAGCAGGATCGGCGCCGCCTCCAGCAGGTTCGTGTGGGCCAGCAGGGCTTGGGTCTGCGATTCAAGTTTGTAGAAGCGCGCAGCGTCAACTCCATTGGGGACGACATGAATGGAGGCAGGGTCAAGCCTCATCAGATCTGCCAGTTCGACGCGGCGCAATTCAGAAACCACCACATGGGTGGTCCTCTCCCAATCCGTTCGCAACAGATCCCAGGGATAACGGTCATGGAGCTCGGGCAAATAGCGCGGCGTTTTCCAAGCCAGGTCATGGTGCCAGAGAATCAGACGTGGAAGCTGCCCGGCGGTGTGGAGCTGGTGAAGCGCGGCAGTGAGCGCGAGGTTCTTGTTCAATGAACAGACGTTATGCGCGATCAACATATCCATGTTGGACAAGGCGGCTTGCAATTCCTGCATCAATCTATCGCGCAACGACTCAAATTCTGCTGTCACTTCGCCGCGATCCAGTTGCTCCTTCACCTGGATCACGCGTTGATGACGTGAATCGGCCAGTGGAATCTTCGTCCATGGGATCTCGTTACTCAACGCTTCCCCGCGCCCGGCAATGAGGCGGATGGAATGTCCATCTGCGGACATCAAGCGCGCGTGATGGGCAATGACACTTTCCACCCCGCCGACGACCGGTGGAACAGCATAGTGGAGGATAGCGATGTTCACACCTGATATCCCAAACAATCTGCGAGAATGGCTTCCAAGCGGCCCAGGAGGACCGTGTAGGAGAAATATCGTTTCGCCAGCTGGTAGTTCACTTCAGCCCATTCCTGGGCGCGGGTGGTGTTTCTCAAGATCTGGCGAACCATTTCAAGCGTGCGATCACTGATGAAGCCATCAAACCAGACGGTGCGAAACCCTTTTGGCTTGATATCCACTTCATAAATGGAGTAGTTGTTCACCAGGACCAGGCGGCGGTAATAGACAGCCTCCAGAAAGGCGTTGCCAAAGCCTTCGATGGCAGACGGATACGTGACCAGGTCGGCGTGAGGGTATATATCGCCAAGTGTGTAAGCCTTTCTGCCATCTGGTGTGAGACCGCGTTGGTCCTGCACCAGGTCTGCTTCAAACCGGATGGTCACATTCAGCAAGTCGGCGTATTCGCGCACGCGCTGTTCGTAATCGTTGCCCTCATCGCCGGAGGCATGCGAGATGATGAGTTTGGCGGGCAGGTCAAGCCGGCGCACCAGTTCGATGGCATGTTCGATGCCCTTGCGTTGAATGACACGCGTGGGTTGCAGGAAAAAGTATTCACCAGGCAGAATGCCGAAATCGGCGCGCACGTTTTCGGTGTACGAGTCCGGCGGGGGCGGCGGGGAGTCAAAATCCATGACGTTGGGGATCACGCGGGAGGTCACGCTATAGCGGGAGGCCACCTCCTGGGCCTGAATCGAGTTGATGACCACGTGCCGGATGGAAGGCAAGGTCGGTGGAAAAGCTGCCGCGAGATAATCACCGACGCAGTTGACATGGAAACGCTGGCGTTCCCAGTGAAAGTCATGATGGTGCGCGATGGTCGGGAAACCGGTTTCGGCGATGAACTCGGTGATGGCAAGGCCCAGCGGCAAATTCAATGGGATGGTCAGCGCGTTCTCGGTGATCAGGATTTCGATTTCAAACTGGGAAGCAAACTTATACAGTTCCTTCTTGAAGTAGTCCTTAAGCTCATTGACACGCTGGGTTACCTTGGGTGGGCGAATATAAATAGAGAAAAAATCCTTTCGCAAGGCAGCCACCTCGGGGTGCTCTTCACGCGCCCTTTCTGTGACCGCCCAACTGCCCGAAAATGCCTGCAGGTTGATCGCATCGATTTCAGGATGACGGTAAAACGCCTCCGGCACCACATAAGAATGGTCAGCGGGACGATCACACTGGCCAGCGAAATAGAAACATTCATGGCCCAGTCGCTCGAGCACAGTGGCCCATTTTTGCGTTTCGAGCGAGACACCGTCTGTTCCTGCGAAACGGGTGGAAATAAAGCCGATATGATGAGAAGGTCCGGTCATGATTTATCCTTTGCTCTGTCGGGCTTTACCCATAGGACTTGATAAGGTTCAAGCGTGAGGTCTGAAATCTGCAAGGCCTGATCTGTGAACAGGTCTTTCGCCGATTCGTAGTCGGTGGAGAACGAAATCGGTCCTCCGCTGACGTTGTGCAAACATAACACACGTGAGGTGCCATCTGGGGAAATCCGTTCAATTGCAAACACGGAGGGATGACTATCCAATATGTTTTGGCCGCCATGGGGATGAAAAGCAGACGTGCTGTTTCTCGCCTTCAACAGCTGGCCATATCGCCTGAAGACTTTTGAGCGCAATGAGTTTTCATCCGCGAGTTCACGTTGCAGCTTATCAAACTGGCACTTTTCGCGGTTAATCGTGCGGTTGCGGCCTGTCCTTCTGACACCTTCAGGCCAGCCGCGCGAGCCGAATAAACTGTGGAAGTAGATTCCAGGAACGCCCACAAGCGAAAGCATGATGGCCTGCGCGGCGATGAAGCGATCCACTTGCAGATCCAATGTTTCAAGGGTCGCTCCCGCCGCAGTCCCCGGCGGCGGGGACGCCGCCTCAAACAAATAGGGATTCGAGAGCGCGTCGAAGTAGTTGATGTTCATCTCATAGGGACTTTGGGTCCCATCTGCGTTGTGTTTGTAGGAGATCAAGCCGCCGTGGGCCAGAGTCTTTTCGACAAGCGAATCGATGTCAGGGTTAGATAAAATCCCTCGGGCAGGATTCAGGCCAATCCCGTCGTGTGAGGCGAGGAAGTTGAAAAAGGTCGTTTTATCGGATGGCAGAGTCAGTGCCTTTGCCCAGTCAGAAAGGATACGCGCGTCGCCGGTGTGGAAGGTATGCAGCGTGAGAGGCGGCAGGGCAAAGTTGTACACCAGCTGCGCTTCATTGGCGCCATCGCCGAAATAGGAGATATTGTCCGCGTGCGGCACGTTGGTCTCCGTGATCAGATGAACGTGCGGGGCGACTTCATCCAGTACTGCACGCAAAAATTGAATGACGCGGTGAGTCTGCGGCAGGTGGATGCAGGTGGTGCCAATCTCCTTCCACAGATAGGCAATCGCGTCGAGGCGAATGAACGTCGCGCCGCGTTCCACGTACATGAGCAGGATATCAAGGATCTCGAGCAGGACTTCAGGATTTTTATAGTTCAGGTCAACCTGGTCGGCGCTAAAGGTCGTCCACACGCGCTTTTTTCCTGAGAGCGCGTCGAACGCGGTGAGCAGGGGCAGCGCCCGCGGACGGACCACTTGCGACAGGTCAGGCGTGCCTTCCACTGTGACAAAATAGCCACGATAACGCGGATCCTCGCGCAAGAATCCCTGGAACCACTCACTGTGCGAAGACATATGATTGATGACGGCATCGAACATCAGGCGGAAGTGACTCTGCAGCGAGGAAATATCCTCCCAGTTGCCAAGCGCGGGATCCACCTGACGATAATCTACAACGGAGAATCCATCGTCGGAGGTCCACGGGTAAAAGGGCAGGATGTGTATTCCGCCCACCACATCTGTCAGATATTTTTTGCAGAGGGCGCTGAGGGTCTGTAGGGATTTTTCATCTGGCGCTTGAACTTGATCGCCATAGGTGATCAGGATGGAATCGCGTTCGCTCAAGGTGCCGTCACGCCCGGGGAGGCGCGCGCGATGGGAATCCATGACCTGCCGCACGCGTTCAAGCAGTTCTGGCCCTTTTTCCACCCCGTAAAGGGACGTAAGATAGGATAGCAGGGTTGGCATTTCAGGTTGATTCAGATCTTTCCTCCGGATGCTCAGAGTAGGTAAGTCGACGTATTCACGGAAGGATCCCATCATTTGAGATATTCTCCCCTGCTGCATGATTCCACAAATTGTAACAAAGTTTTTACCACAGGTTTTTCAGACCAACATTAATTCTCCCTGTGTATGCTCAAATCTGTTTTCCTGCGGAAAAGGTATGCTCGACGTTCTCTGTAAAACACGGCGGTCTACCCTGAAGGGTACGATGTGAGACCGCCTGCGAGCGTGGAGGGTTGTTTAGATCACTTGTCAACCAGATTGTGGAAGAAATGGACCAGCGCCGCCATGCCTTTCCGCCAGGTGGGCAGATGCAGTTTCTCGTTTGGGCCGTGGAAGTTGTCGTCGTAAAGTGAGAAACCCGTCAGGACCGAATCGATTCCCAGGGTTTGTTTGAACATCAACACTGCACCGATCCCACCGCCGACCCTTTGGAAGATGGGTTCTTTCCCAAAGGCAGTCTGAAGCGCTTTCTTCATGGCCAGCACTTCGGGAGATTTGCGATCTGTGATGATTCCGTAACCACCGCCCCGAAACTCGAGTTCCCATTTCACGGTGGGAGGCGCGTGCGTTTCCAGGTATTGCCTGAATTGTTTATCCACCTCGGCAGGTTCCTGGTCCGGGACGAGGCGGAAGGAAACACGCGCGGTGGCCTTTGCCGGAATAGCAGATTTCGGTTGTCCCGCTGTAAAGAGAAGCACTTCCGCGGTGGGACGCGCACCCACCCGTTCAGCGGGGAGATATTCAGGCTCGCCCCAGATGGCAGGTGCTCCGGAATGTTTCAAAAAGAAATCGTCATTGAAGGGCAGCCTGGCCAGCTCCGCATGTTCCTCTTCGTCTATTTTGCGGACTTTGTCATAAAAACCCGGCAGCGTCACATGGCCCTGCTCGTCATGTAAATTGGCGATCAATTTGCTCAATACATGGATCGGGTTTTGAATGACGCCGCCATATTCGCCTGAGTGGATGTCCTGGCTGGGACCGAATATTTGCAACTCAAACCCCGCACCCCCACGTAACGAATAGCAAATGGAGGGGGTGTCTGCGTCGGGCATGCCGCCTGCATCGGTGTTCAGGGAAAAATCGCAAGCCAGTTTTTCGCGATGCTCGGCCAGAAATTCATTCAAATGCTGCGAGCCGATCTCCTCCTCGCCTTCGATCAGGAACTTGATATTGATCGGCAGGTTTTCGGTTTTGATGATGGCTTCGACTGCATTCACAGAGGCGAGGGTTTGTCCCTTCATGTCTGAGGCGCCGCGCGCGTATAGATTCTCATCCCGAATATTGGGCTCAAACGGCTGGCTTTTCCAATCCTCCAGCGGTTCGGGGGATTGAACGTCGTAATGCCCATAGATCAGCACCGTGGGAGCCGATGCGCCGCCACGCGCAGCGAGCCATTCGCCATAGACAACGGAATGCCCGGCGGTGGGCATGATTTCAACGTTATTCACTCCCATCGCACGGAGTTTGTCCGCGAGCCAGTGTGCAGCCTTGTCCATGTCTGCCTGGTAGGCTGGGTCATGCGAGATGGATGGGATGCGCAAGAGCTCGATCAGTTCGTTCTGGAACCGGTCATGGTTTTCTTCCAGATAGGTCAAGGCTGAGGATTGAGACATATTTTGCTCCTGCTTTATTTGAACAAATTCTGTTTGAGATATTCCAGCGCAAAGATTTCGCGCTTCAACCAGTCCGGCGGTTTGCGTGAATCTAGCAGTTGCCGATTCTTTTGACTAGCGATGTCCACATCCACCCAAACCGGTGTGAAACCCAAGGCTTCTTCGTAGCCATCCAGTTTTTGCGCGTTGAATGAGCCGGATTCGATTCTGCAAAAGTAATAATGCGATGTCATCTTGAAGACATCGAAATCCCTCTCTGTGGGAAAGTTGTATTCCACAATTGCGCCGAGTTCGCCATCCACACGCACCAGGGATACGCCACATTCTTCACGTAATTCGCGCGCCAGGGTCTGTTCGTGAGTCTCACCCGCATCCACACCGCCGCCAGGAAATTTGTAATCGCCGACCTTTGCAGAATAGACCATCAGCAAGTCCTTCCCACGCCATATGACCGCGCGCACTGCTGTTCGATGAATGGTTTTGCCATGAATATTGACTCCTTCACCACGGTAGATCTCAGTGAGGATGTGCATAAATCAATTGTATCGCTTAACAAAACAGACTTTCGGTGACATCCGAAAGTCTGTTCACTGATTACTGGTCACTGAGCTTTACGCCACCGTCGCTTCCGCTACCGCGTCTTCCTGCTTCTTGAACTGGCTCATATACAGGTCGTAATAGAAGCCTTGTTTTGCGAGCAGTTCGTCATGCTTGCCGCGTTCGATGATCTCTCCGGCTTTCAGCACAAGGATCATATCCGCATTACGTATGGTGGATAAACGATGTGCGATCACAAAAGACGTGCGACCCTTCAGCAATTCATCGAAGGCCCTCTGGATGAGACGCTCGGTACGCGTGTCCACGCTGGAGGTGGCTTCGTCCAAAATGAGGATCTTCGGGTCTGACAACGCCGCGCGCGCGATGGACAGCAATTGCCTCTGGCCCTGACTCAAGCCTGAGCCGCGTTCGCCCAGAACAGTCTGATATTTTTCCGGCAGGCGCTCGATGAACGAATCCGCATTTGCCAACTGGATGGCCGCCATCACTTCTTCATCGGTCGCATCCGGCCGCCCAAAGCGGACGTTTTCCATCACGGTTGTGCTGAAGAGGAAGGTGTCCTGCAAGACGATGCCGATCTGCTCACGAAGTGACTTCATCGTCACGTCCCGAACGTCGATGCCGTCTATCTTGACGGAGCCGGAGGAGACATCGTAGAAACGCGGCAGGAGGTTGATGATGGTTGTCTTCCCCGCACCGGTGGGACCAACAATGGCAATCGTTTGTCCGGGCTGCGCAGTAAACGAGACGTGCTTCAAGACTGGCACGCCGTCTTCGTAGGAATGGGAGGCGTTATTGAATTCCACCTTGCCCTTGATCTGCGGCATGGGTATCACATTGGGCTTATCGGTCACGGCGATATCTTCGTCGAGAATGCCAAAGATGCGTTCCGCACCGGCGATGGCGTTCTGGATGTTCGTCCACAAGACCGCGATCTGCTGGATCGGCTGGTTGAAGCGCTGGACATAGGCCAGGAAAGTGATGACCAGGCCAAACGTGACGGTCGCGCCGAAGAGGGTTTGGCCCTTGAGCAGCGCCCATCCACCCGCGCCGACCACGATGGCAAGTGCCACGTAAGATAACGCCTCCAACACCGGAGCCAGGGCAGATGTGTACGACACAGCACGCACGTTCGCATCGCGATTCGCGGCGTTGACTTCCTTGAACTGTTCGATATTCTCGTCCGCGCGGTTAAAGGCCTGGACCTCACGCACCGCGGCAATGGATTCCTGTAATTCGGCATTGACGTTGCCGATTTCCTTGCGACTGGTGCGGAATGCCTTGCGCGCCTGTGCTGAGAAGTACAACGTGGCGATGAACATCACCGGCGCAATCGAAAGCGACAGAAGCGCGAACGGCAGACTCGCCGTGAGCATGTTGTATGCCACCCAGACCAGCAGCAGGATACCGCTCACTACGTTGATCAGCGCGAAGGAGACGGCCTGTTCGATGGCAGAGGAGTCGTTCGTGATGCGGCTCATCAGGTCCCCCGCTTCGTGCTCGGAGTAGTAACTGAGCGAGAGATCGTGCAGTTTCTGGAATACATCCAGGCGCATTTCGCGCAGCACGTGCTGACCGGTCCACGACATGAAGAAGAAGGTCATGCCAGTGACGATGGCGCCCAGCACATATAATCCCACCACGATCATGATGAGTCGGAACAGACCCTGGATGCGCTGATCGTTCGTCATGGAGGTCATGTCCACGGGCGCGGGATACCCGTTCCAGGTGTAGGCCTTGTGAATGATCTGGCGGGTCAAGGTCAACGAGGTTGGATCGGTCGTCCCAAGCCAGCAGGCAGCGGCAGAATTCCCGGCGTTGCCCTGAGCCGGTGCCTCGGCCTGGGCGCCGAATGAAGCGAATTGATTCCCCAGCGGGACGAGGAAACAATCGGTGGCCTGACCCGTTAATTCGGGCGTAATCACCTGCGTCCAGGTTGAGATCGTGATGAGCGCCAGCACAATCAACAGCATGTACCAGAATTTGCCAAAGTAGCTGCCCAGGCGTGCAAGGGTGTTGCTCAGATTTTTAGGCTTGAGCGTTTCCTGTCTAAAGAGTTCTCCGCGATTGCCCATCATAGTTGCACCTCTATTTCACCACAAAGGACGCTACACTTGCCCCGGGCGCAAGTGCCGGGGAGATCACGAAGGTTTAAAGTTGCGCAAGTCGTGGGTCCTTTCCCCTTGGTGTACTTCGTGCCCTTCGTGTTAAAAGATCTTTTATGAGTGATGTTCATGTTCATGCACCAATATCTGTGAGTTGTAAATTTCCGCGTAGATGGCGCTGTCTTCCATCAAGTCCTGATGTTTGCCTTCGGCGACGATCTCGCCTTTATCCAAAACCAGTATCTTATCCGCGTTCATCACGGTGCTGATGCGTTGCGCGATGACGAAGGATGTACGTCCCTGCATGAGCACTTCAAGTGCCTTCTGGAGCTGCGCCTCGGTATTTAAATCCACACTCGAGGTTGAATCATCGAGAATGAGAATTCTAGGATTAAGGAGAAGTGCGCGGGCGATGGCGACGCGCTGCTTTTGTCCGCCGCTGAGGGTCTGGCCGCGCTCGCCGACGTGCGTGCTATAGCCATCCGGGAAGGACATGATAAAGTCATGGGCCTGTGCGGCTTTGGCGGCGGCTTCGATCTCGGCCTGGGAGGCCTCAGGTTTGCCAAAGGCGATGTTCTCGCGGATGGTGCCGCTAAAGAGGGTTGTCTCCTGCAGCACGATGCCGATCTTGGAGCGCAGTGATTCGAGCTTCACATCGCGCAGGTCGTGACCGTCAATGGTGATGCGGCCCTCACTGGGATCATAGAAGCGCGGCAGTAAATTGATGATGGTCGTCTTGCCGGAGCCGGTCGCGCCGAGCAGGGCAATCGTCTCACCCGGGTTGGCTTCGAACGAAACATTCTTCAATACCGGTTCTCCGCCGCCAAAGTAACGGAACGTGACGTTCTCGAACTTCACTGTGCCGGTGACGTCGGGCAACGTGATCGCGTCGGCCTTATCGGTAATATCATTCTTCGCATCCAGGATCTCAAAGATGCGTTCCGCAGAGGCGGAAGCCTGCCCAAGCTGGGTGATGATGAACCCGAATTGCGCGATCGGGAAGAACAGGTAAATCAGATAGAGAGAAAATTCCTGCCACTCGCCGAGCGTGAGCAATCCTGTGACGATCTGCTTGCCGCCCACATACAGGATGGCGGCCTGCCCAAGGTTTGCTATCAGGAATACCAGCGGGAACAGGAACGTGAACAGGCGCGCCACCGTGATCGCCTGGTTCATGGTGTCATCGGCGGCAGCGCGGAATTTCTGCTGTTGTTCCCTTTCACGGGTGAAGGCCTTGATGACTTTCACGCCTGCGAGATTTTCCTGCAGGATCGTATTGAGCGCGGAAAGTTTCTGCTGCACCTTCGCAAACAGCGGCTGGCTGATCGTGCCAAAGAACATGAACATCACCAGCGCCACCGGCAGGATCGGCATGGCCGTCCAGGCCAGCGTGGTGTTGGTGCTGAACAAAATGATGATCGTGCCCGTGAGCAGGATCACCGCACCCACCAGCTGCAGCAAGCCCTGCCCGATGAACAGACGGACCTTTTCCACATCATCCGTGGCACGGATCATCAACTGACCGGTCTGGTTCCGGTCATGATAAGAGAAGGAGAGCGTCTGGATTTTCGCATACAACTCATTGCGGATGTCGTATGCCACCGCCTGCGAATTCTTCTCTGCCCAGAACGTCTGTAAAAATGCAAAGAGACCGCGCAGCGAGGCGAAGATAATGATCAGGATCAGCGCGTTGATGAGCGTCCGCGGCGCGTTGGTGATATCCGCCTCCAGCTGGACTTTGAGCTGCTCCAGCGTTAAGGACGCATCCTTCCCTGCGGCTTCGAGTATCTTCGGCAGCGCCGCGCCGATAAAGCTCGCGGGGATCTGGTCCAGCGCGCCCAGGATCTGGTTGGCCATATAACCACTGGTCACCGCGTCGATCACATTGCGGATCATGCGCGGCACAGCGAGTTGAGAGAGGGTAGCGATGATCAAAAAGACGTACGGTAAGGCGGCCCGGCGTCCATAGCGCGTCAGGTAACGGACGGCACGTCCGATCCCTCTGAAGGAGGCGCCTTGGCGTGCGCGGGATTGGGGTCTGGTGAGGGTTGCTTGCATGAGGTTCCTTTTGGTAAGTGGTAAGCAGTAATTGACGATTTGAGAATTGGAGAATTAGAGATTGATAGAGAGTATATAAGTTGTATGTGAATTCAGTGTGAAGTATTTTGGGAATTATTGAAGTCCGCAAAACACCTAAGGTATGTCACTCTGAGGGAGCGGTTGCTGCGACCGAAGAGTCTGTATGGCAAGGCAGAGATGTTTCGCTTCGCTCAACATGACATAACCAGCTTAAGTTGCTTGTTGAACTAGTTCTGCTTCAAGTTCCTGCGCAGCGCGGGTCATGATGTTGAGTGCATCGCTAATTTGGGCGCGTTCCTCGACAGTTAATTTCCCTGCCAGTTCCTCCACCCAGCGATAACGTTCTTCGATCCCCTGTTGGATAAGCTCTCGACCTTTATCGGTGAGATTCAATAGCTTGGCGCGGCGGTCATGGGGATCTTCCTCGCGCTGGATCAAACCGCTTTGCACGAGTTTATCCACCAGTTGACTGGCGGCTGCGTTCGTGATATCGAAACGTTCGCTGATGTCACCGACCGCGCAATTGCCACGGTGATGCAACTGCATCAGCACACCGAACTGGGGCATGGAAAGTCCGGTCGATTTGGCAAAGCGCCCCCAGCCGCTCATGGAGCGGTGCATAAAAACATCCATCCAGGCGCGGATGGCTTGTGTAAATTGGGCAGGTTGGGTCATAGTTAAGCCTTCTTTTTAGTTAATCAAGCTTAACTTTATATCAGAGTTAAGTTTTGGTCAAGGGGAGGAAATAAGAGATTTGTAAGAAGTTAGAGTGAGTCCGCTTACTCCATTCAGAGCAGGTCTTTAGTTTCTTTTGCAATCATTTGCGCACGCTGCCGGATCTGCGCTAGCTCCCGCCTGATGGCTGGCAACCGCATCACAAACAGGATGACCACCAGAGCCGCATATACCAGCACCCAATCCTTGATATCGCGTTCGAGCCAGAAGTAATGCAGCAGGCTCAACGGAACCGCGAAATACACCAGGCGATGCAATACTTTCCAGCGCCGGCCCAATCGTTTTTGCCACCCGTTCGTGGACGTGAGCGCCAGTGGGATGAGCAGTGCAAATCCCAGTAATCCAACACTCATGGCGCGGCGTTCGCCGAGGTCGCGCAGGATCAATGCCCAGTCAAATCCGTTGCTAAGCCAGGCATAGGCCAGCAGGTGCAGAGTAATGTAGCAGAAGCCATATACACCTAGCGAACGCCGCAGAGGGACCAGGGTCGTTTTGCCAGTCAGGATGCTGATGGGTGTGATCGAAAATGAGGCGATGAGGAAAGCCAGTCCCACCGCGCCAAAGCGGATGACGAGGTGCCGGTCCAGGACAATCGGCAAAGTGTCTGTCACATATTCGTAGGCGGTCAGGGCGAGCGGCGCGATGGCAAGTGCATGTATCAATATGTATTGCCACAATGGAGCGCGCTTCATGATGCTACGGATTCGGGACGCAGATGAACGCTGATTTCGCTGATCCAGAAGAAAAATCTGCGTTTCTCAGCGTGAATCAGCGTCCCAATTTTTTAAAAACTCTGCCCGAAATCTTCTGTGAAGTCGCGCCAGACGCTGTGGATGTGGGTGCCACGATTGCGCGAATTATCATGCTCCAGCAAGAAGGTGGGTCCCTGCAAGCGGTAATAGTGTGGGCGCTGCGCTTCGAGCGAGCCGGCCCAGGCAAAGTAAATGTTCTCGAAACCGGCAGCCTGCAACCGGTCCAGGTGAGCGGCGGCGATCATGTCTGGCAGCGTATCGAGATATTTGTGAATGATCTCCGTGACCAGCGCCTGTTGATTCACATTAAGAGTAGAGGTGGGGATTCCAACCGTTTCGAGCGGAGTCACATGGGCCTGATTTTGTGTGACATGTTGTCCGAGTGTATCTTGTTGAAAGATGACAGTAGCGCGTTGGTCATTATCCAGTGACGTGACCAGTTCACGCGCTGCCCATTCTTCACGTTCCATGGCTTTCAACCCGGCATTGTTGACCGTGGGCCACGCGCCGAGGAAGAATGGGGTGACCGAGAGCTTCCCATTGATGACGTTGAAACGGCGCGAAATGTGATGTCCCTCCCATCGCCAGCCCCAGGGTTCGACGCCCGGCGTACCGAACACAGTCACGTAATAGAGCTCGGGATCATTACCTAGATCCTTTTGAAGAGAGATGATGTCGAGCGATTTCTGCAAACCGTAAGCCGATAGACTGGTTTGTAACAGGGCAAAGGCGGCATCGCGCTGGGCAGTACCCATTTCTCGAAGCGGCAGTCCATTGCGCGGAACGTTTTGCGGCGTAGTCCAGTGCCAGCGCGTCAGTTCGGGGTCAGTGAAGGCGTAGGTGGATTTTGTCCGCTGCGATGGATCGAGCGAGTCGAGATACCGCGTGGCCTGGGCGGCAACGTCGCTGATCAGTGTGGCAACCACTGGGCCAGCCGTGGCAATGGGCGCTGTAACAGGTGCCGTATCAGGCAAAGCTGTGGCCGACGCGGCGGGGATAGCAGTAGGGAATGGAGAAGGCGAGGGGATCAAAGTTTCCGTGGCGCGGGCGACGGGTGCGCAGGCGACCAACCCGCCCAGGATGCCAATCGTGCCCACCTTCAAGGCGTCCCTGCGAGAGATTTTTTTAGTCATGGGGATACCTCCAGGAAGCAAAATGCAGTTCACGTACTTTTGAAACAGATACGTGCGTTCCGCCAGTCTGGATTTTTATACCAGCCTTACATTGCCGCTCGCTTAGAAATTGCTTAATCTTTTACCGCTTGTCCACGGGATTGCTACGCTTATCTCATAGTTTGCTAAACTTTTGGAGCAAATCGTAGGCTGAATTTCACATGCTCGGTTTAGATAATTATGCGGCACTCTGTAACACAAATTGCAGGCAAACTTATGACTTCTGGCTTTGTTGCTCCTATCAGTCAGGCGCGGCACTCTATCATTCACGATGACAAGGGGAAAGAGGTTGGTAAAATTATAGATATGGGACAGGCAGAAATCAAGCAAATATATTTATAGTGATTGGTCATCGTAATTTCGATAAGAAACGGAAAATCAGGGGGTTTGTTCAAGTGCGTAGGCGATTGCCTGCTCCATCGTCATGGCACGGCCTTCTGACGCGAGCGCTTCAAACCTCGCTTCACCAAGTTGATCACGCGCCATTCGAATGTGACGATCAAATTCGGCTTGATCGAATGCAGGAATTTGATAATCAGTTGTGCCAAATAGCGCCTGTGCCGCGCCATATAGTTTTGCAGCGCTTACAGGTTGTTTTGTACCCCCAGCCACCGCAGCTGCGCTTATCAAAAAATCACATGTGCTGATCTCTTTTGTAAGCCCACGGGTTGCATCGAAATAGTCTACAAAAAATTGCCTGGCAAGTGGATGATCATTTCGATGGAGAGCCAACATGCCGAAGGAATATAAATTGAGGCCCCTATCGATTCTCAAGCTGTATTCACGACATAACGCCAGGCTTTTCGCATAGTACTGTTCGGCCTGATCGTAATCTCGTTGATAGCGGTACAGGTTTCCCAGATTAAACAAAGCAATTGCAGTTCCCTGCTTGAAATCAAGCCTTTCGTCGAGCCTTAAATGCCGGTCAAAGTATATTTGTGCTTTTTCATAAGACCCTTGTTTCAAAAATAGCTCTCCCAGACGCTGGGTTACCCTAGCTATTCCCCACGGATCGCCTAGCTCGTCGAAGAGATCGAGGCTTTGCATCAACCAGAGCAGCGCTGAGGAATCTTCATCCTTCCAAAGGGCGACATTGCCTAGGAAAAACTTTACCATTGCCACTCCCCATGGTTCACCATATTTTTGATAAAGTTCTAGACTTTGCTCAAAATAAGATTCTGCTTCGTTATAGTCTCCCTCTTGCAGCGGGATCATGCCCATCAAATAGAGTGCTTCTGCCAACCCTCGCTCGCCAGCGACACCCAACTCGAGCCAGATTGCCTGACTTTCTTCGACAAAGGCCTGTGCCTCACCATAATTGGCTGCAACCCATTCTAGCTGTACTGCGAGATTGAGTATCCATGCATACGTCACAGGGTGATTGTCAATGTCAGGAAGAGCGCGGATGTTGTCCAGCCAATTTCGGTATTCGCTGGGAGACCAGCGCACCAACCAGTTCCAGCCCAAAGCGGCGAACAGCCTTAACAGTTTCTCCGGTTGCTGGCTCGATAAGCTCCAATCTAACGCGGCGCGGACGTTGTCAAGTTCCATACCGAGGCGATCCATCCACTCAACTTGTGCTGGCCCATGAATTTCGCGATCCGCTTGCTCAGCAAGATCAAGGAAATATGCTAGATGCAAGTCACGTGTTTCTGCTTCCTTACCTATCTCTCGTAAACGAGTCCGCGCGAATTCCTGAATTGTCACCAGCATTGTAAATCGCGGCTCACCATGTTCATCAAGAGCACGTTGAAGAAGACTCTTATCCAGGAGGGAAGTGATGAGTTCGGATACAGATTTGATGGTGAACATTGCCGAAAACATGGATTCGGCAGTCGCCAACGTAAAGCCACCAGAAAACACCGAAAGATACGCAAAGAATATTTGCTCTTCCGCAGAGAGCAGGTTGTAACTCCAGCCGATGGCATCGTTCAAAGTTTTCTGACGCGCCGATAACGCCCGCATCCCATCTGCGGATAAGACGTATTGATTGTCCATACGTGTCAACAATACTTCAGGG
The DNA here is from genome assembly GCA_035720235.1 of Anaerolineales bacterium. GTDB lineage: Bacteria > Chloroflexota > Anaerolineae > Anaerolineales > Villigracilaceae > Defluviilinea. The sequence goes on along the minus strand of DASTOH010000108.1, from coordinate 7,070 downwards.
GACATCAAACGCATCCGCGCCGCGATGAGTTCAATTGCTAACGGCAAGCCATCTAATTGAGCACAGATGGAGGAAACCGTTTGGATATTGTCATGATTGAGTGTGAAATCGAGGCGAACCGCGCGGGCACGCTCGGCAAAGAGAGTCAGCGCAGGAAACTTCGCTGCGGTTTCTACATTAATTGACGAACTTTCCTTGGGAACATCTAGATTGGGCACAGGAAAGAGCCATTCGCCGGCCACGCGCAAAGATTCGCGGCTGGTGGTAAGGATCTTTAGCCAGGAACAGGCGGAGAGCAGGTCAGAGACGAGGGGGGCGACGTCTTCGATGAGATGCTCGCAGTTATCCAACACAAGAACCATCTGTTTCTCCCCGATGCCATCCATGAGTTGTTGCCGGGCGGGTACATTCTTCGCCTCTACATAACCAAGTGTCTGAACTATGGTTAGCGTAATCAGGGAGGGATTGTCCAGCGGAGCCAACGCGACAAAGAACACGCCATCTGAAAAATCAGGCAGAACTGCGCGCGCCGCTTCAATACTTAATCGCGTCTTGCCAATCCCTGGCGGGCCGATTAGCGTGAGGAGGCGGATATCTGCACTGCGCAGATTATCACAAACAATGGTAATTTCCTGCTCGCGTCCCACGAGTGATGTCACTGTTGCGGGTAAATTCGAACGAGTAGGCCTGCTCGATGTGTGCCAGGGGAAATCTTCCTTGTTATCAGCAGGTGCAGCTCGCAATTCGCCCCGCGCAAAACGCAGGAAATTTGCGCGTTCATTTTGAGGAACCGCGAAGATTTCAGCCAGCCGTTCCACAATTTGCGCGGAAGGACGGCGTTCCTCCGCTTCGATTTTGCGAATGGCCGCCGCGGAACAACCTACCTGGTTCGCCAATTCTGCTTGGGTGAGGTCAAGGGCTTTGCGTCTGCGTTTCAGCCAGTATCCAAATGAATGTCCTTGCATAAATAGTACGGCTAAAGTTTCAGTCCATTGTCTCGCAAATTGTCACTCTTTTTGTCACGCTGAGCGTGACCTATTGAAACAACCATTTTGCTACATTATGCATCAAGAGATCAATTCGGGTCTCTGCAAACATTATATCTGGTCGAACCAGAATTGGAGGAACCATGAAAAAAATATCTGTATGGACGATTGTTGCTTTGCTGCTTGCGATCCTTCTCATGGGCACAACGCTCGCCGCCGCATCCGCAAGGAAACCATTGCCGCTTAAAGGCTCCATTGAGGCAGTTGAAACGTATCAAGTTAACGGTCCAACTATGCTTGTGACGGCGACTGGGACAGGGGAAGCCACGCATCTCGGTCGTTATACAGTAAGCTACGAGGTGGAAGTTGATCTACCTACCGGCACCGGCACTGGACTATCTGCTCAGTATGTAGCAGCGAATGGAGATACTCTCTTTGCGGAGGGATCAGGGCAGGCAACTCCGACAGACGATCCCACTGTTTTTGTCGTGGTTGAAACGTTTACTATTACAGGCGGCACAGGCCGGTTTGATGGCGCCACCGGGAACTTCACCGAGGAACGCCGAGTTAATATAGTGACAGGCGTCACCGCAGGCACGATTAGCGGGACTATCGTGCTTCCTTAGAAAAACGTTTGAATGGATCTCACAGTGTTGGTAAGCAAATCGTGGCCGGACTGTATACGTCCGGCCACGATCTCAGCCTTGATCTTCGAGAGCGTATGCGATTGCCTGTTCCATCGTCATGAGGCGGCCTTGTTCTGCTGCTGCTTCGAACTCTGCTTCACTCAACGCGGCGCGGCATTGTTCAAGCGCGCTTTCAAAAACAGGCTCATCCAATTGCCTCCAAGCGCCGATGGAACGGGAGACGTTTCTCCCTGCCCAATACAGGATCACTGCGCGGAAATGATTCCCGTCGATACTCAGCACCTCTGCAAGTCCCCACAGAATGTAACGGATAAAGTATGTACTGTTCAGTTGACGGACAAGCCTCAGCGCCTGCCTCAGGGCTTCTGCTCCTCCTTTTACGTCCCCCAGCCTCCCTTGCAGAATGCCTATCTGGCGGCGCATCACTGCCTCAAAATGCCTGTCGCCCAGATCAGTGAACAGCTGCAGGGATTGTTTAGCCGAAAGGAGCGCGGTTTCATTATCGTTCTGCATATATAGTGTATTGAAACCGATCAATGAAAAGGCGATGGCGTACCCCCATTTGTCGTCAATTTCTCGAAAGAGCAGTTTGCTTTCTTCCAATGCGACACGAGCCTCCGCAAAGTTTCCTTCGTAATGCAGGACCGTTGCGAGATGCATCAACGCGCCGGCAGTATTGTGCTTGTCTGCATTGGCGCGTGAAATGGAGAGCGCCTGCTCGGCAAAAGGACGCGCCTCCTTGGGCCCAATCTGCAACAATGTATGATACGCGAGTTGAGTAAGCGCCTCGGCATGCGCGGCGGGATGTAAGGGTGTGTCTGGCATTTCCAGAACACGATGAAGCCACTGACGTCCCTCGGTGTGATTCCCGCTCAGAAACCAGAACCAGTTGAGTCTCAATGCCAATCGCAGGGCTGGTTCAGTCTGATTTGTGTCAATCGCCCAGTCGAACGCGGCGCGCAGGTTGTCAACCGCGCCCTGCAAGCGCCGGAGCCATCCGAGCTGGTTCGCTCCACGCAACTCTTTATCCGCCTGTCCGGCAAGATCGAGGAAATACGATACATGTTGGTTGCGTTTTTCTGTTTCCTCGCCCATTTCCCGCAGGCGATTCCGTGCAAACTCCTGGATGGTTACCAGCATGGAATAACGCATCTCGTCATTTTCATGGGATATACGCTGCAGGAGGCTCTTATCGAAGAGTGAAATGGCAAGATCAGATACAATCCTTTGCGTAAAAGAGTCTGCGAACATCCCCTCCGCCATGTCGAGGGTGAAGCCACCCGAATAGACGGATAGATAAGCAAACAGTTTTTGCTCATCGGAGGAGAGCAGGTTGTAACTCCAACCGATGGCGTTGTTCAGGGTTTTCTGGCGCGCAGGCATGGTGCGCATTCCATCCGCAGTCAGGATGAATTGATTGTCCAGGCGTTCCAGCAAGACCTGCAGCGACAGGGAACGCGTCCGCGCCGCGATCAGTTCGATGGCGAGCGGCAAGCCGTCCAGTTTTTTGCAGATGGCGGAAACAGCCGTGAGGTTCTCGACGCTGAGAGCAAATTCAGTTTGTACGGCGCGAGCGCGCTCGGCAAACAAGTTCAGGGCAGGGAAAGTGTAGGCGGTTTTCACATCCCCCAGCTGGTTTTCATCCGGAACCTCGAATGCCGGGACGGCGTAAATCCATTCGCCGGGGACACGCAGGACCTCCCGGCTGGTGGCAAGGATCGTTAAACGGGGGCAGGCTATAAGCAGATCAAAAGCGAGCCTCGCAACGTCTTCGACGAGATGCTCGCAGTTGTCCATCACGATCAGCATGTGCCTGTCCCCGATGCCCTGTTTGAGTTGTTCCTCGACCGGCAGGTTCGTTGCCCCCACAAAGCCGAGCGACTGGGCGATGGTCTGGGCGATCAAGCCGGGGTTGTCGAGCGGAGCGAGCGCGACGAAGAACGCGCCATCGGGGAAATCCGGCAGAGCTATGCGCGCCGACTCGATGCTCAGCCGCGTCTTGCCGATGCCCGGCGGACCGATCAGGCTGACAAGGCGGATGTCATCTCTGGAAAGATAGTCGTGAACCTCGGCAATTTCCCGTTCACGGCCAACCAGCGATGTGACAGTAGCAGGTAGATTCGAGCGCGCAGGTGTGGCAGAAACCTGCCAGGGAAAATCTTCTTTCGTTTCAGCAGGTGTCGACCGCAACTCGCCACGCGCAAAACGCAAGAAAGATGCTCGTTCGGTTTGGGGAATATTGAATACTTCCGCCAGCCGATCGACGATCTGCGCAGAAGGACGCCGCTCTTCTTCCTCCAGCTTGCGAATGGTTGAGGCGGAACACCCGACGCGGTCCGCTAGCCCCTCTAACGTGAGGTCGAGCGCCTTTCTTTTGAGTCTGAGCCAGTAGCCAAATGATTGCTGTTCCAGCATGAATTCCTAAATCGGCAGTCTTGCTTGAGAGTACAGATGTTGTGACACTTTTTGTGACTCTTTCTGCGACCAAAAGGGAAAGACTATTTGCTACATTGTAGGTACAGAGACCAACCCGGGTTTCTGAAATATTATAACTGGCGGAGCCAGTATTGGAGGAACCATGAATATGAAAACAACCCTCAGTCCTATTATTGTTCAGCCTGGTGCAGGCAAGGACCTACACGCCTTTGGAGATGTCCTTACTGTAATGCTCGGCGGAGAACAGACTGGAAACCAACTCTCCGTTCTGTTCGGCATGACGCCTCCGGGCGGCGGGCCGCCCCTGCATGTGCATCACAGGGAAGACGAATTATTCCTTGTCGTCGAGGGCCGCATCAGCTATTGCGTGAACGGCGAATGGACAGAAGTCGGACCAGGTGGGGTGGTTTATCTGCCGCGCGAGGTGCCCCATCGCTACCGCAATGTTGGCGAGACGCCGAGCCGCCATTGGGTCATTACGACCCCCTCTGGATTTGAAGTCTTCTTCTCCCGTTGCGCGGAGGAGTTCGCGAAAGCCGGCGGGCCAGACATGGGGCGCATCCTTGAAATCATCAACGAACATGGCGGTACCTTGCTTGAAGGCGAGCAGAAGTAACGCCCGATACCTCGGCAGGGATCACAATTTAATAGCAGCACGTTAGCTAGTGGTCGGGCACGCCCGACCACTAGCTCATTTTATTGATCAACTCGACTCTTCAAGGGCGTAAGCGATAGCCTGTTCCATCGTCAAGGCGCGGCCAAGTTCCACTGCTTCGGCAAAGGCCTGTTCCCCCAACACAGCGCGGCAACGCTCAAGGACAGGTTCAAATTCCGTATCCAGCCCCTGAGTCCACACCCCCTTGCCAATTTTGTCATGCGCGTTTTTTGCCGCCCAAAACAGAGCCACAGTCCGTGCCGGACTTCCCAGGTATTGCGCTGCCTGTCCAAATCGATATAACGCAGCGGCGGTTTCATATTTGCTGCCAAGCTGACGGGCGATGGCCAGGGAATCCTGTAAGGCCTCAACGCCTTGCTTGATGTCTCCCAACCTGATCTTAGCAATTCCGATGTACCTCAAGGACACACACATAAAATGTCTTTCGCCAAGTTTTTTGAAGATGGCGTAGGCTTGTTCCAATATTGGAAGTGCAGGCGCGAAATCGTTTTGTACAAAGGAGCTCCAGCCCAGGAGGAACACTACATACGCATATCCCCATTCATCTTGCGCCTGCTGAAACAACGTTCTGCTTTCCTCCAGCACCGGCTGCGCTTCCACAAAGTTTTTTTCTGTGACCATATTCAGCCCAATCATCGACAGGGCGCGGGCGCTGTTATGTGCATCGTTATGCGCACGCGCAATCGAGAGGGCTTGTTCAGCATATGACCTTACTTCGCCTTTCTGGATTTGGGCGGCGAAGTGATGGCCAAGCATTTGCTTATAATGTTGCAGTTGTGAGAGCACCTCGGCATGCGCCTCCGGGTATAAAGATACATCCGGCAGCTTCAAAATACGCAGCACCGACTGCGCTGCCTCCACGTAATCTGAACAGATATGCCTGAACCAGTCGAGATTGCGAGCCATCTGCAGGGCCGATTCGGTCTGTTCTGTTTCAATCGCCCATTCGAGTGCGGCGCGCAGATTATTACGCGTGAGACGTAGACGGCTGACCCATTCGAGTTGGTTATGCCCGTATAATTCCTTGCCCGCTTTTTCAGCAAGACTAAGAAAATAAGCCAGGTGCCGGTTGCGGATTTCGGTTTCCTCGCCCGATCCTCCTAAACGCTTGAGAGCATACTCCCGAATTGTCACCAGCATCTCATAATGATCTTCACTCGATTCATTTGCGACCCGCTGTATCAGGCTCTTATCCAGAAGTAACGCGAGCAGTTCAGGCACAGACTTCTCAATAAAGCTGCGTGCAAAAATCGCTTCGGCGTCAGCCAGTGTGAAGCCTCCTAAAAACACAGAGAGGTATACGAACAGTTTTTGCTCATGGGCAGAGAGGAGGTTATAACTCCAGTCAATGGCATTCCGCAGCGTCTTCTGGCGTTCGGATGGGGCGCGCATGCCATCGGCGGTCAACACAAATTGACCGCTCAAACGCTCCAGCAAGGTTTGTGGCGACATGAGTCGCATACGCGCGGCAATCAGTTCGATCACTAACGGCAAACCATCCAGATGTGCGCAGATCGCAGCAATCGTCTGAATATTGTCAATAGTCAGTTTGAAATCTGATCGCACAGCGCGGGCACGTTCGACGAATAACATCAACGCGGGGAAGTCCGAGGCGTTGTCAAGGTGGATGATGTCACTTTCTATGGGGGTATCGAACGCGGGGACGTGATATAACCATTCGCCAAGAATGCGAAACGACTCGCGGCTGGTAGCCAGCATTTTCAAACGGGGGCAGGCAGAAAGGAGACTAGAGGCGATGGAAGCCACACCTTCGATCAGATGCTCGCAATTATCCAGCACGATCAACATCTGTTTCTGACCAATGCTTTCTTTGAGCTGCTCTTCCGGGGCATTCCTGCCGCTTTCCATATAACCAAGCGCTGGAATGATTGTTGAGGGGATCGCATTGGGGTCATCCAACAAAGCCAGTGGAACGAAGAATACGCCATCAGGAAAATCATGCAAGGATGCGCGCGCCACTTCAATGCTTAGTCGCGTCTTGCCAATGCCCGGCGGACCCATCAACGTGACGAGACGAATATCGTCCTTTGATAGATATTCGCGAACAAGGGCAATCTCTTTTTCACGGGCAATCAACGATGTGGTTGTGGCGGGGATATTCGAACGAGGTGATTTGCCCGGGGCGCGCCAGCGCCGCTCTTCATCCGCATCAGCAGGGGCAGATTTCCAATCGCCGCGCGCAAAACGTAGAAATGACTCTCGTTCATTTTGGGGAATGTTGAAGATATCTGCCAGCCGCCCCGCAATTTGCACGGACGGACGGCGTTCTTCATCCTCAATCTTACGGATGGTTGCCGCGGAATA
>DASTOH010000107.1:0-17867 GCA_035720235.1 Anaerolineales bacterium | reverse complement strand
TTATCAGTGGTGGTCTCGATATGCCCTCAGCTGTTACTTCGGGCTACTCGACCACCGAGTAGGAAATGATTGGAGCCAACATGACAAACCTAACGGCAACAAACTGGGTTGAAAAAGATAAGAAGCAATTGCATCCTGTGTATCATCCGAAGTCACATGCCAACCCACTGGTGGTCGAGCGCGGGGAAGGGGTCTGGCTGTACACCGCGGATGGACAGAAGATACTGGATGGCATGGCGGGGCTGTGGAACGTCAACGCAGGGTATGGGCGCGAGGAGTTAGCCAGAGCCGCCTATGACCAGATGAAGGAACTGGCGTTCACTTCCAATTTCTCCGGCATGACGAATCTGCCATCCATCAAACTGGCGGAGAAACTGGCCGGTTTTGCCTATGAGGGATTGAACACCACGTTCTTCACCTCGGGTGGTTCCGAGTCGAATGACTCGGCCTTCAAGACCGCGCGCTACTACTGGAAGCGGAAGGGCAAACCGACGAAATATAAGGTTATTGCCCGCAGAGGCTCCTACCATGGCGTGACGCTCGCGGCGACGTTCGCCACGGGCCTGGAAAAATATCAAACGATGTTTGGTCCCGCCGTGGATGGATTTGTTCACATCCCTGCGCCGAATCCCTATCGCTTTGAGGGCGAGTTGAAGGCGGGCGAATCCGTTGGTCAGGCCGCGGCGAGGGCGCTGGAGGAGGCTATTCTACGCGAAGGCGCGGATACGGTCGCGGCCTTCATCGCCGAACCGGTGATGGGAGTCGGAGGCGTGATCGTCCCGCCGGAGGATTATTTTCCACTCGTGCGCGAAATCTGCAACAAGTACCACATCCTGTTCATTGCGGATGAAGTCATCACCGGTTTTGGCCGGACGGGTGAGTGGTTCGCCCTCAAGCATTGGGGCGTCAAACCGGATATCCTTTCGTTCGCCAAGGCCATCACGAGCGGATACGCCCAATTAGGCGGAATCCAAATCTCAGACGAAATCCGCGAGACGATGGAGTCGGCAGCAGAGTCAGAAACCTACATGCATGGATTTACGTATTCCGGACACGCGATGGCGTGCGCCGTGGGTCTGAAGAATCTCGAATTGATGGAAAAAGATAATTACCCTGCACGCGCCAGGGAACTTGGCAAGCGTTTGTTTGAAGGCTTGAAAACGCTTCTGGAATTCCCGTTTGTCGGCAATGTGCGTGGCTTGGGTCTGCTCTGTGGCGTGGAGATTGTCTCCAACAAAGAAACCAAAGCCGCCGACCCTGCCATGGCGATGAAAATCTTCAAAGCCGCGCAGGAGCGTGGACTGCGAACACGTCCTGTTGGAAATTCGCTGGCGTTCTCGCCTCCACTCGCGATCAATGAAGAGGAAGTGGATGAGATTGTACAGCGCCTTGGTGCGGCGATGGATGGAGTGGCCTAAACTTCGTCCCCACCCCCGGCCCCTCCCCGACGAGCGGGGAGGGGTGCAAATCCCCTGTTCTCAAAATGGGAGAAGGTTGGGGATGAGGGCATTCTATGAAGAATAACTACCCGCGCATAATCGTTCCTCCTGAAATTCGCCGCAAAATGGTCGAAATCGCGCGTCAGTTTCGAAAGGAGCCAACGGAAGGAGAGAAAATCCTTTGGCGCGCTTTGCGCGGAAAGAAACTGGATGGCATAAAATTCCGCCGCCAGCAACCGGTTGGATATTTTATTGTTGACTTCTACTCGTCTGCATTTCGGCTCGTAGTGGAAGTAGATGGTCCAATCCACAACGAGCAAATTGAGGTCGATAGGGCCCGACAGGATATCCTGGAAGTATTGGGTCTGACAGTCTTCCGCATCAAAACCGAAATCCCAGAGGGTAATTTGCCATTGGCCCTAAATATGATACGCAAGAAGATCCAACAGTTAAAACAGACTCCAAAGATTCTCTCCCCCCTTGTGGGGGAGGGCTAGGGTGGGGGCCATGTCCGTCTACCTCCACGACATTCCTCTCCCTCAAGCGCAAACGCGATTACAGGAGGCCTTACAGGATGCGAATCTCTGGCGAGTACTCGGAGTAGAGTCTATTCCACTGGATGAAAACGCGCTGGGCCGCGTAACGGCTGAGCCGGTATGGGCCAGGGTCTCATCGCCGCATTACCACGCCTCTGCGATGGATGGATTCGCCGTCCGCACAGTTTCGACGGTCGGTGCAATGCCGTCCGCGCCAATGACCTTGTCTGTCGGTCCTGAGGCGCAGTATGTGGATACTGGCGACCCGCTCCCAGATTGGGCAAATGCTGTCATCCCGATTGAAAATGTGGAATCGATTGATGAAAAAGGCCGGATCACAACGGACATCCGCACTCCAAAATCGATCCGGGTTCGCGCGGCTGTTCCACCGTGGAGTCATGTTCGTCCACTCGGAGAGGACATCGTCGCGACGCAACTGGTTTTGCCTGCCGGTCACATCTTGCGGCCCGTGGATTTGGGCGCAATTGCCGCGGCCGGACATCAGGAGATTCGGGTTGCCCGTAAGCCCCGGGTGGCGATCCTCCCGACCGGCACGGAGCTGGTCCCGATTGGGAGCGAACTCAAGGCCGGCGATATTCTGGAATACAACTCGCTTGTCATTGCAGCACAGATCAAAACCATGGGCGGCGAGCCGACGCGATTTCCAATCATCCAAGACGATTTTGACCTGATCAGCCAGCACGTGGAGCAGGCTGCGAGTGAATATGATTTGGTTTTGCTGAATGCAGGTTCCTCTGCAGGCGCTGAAGATTTCTCGGCGAAGGTCGTCGAGAAGCTTGGGCAGTTGCTTGTTCACGGCGTCGCAGTCAGGCCTGGGCATCCAGTAATTTTGGGTGTCATTGCGAGGAGCCGCAGGTCGAGTAGTTCCGAACGAAGTGAGGAACGTATCGAGACCAAGGCGACGACACCTGCACTTGCGCCAGGTGCAAGTGAGCAATCTCAACTAACCACCAATGGTGAGATTGCTTCGGGCGACGATCGTCCTCGCAATGACGTGATTCCAATTATCGGTGTTCCAGGCTACCCGGTCTCCGCCGCGTTGACGATTGAAATCTTCGTAGAGCCGCTCATGGCGAAATGGCTGGGGCGTAGACCGAACGAATTGCCAACCGAAACCGCCATCCTCACGCGTAAACTGGTCTCACCGGCAGGGGATGATGATTTTGTCCGTGTGGTCGTTGGGAAGATCGGAGAAAAACTGCTAGCTGCGCCTCTGTCGCGGGGCGCGGGCGTGATTACATCTCTGGTGCAGGCAGATGGGCTGGCCTTGATTCCCAGTGGCACACAAGGGATCGAGGCAGGAGAGAAGATCCAGGTTCGTTTGTACCGAAAGAAATCCGAAATCGAGAAGACGATCTTTGCCATCGGTTCACATGACCTCACGCTTGACCTGATGGCGCAATTTTTGGCCGAACATGATCGCAGGCTTGCCTCTGCCAATGTCGGTTCGCAGGGCGGATTGGTGGCAATGCGACGCGGCGAAGCACATCTGGCAGGGTCACATCTGCTCGATCCTGAAACGGGCGAATATAACATTTCCTATATTCGTCAATATGTTCCCAATATCCCTGTGAAAGTTGTCGCATTGGTGGGACGCGAGCAAGGGCTCATCGTGAAGAAAGGAAATTCCAAGGGTATCAAAGGATTGATGGACCTCAGCAGGCCCAACGTCCAGTTTGTGAACCGTCAACGCGGCGCTGGTACACGTGTTTTATTAGACTATCATTTGAAATCAATGACAGTTTCACCGGAGTCCATTGCTGGCTATTTTCAGGAAGAGTATACTCATCTCGGCGTTGCGGCAGCCATTGCATCAGGTCGTGCCGATTGTGGGCTAGGAATCGCCGCCGCTGCACAAGCGCTGGATTTGGATTTCGTGCCTCTGTTCCAGGAACGCTATGACCTGGTCATTCCCAAACAGTTTGCGGATGATGAACTCCTTGCGCCTCTTTTCGGACTTCTGGCTGATTCGGGCTTCCGAAAAGCTGTTTCTCAACTGACAGGTTACGACGTGTCCGTGATGGGCACAGTCATTCTGGAGGACTAGATGAACGAAGGTTTGATCATTGACGATAATCGTCAAACGGCTGATGCATTGCATCAGATGATTGGGGTGCTTGGCTTTCAAACGCGGGTAGCGTACAGTTCCAGTGCGGCGCTGGCGTTGCTTGGAACAGGCTTCACACCTCAATTTATATGTCTCGATATCAATATGCCTGGCGCCGACGGCACCGAAATACTCGCCTATCGCCGTCGTGAACCAAGACTGATGCCGGTACCAGTGTTCGTCATCACGTCAGATGATCAGCCTGAGACGCGTGCCAAGGTCGACAGGATGGGCGCGACAACTTTGATCATCAAACCCGCCACCATTGATGTCTTGGAGAGCGCATTCAAAGCCGCGAAAATGCTGGCCTAGATTTCTGCCTGCCCGTACAATGCGCTCCTGTAGTTCAGGGGCGCATTTTTCATTGTTCCGATCTGTTGTTACAATTGGCCGGAGGTTCCCGATGAAAAAAAATCTGTTGATCCTATGGATGATCACGATGTTTCTACTGACTGCTTGTGGAAGCGACGCGACTGCGACTCCCGCAGCGCTTGAAACAGTCCCGCCGGAATTTGCCGGTCAGTCCAATCCGTATGGAGCGGAGGCAGCCGCACAAGGAGCAGAAATCTATCAAACGTATTGTGCATCCTGTCATGGTGAAACCGGGTTAGGCGATGGCGTTGCCGGCGCCTCGCTCGTCCCTCCGCCGAAGAATCTGGTGGAACTGCAATCCGTGGTTGGAGATGATTATCTATTTTGGCGGACCAGTGAAGGCAAGCGCGGGACTGCCATGGTCGCCTGGAAGGGTATTTTGACGGATGAGCAAATCTGGCAGGTCGTGTCATTCATACGATCTTTGAGCACATCATTTCGAAGGATTGAACTGAGCAATAGGTCTCGTGAAGTGGAAAAACATACCATCTCAGCTCTGTTATTTCTGTGCAGCAAGCCGATTTGTTTTGTTGCTGCGCCGTTTCGTAGTTACGAGAGTATAATGGGGCGAAAATACGAGGAAGAAGAGATATGCCAATTTCCACTGGAACCCCCGCGCCTGATTTTGAATTGTTCGATGATACCAATGTGAAAAGAAAACTTTCCGACTATCGCGGCCGGAAGGTGATTTTGTATTTCTATCCCGCTGACGATACGCCAGGTTGCACCAAGGAAGCCTGCAATTTCCGCGACGATTATTCAGCCTACGAAAAGGCGGATGTGGTGATCCTGGGCGTCAGCCCGGATACCGTTGAATCGCACGTGAAATTCAAGAAGAAATTCCAGTTGCCGTTTCCACTCCTGGCGGATGAGGGACATAAAGTCTGTGACCTGTATGGGGTGTGGGGATCAAAGACATCCTTTGGTAAAACTTACGATGGGGTATTGCGCACCACATTTCTTATTGATGAGAACGGAACCATAGCCAAGGTGTTTGAGAACGTACGTCCGGCGGAGCATAGCACAGAAGTGCTCACAGCGTTGGGCGAAGCCGTTTGAGTTGGAACAGGCGACCGCTGATCCGGAGCCGTTTCTGCCGGTTGATTCAAAACGTGATTTTCATCATGTGAAATTTGTGACAAATGCAGGAAAGTTTGGTAAAATTTGGCGGTTGTCTGCAGGCTGGGAAGCATGCCCATCCTGATTTTTGTTCCAGGAGAAACACCGTATGCGACATTTCGTGATCGTGGGAATCCTCATCATCGTGGTAGCTGTCCTCATGTTTTTCGGCTTGGAAGCCGCGCACTTGATGCCCGTCGCTGCAAGCGCCCAGGCAGCCGAGATCGATTGGATGTGGAAATTGCAAGAGGTGGGCATGTCCTTTCTTTTTGCCTTGATCGTGGTTCCCATGTTTTACAGTCTAGTAGTGTTCAGGCGCAGGAAGGGTGATACCTCTGACGCTGAACACATTGAAGGCAACACCCGCCTCGAAATCACCTGGACAATCATTCCTCTGTTTGTAGTGGTGGCATTTTCCGTCTTGGGGGCAGGAAATTTGGCGAATACGTTGCGCCCAAGTCAGGATGCGATGGTGGTCAAGGTGACCGCCTTTCAGTGGGATTGGAAGTTTGACTATCCTGAGTACGGTATCACGACCAATGAGCTTTACCTGCCTGTGAACCAGGCGGTTCTTTTGAAAATGGAATCGTCGGACGTCATCCACTCGTTCTGGGTGCCTGAATTCCGCCCCAAACAGGACCTGGTGCCTGGCCGCGTGACCGAATTGCATATCACGCCGATTTTGATCGGAGATTATCAAGTGCGTTGCGCGGAAATATGCGGTACATCACACTACAAGATGGAACGGCCCGTAAAGGTCGTGGATCAAACGGCGTTTGATGCCTGGGTTGCCGAACGACAGAAGGAAGCGGAGCAGCTCAGCGCAACGCCGGAAGGGCATGGTCAGTTCTTGGTGACCTCGAATGGCTGTGCCGCGTGCCATTCCACAAATGGGGCCGCGGGCGTTGGGCCAACTTGGCTGGGCTTGTTTGGTAGGGAAGAGGAAATGCAGGACGGCACGACGGTCATCGCTGATGAGGCTTACCTCTTCGAATCCATTAGAGATCCGAAGGCCAAGATCGTGAAAGGCTTCCCATCCACAATGCCTGTCTATCCGTTCACAGATGAAGAGATCAACGATATTATCGCGTATATCAAGACGCTGAAATAATCGGCGGAGGATCAACTATGTTCAAAACGAAATCTATTGGAAGTGGTTTGTTGCTTCTGTTCATAGCCGGAGCGGTGGGCTATGGGATTGGCCTGGGGTTGGACGTGCTGATCAACGGTAGCATAAAATTGGCTGGGTCAGTGCCCTCTGCATTTGCACTGTTGTTCGCCGTCACAGCCTTCTTTTTTGGGCTGTATGGCTATCGCGGTATCACGCGCGGGCTTGTGTGGCAAGTAGTGGGCATATTGGCCGGCGCCTTGTTCGTAACCGGAATTCGTTATTTGCTGGGTATGAGAGCGAACGAACTTTTCGGTGGCTTCTTCTTCAGCGAGCCTGCCTGGGTGTTTGGGGCGCTGGTGGGTGTGGTCTCATTCGTGTTGGGCGTGGGGGTCATGGATGATTGGCTCAAATGGGCACGCGGCATCGACACCCCTGAACATCATGAAGATGAGCCTGGCTGGGAAAAATATTTTGGCGTTTCGCTAGACCACAAGGTGATCGGTATTCAATACACCATGACGGCCCTGGTGTTGATTGCGGTAGGCGGCCTGTTCGCCCTGATTTTCCGTACGGAGCTGGCGGCATCCGGCTTTCAATTCCTAAACCCGGATCCAACCAAATTCAATGTATTCAATCAGACTGGTCCGCAGTTGTATAACTCGCTCATGTCACTGCATGGCATGATCATGATCGTCTCGATCTTGCTGGGTGTCTCCGGCATCATCAACTACGTGGTGCCTCTGCAGATTGGTGCTCATGACATGGCCTTCCCCCGCATGAACGCATTTGCCTATTGGGTGGCTGTGCCTGCGTCAGTGATGTTGTTGATGAGTATTGTGCTGGGCGGTTTCGATACGGGCTGGACAGGTTACCCGCCCCTTTCATCGCGCGCACCGGTAGGTGTGCAGATGTTTTTCTGGGGTGTTTTTACAGCGGGTTGGTCCTCGATCCTCGGTTCGTTGAATGTGATCGCCACTGTGCTTCGTGTGCGCGCCAAGGGTATGACCGCCATGCGCATGCCGATCTTTGTGTGGGCCGCGATTGCCACGTCTATCATCGCGCTGACCGCGACGCAGTTGATCGGTCTGTCTTTCCAGTTGGTTAGTTTTCAGCGCCTGTTCGGTATGGGCTTCTTTGACCCAGCCAAGGGTGGGAATCCGGTCCTGTTCCAGCACCTTTTCTGGTTCTACTCTCATCCTGCGGTGTATGTGTTCGTGCTGCCCGGTCTGGGTGTGATCTCTGAACTGTTGCCGGTGTTCGTGCGTAAGCCGCTGTTTGGTTATCGCTGGATCGCGATGTCTTCCCTGGGCATTGCATTGGTGGGTTTTGTGGTGTGGGCGCACCACATGTTCACGTCCGGTATGAATGAATATCTGCGCGTGCCGTTTATGTACAGCACCATGCTCGTAGCAGTACCGACCGGCGTGAAGTTCTTCTCATGGGTTGCCACCATTTGGGGCGGCAAAATCGAGACGCCGACCCCGATGCTCTTTGTACTGGGCGCGATTGTCGTCTTCCTGATGGGCGGGATTTCAGGTCCCCCCAACGCCATGGTTGCTCTGGACCTGCACTTGCACGATACCTACTGGGTCGTGGGACACTTCCATGACACCATCTTCGGCGGTTTTGTCTTTCCGTTTTTTGCGGCGATCTATTACTGGTTCCCCAAGGCTACGGGCCGCAAAATGAATGAATTTTGGGGCAAGGTCCATTTCTGGCTGATGACGCCTTCCTTCCTGGTGCTAACCTTCGGAATGATGTTCATCGGCTTGCGTGGTATGCGCCGCCGCATTGCGGATTATGATCCCCTCCAAGGGTTTGACGGCACACATCTGGTCCTGACCATCAGTGCGTTTCTGATCGCCATCTCTGTATTGATCTTCTTTGTCAATTTCTTCTACAGTATCAAGAAGGGCGAACTGGCGACTGGGAATGTGTGGAATTCGCGTTCGCCTGAATGGCAGGTCCCTTCCCCGATGCCTGCTCATAATTATGAAGTTCCATTTCAGGTCGTGGGTGAACCGTATGACTACGGTTTGGAAGGCTCGAAATACATCGAGTTCTCTGCCGATGGAAAGAGTCAGGAACACCACGTAGAAGAACGCAAGAAACAACACGCATAGGTGAGGAAAAGGTTTCATGGCACATACACAGGAAAAATCTTCGATGCTAAGCCAGGGTGTGTTTATCTTTGTATACCTGGCCGTGCTCACTTTGATCGAATTTGGCATTGCGCTTACGTTCAATTCCGTGGTTCTGCTGGTCGCGGTCGCCCTGGTCAAGGCCGCGCTGGTCGCGTATTACTACATGCACGTCTATAAGCTCAATGCTGACCACGAAGGGGATGAAAATTCCTACGAGTACAAATCCGGCACGAACCGCCTTGGTCTCTGGCTGTTTCTCATTTCAGATTCCTTTGTGTTTGGCGGCTTACTGATCATGCGCATCAATTTGCTGGGTCTTTCGCATCCGCATGTGAATCAGAGCCTTGGTCTGTTTGTTACTGCGGTTCTATTGATTTCATCGTTCTTTATGAACCGCGGCGAAACTCTGCTTGTGAATGGTGACCGCCAGGGATTCCTGAACAACACCGTGATCACTTTCGTGCTTGGACTGGCATTTCTCCTCGGTGTCGTTGTCATTGAGTGGCATGCTATTCCTTCGATTGCCGAGTTTGTCCTTGGAATATTTGGTGAACCTGAGGGTTTGGAGCCATTGACGCCTTCCTCGGGCCCTCCTGGAGCGGCGTTTTTCATGATGACCGGCATGCACGCTTTCCATGTGTTGACTGGATTGATCTTGCTCGGGATCGTTTGGCTCAATGGGCGCCGGGGACTCTACGATGAAAAGCACTATCCTGTCGAAGCCGCAGCGGTCTACTGGCACTTTGTCGACGTGGTATGGATCTTCTTCTATCCCGCCCTCTATCTGGTGGGAACAGTTTTCAGATAATCGCTGAGAACTGAATAAGAAATCGCACAATCGGGGCGGCCTGCATGGGTCGCCCCGATTTTTGGGTGTATGATTAGCCGTTGGTTTGGATAGCTTCGCTGACGAGAGTAAAGTGTTCTCGGATCTGGCAGGCGGCTATCCAAGCCAAGTAAGGAAAACATGGATCGAAAAACTCTTTTGATAGGAATTGGCTCATTTGTGTTTCTGCTCGCGGTAGGCGCCGCGGTTCTGATCTTTGGACCGCCTGCGAGTTTTCGCGGGACCACATATGCAGAGCCGTATCCCATAGCCTCTGAGATCGACTTAGCCCGCTCCGATGAGAGCAGATTCCGGCTGAGTGATTTGCGGGGCGATATCGTGCTGCTTTTCTTTGGCTACACTTCCTGTCCGGATGTGTGTCCGGCAACCATGGCAGAATTGCAGCAGGCGCTTTCCGAACTCAAGGAGCAGGATGCGAAGCGGGTGAAGGTCGTGTTTGTGACTGTTGACCCAGAACGCGATACGCCTGAGCGCGTGCAGGACTATGTGGATCAATTCAATCCGTCGTTTATTGGCCTCAGCGGCTCAAAAACGGACCTTGAAAAAATCTGGGCGGACTATGGGGTCTACCGTGAAATCGCAGATGAACAGTCGGCTGCGGGGTATATCGTCAACCACACCGCCAGGGTGAGCCTGATCGACCCACAGGGCAACCTACGGGTTTCGTTCAGTTTCGATACCCCGGTGGAAGATATCGTGCATGATTTGAAATTGGTGCTCAAAAATAGTTGAACTGATGAAGAAAAATCTCTTTCTGGTTTTGGTATCTGTGTTACCACTTCTGGCAGCCTGCCAGTCCTCCAGGATTACGAGTGGGGTTTTGGAGGTCAAGGAGGCATGGGCACGACCGGCTGCAGCCGGTGATAATGGGGCGGTGTATTTCATCATCGAAAATGGCACATCACAGGATGATGCACTGCTTTCCGCCAGAGCGGATATTGCTACCGCAGTTGAATTGCATCTGTCGCAGATGGACGGCGATCACATGTCCATGCATGAGCAGGAGCAGGTGGTGCTTCCCGCGCGTGAAGCGGTTGAGTTCTCACCAGGTGGTTTGCACGTTATGCTCGTAGACTTGACGCGCGGCCTCAAGGCCGGCGAGACTTTTGATATGACTCTCAGGTTCGAGCATGCGGGCGAAAAAAATGTAACGGTTACTGTGAAGGACAATGTGAACGATGATTAAGCGCATTCTCGTTTCGATGCTGATTGGCCTGGCCATTGGAGGCCTGGTGAGTGAGGTCCCTTTCATTTTTATGCAGGAGACTGCCCGTCCCCCTCAAGAGGTCATGCTGACGATTCCGGCAGGGACCGCCGAACAGGTGGCCCGCGGGGAACAGCCGCCCACCATTCCGAGGGACATGCTCTTTGTGGTAGGCGACACGCTGGTAATGAAGAACGAAGACAACGTGGACCACAAGCTGGGCCAGTTATGGATTCCCGCCAATTCCACCGCCAGGCTGGCATTGAACGAAGAGCAGAACATGGCGTTCGAATGCTCCTTTCAGCCCGGCAATTATTTTGGGCTGGATGTGCGCCAGTCGCTCACCTGGAACACGCGGATCTATGGGATTCTGTATGCGGGTCTGCCACTTGGCATTCTGATCGCCCTGTATAGTTTTGTCCTCCCTTCCAAGAAAAAAGTAAATGTTCCTGCTTAGGCCCTTTTCGCGCAGGTGGTGGTTTGCCACTCTGCTGGTCCTTGCCGCTGCAGCTGTGCTGATTCGCTTGGGCATCTGGCAGTTGGACCGGCTGGAGCAGCGACGTGCCTTTAACGCGCAAGTTGAGTCGGCGCGCAAACAACCTGCGCTGGATTTGAATGAAGGACAGCCAGCGGATATTGCGCAAATGGAGTGGCGCGCGGTTCAGTTCGCCGGGGAATATGATTTTGCGAATCAGGTCGCGGTCCGGAATCAGTATTACGCAGGTCAATACGGATATCACATCATGACCCCGCTTCTTTCTCAGGGGATAGCTGTTGTGGTGGACCGCGGCTGGATCCCCGCTGACAGTAATTCCACGCCGGAGGATTGGCGCAAATACGATGTGCCGGGTGAGGTCAAAGTCGCGGGGCAGATTCGTCTAGGCCAGGGCAAACCAGCCTTCGGCGGAATCGCAGACGCGCTGCCTGCGGACGGGTCGAAGCTGCACGTGTGGAACAATGCCAATATCGAGCAGATCGCGCATCAACTGCCGTATCCGATTCTGCCTGTCTATATTCAGCAGAATTACGACCCTCTGGATGAGGAGCCACCGATTCCTTTCCAGCCCACACTTGAGTTGACCGAAGGTTCGCATTTCGGGTATGCTTTGCAGTGGTTCACGTTTGCAGCCATTTTGTTGGTAGGTTATCCATTTTTTATTGAAAAACAGGAAGCCAGATCTGCATGAAATTCTCATTTCGTTCATCGTTCTCGAGGTACGTCGCGGCGCTGTTCTTTGCAGTTCTCAGCCTTACCGTGGCAGGACGTTTCGTGGCGCTGACATCTGCCTGGGCGTTCTGTGTGGGATGGCCGGTTTGTGTTCCGACCGCGCCGATAGGCTGGCTGAAAATCATTCACATGTCTTTGGTGGGTGTGGCGTCCATTTTGATGCTGGTGGTGTTTCGGAAGGCATGGCGTGAGCAACGCGGGCATGAGATTATTTTGCCGTTGACCACGATTCTGGCTGTCATGTTCTTTGGCCAGGCGTTAGTGGGCGCGATGCAATTGAGGGACTCCTCCCCTGAGCATCTCGTGATCCTGCACAAACTTACCACTGTTGCCCTATGGGTTTCACTGGTGCTGCTCCTGTACGCTTCCAGTGTATTGACTGTGAACGAGTCGACGCCCGCCCAATTAAGAGGACCTCAACGGACCAGGGACTTCTTTGCCTTGACCAAACCGCTCATTGTCGGCCTCTTATTGATCACAACGTATGGTGGGCTGGTCATCGGTATGCAGGCATGGCCGTCCTACTCACTGACGATGTGGACTCTATTGGGCGGAGCCTTGGCGGCAGGCGGCTCGAGCGCGCTGAACCAGTACATTGACCGTGAACTTGATAAGAACATGCAGCGCACCGCCAAACGCCCCCTGGCAGATGGACGGCTGACCAGCGCTGAGGGACTGGCATTCGGCCTGGGGTTGACGCTGGTGAGTTATTACGTGCTGGCCTGTTTTGTGAACGAGCTGGCGGCCCTGCTTTCCCTGGCCGGAATTATCTACTATGTGATTTTTTATAGCCTGTTGCTCAAAAAAGCCACGGTGCAAAATATCGTCATTGGGGGTGGGGCAGGGGCGATTCCGCCCCTGGTGGGTTATGCCGCCGCAACCGGCAACCTGGATTGGACAGCCTGGATCCTGTTTGCCATCATCTTTATGTGGACTCCTCCCCACTTCTGGGCGCTGGCGATTGTGCGTATGAAAGATTATGAAAGGGCCGGTGTGCCGATGATGCCGGTGGTCCGCGGCGAACTGGAAACCCGCAAGCAAATCCTTATCTACACCGTTGAGTTGGTGGCGATTACGCTGTTGCTGCCCATCCTGAATCTGGCGGGGACAGTTTACCTGATAGCGTCACTGGTTTTGGGCGCGGTGTTGCTCTACGCGGCCTGGGATGTGTGGAAACATGGCGGGAACAAGCTGGCCTGGCGCATGTATCGATGGTCCAGTACATATCTAGTATTTATTTTCATGGCAATGATGATTGATGCAGTGTTGTGATTGTTGTTTATGGACTATGAACGATGACTGCAGTATCGTCTTCGTAAATGATTTCCCTGCTACAATATTGAAATGAAAAGAACTAATCTCATCCTTACCTATCTGTTGCCGCGCCTGCGTGACATTCTTTTTGTAGGGGTATGTTTAAGTTTTCTGATACGTGGACCGATCATATTCAGTTATGATGGCGATTTGGGCAGGCATATCACAGTTGGGAACTACATACTGACGTATCAGTCGTTTCCCACACACGATGTCTTCTCGCATACCCGTCTTGGGGAGAGACTGGTTCTTCATGAGTGGCTGGCTGATATTATT
Organism: Anaerolineales bacterium; assembly: GCA_035720235.1. Lineage (GTDB taxonomy): Bacteria > Chloroflexota > Anaerolineae > Anaerolineales > Villigracilaceae > Defluviilinea. Next base: position 4,149 of record DASTOH010000107.1, on the reverse strand, counting down.
TTCGCTTTTGTTCATCGTTTCATGGGTTTGGATGGGGCAGTGTTGTTGGCTGCATTGCTTGCCGCGCTGACAATCTGGCTTGTTTATGAAGAAATAATCAGACGCGGCAATTACCGGCTTGTGGCAGTCATAATTGCGGTCTGTGTGACAATGGTTTCGATCATTCACTGGCTAGCACGACCGCATATGTTTACTTTCCTTCTTCTGGCAATCTGGACATATTGGCTCGAGAGGTTTTACACCAGCGATGTACGAGATATCTGGAAGTTTCCACTCCTCATGTTGATTTGGGCAAACCTACATGGCGCATTCTTCGCAGGATTTATCGTTTGGGGAGCCTACGCGGTGGACTGGATCGTCGAATATCGAAACGGGATAAAGAGCATGGATTCCGGCAAGCAACTTGCATCTATTGGAATCCTTTCCTTTGCTGCCACCTTTATCAATCCCTTTGGCTGGCAGCTTTGGACTACGGCAGTTGGTTACGTCGGAAACGATTTCATGACAAGTCGCATTGTTGACCATCTCTCACCAAACTTTCACAATAAGGAGACCTGGTTTTTTTTATTAATGATCGTCTTTGCCCTCTTCGCACTGATGCAGGATCGTAGAATCCGCTTGCGTGAAGCCTTGCTACTTGCCGGGTGGATCGCCATGGGTCTCCATACCATACGTAATCTGCCACTATTTGCGGTTGTTACCGCACCAATTTATGGGTCAATACTTCAAACATGGGCTGAAAAACTGCCTGCTCTCAAAAAACAGGAAGTCAACCTGCAGAAAACCGAGTCCTTTCTCCGTGGGTACGTGTGGATAGTATCAACCGTGTTGTTATTAGGGAATGTACTATGGCGTGGCATCCCGCTCGATGAAAAGGGTGTGGGCAATGTCTTTTTGCCAGACAAGATGCCCGTGCGAGCGGTAGATTGGCTTGAGCAAAACCCGCAGCAGGGAAACTTATTTAACGACTTTGCTTGGGGTGGTTACATTCTATATCGCATGTGGCCCAAAGAAGTTGTGTTCATAGATGGTCAAACTGATTTTTACGGGGAGACTTTGTTTCGCGAATATCTGGATGTGATTAGTATGAATGAGGGTTGGGAAAGAATTCTGGACGGATATGATGTATCCTGGATGCTCGTGCCGACCAAGGGAAATCTGGCAAGGCAGTTGAAACGGAATCAGGATGATGGATGGCTTGTGATTTATGAAGACGATACGGCGACTATTCTCCGTCGTGAATCTTTATCACCGTGATCTTCGCCTCACCCAGGATGGAAACCGATTCAAACGATTGAGTCATTTCCTGCTTGAGAAATTGTCTGCATACTACTAATGGCTGAGAGCTATAGCCACGATCTGCAATCAACTTGCCCCGCGCTTATCCATGATTCACGTTAACATAACATTAGACCCGGTGGGGTTTCATTTGGCCGGTTTTGATTTATTGATAACGTACGATTACGGTGGTATTGTCTCTGTAAATGATTTTCCAGCCGAGATCGTTTTGCAAGGCGTTGGCAACTTTGGAATCTGCGCGCACAATTGCCCATTCGATTTGATACTTCTTGAAGATGCCCTCCCAACCTTTGCTTAGGGTGATGACCTTTTCATATTCACGCGTCAGGGCCTCTCCGTAAATATGGGTATGACCATCCATGAAGATGGGATAAGTTGGCCACAACTTTAAGAGTATATATCCACCCCAGTCAAACTCATTGAACATGTGGCCACTTTGTGGATGAGAGTCCAGCCAGTTCACGGCCTCCACCGGGAAGAAGTTCGGATCGAATACATTTCCTTTGTTACCGGGGTCAATGGCTATATTCGATCTAAAAAGAAGAATCACAGCTAGGACGACCACAACGACCCAGATCCAGCCATTAGATGAACGATTGATTGTGCTAATGTTCGCTTCCATTGCCAGGAATCGGTTATTCGGAAAATCTTCCTTTAACCATTCCGAAAATGATTTTGCTAGGACAGGCACTGCGACAATGGCGAATAGCGGCAACATTCTGCTGGAATATAAGGCAATTCCTGCAAAAGCCGTGACCAGAAAAACATGTGTCCATTCGATCTTCCGAGTGGAACGTGCAAAGCTGGCGATGCAGAACAATAGAAGCAAAATGAAGGGCCAGGTCTCTGCCATCTGGAAATTAGGGGATTGGTATTCGGGGATCCTGGATTTGATGTAGGCATTGCCGCCCAGTGAGGCAATTGCCTCCCAGATTTTGAGGCCTGAAGGCGATAGGAAGGTCGCCACGAATGACAGAGCTCCACCCATCAGCATGGATTTCGTACCCGGGTCGCTCATCCATGATCGGGATGAATTCTCGAACAGACTACCAGCCAGATAGATGATCCAAATGACAATGCCTAGCACGAACATTCCATGCAGATTCACCCACGCCAACATGAGGACTGGCAATATCCACCATCTTTGTGGCTTGTCTTTTTGGATTTGTTGTAGGGTCAGAATCCACAGGGCCGTGAAAAGGTGGCTAAACAAATGTGGGCGCGGCAGGATATGGATCAGGCTTGCTCCCACTCCCAGACCGGTAAAGATCAGTGCTGTAGACAGACTTCCGGATTGTTTCAACGATTCGTAATAGATAAAAGCCCATGTTACTGTCACAATCAGTGCTGCAAACAAAACAATGCCACCGAGATCTAAAGCATCATAGAAACCCGAAAGGATGACCTGCGCCAGCCACTCATGTGGTATGCTCGGCACACCTTCTGTGCGATAGGAAAAAATGTCAGTTAAGTGAATTTCATGCGTCGCTCGGATCAACTTCCCAACGAGGAGATGACGCGGCAGATCTCCATCCGAATTAAGCAGGAGCGGACCGGTGGATGCAATTCCCCAAAGCATAGCCGCGAACAAGACGTACTCAATCCGCGGCATGAAAAATTGGATGATTTTCATGCCACCCAGCCCCAGCCAAAAAACTTTGCGCTTAAGAACAGGTTTAAACAGGCAACGCTAGAGGTAATAATTCTTTGATACTGAGCGTCTTTGCCTGCCAATCTCAGGATGAAGAACAAAGGAAAACGCGTTAATGAAAACCGCAACATGGAGTTGTAGGCTTTTGTTTCCACCACCCGACTAAACAGAATCAGCAAGGTGAATGCGGAGTATAGGTTGTATTCCATGGGAATTTTTTTCCATCCCCATAGGAACAAAGCCAAAAGCTGGGTTGCTGTAGCGAGATTTAGAAGATCTATGTAATTGGAGTGCCCGGAAAACATAATTTTCAGCGCATGCAAATAAGACTCCCAGGGTGGTACGAGTCGTGCATACCAGGAGGGCTCGGAAAATGGAAGCGCACGTTGTAACAGATGTGCTATCCGAACATAGAGATACAATAAGACTGATAAGCCAGGCAGGGATAAACCGATCCAATGCTTCAGTGCTCCTAATAAAGGACGATCCTTCCACATCAGATAGAGCATCGCAGTGAGCAGCGCCACGCCGGTCAGGCGGGTGAGAATGGCGCAAAACATCCAAAAGCCTGCCCATATCCACGAATGGGATGACATGGCGCGCATCGAAGGCAGGACTGACATCAGAAACAGCGACTCTGAATAAATGCTGAAAAAGAAAAAGGAAACGGGAAACAGCAGCAGACCAGCGATGGCCCGTTTGCTGGAAGACGGATCGCTCCACTGGGAAAATATCTCATGTAACAGTTTGAGCGAATAGAGTATGGCTGCGTGTGAAAGAAACAATCCTGCCAGAAAAGCGTCCCCAAATACAAAGCTCAAAAGATGCATTAAAGCAGGATACAACGGGGGGAAATGTGTATCCTCTGCAATTTGTCCATAACCTTTCTCCGCAATTGTTATGTATATATTGGAAGCAAATCTTTGCCACATCGCGAGCAAAGGATCTGGATACGGACTGGCACGGAAATATGAGAACATTGTTTCCGCTGAATAGATGGTAGGTACAAGGCTTGCCGCTATGAATGATCCCTGAAGGGAATTTCCCGAACGGATATCCCAGAGGCTGTTGGTTTGCAGATCAGACACGGCGTTGATGCCAGCCGACCTAAATTCAAGGGCCTGCTCTCCTACTTCTCGGAAATACGTATAGGTTTTGCTTGTGTTTAGATCCAAAAAGAGGATAGCCGGTTTGCCTTC